>DASVMX010000579.1:0-10731 GCA_036384215.1 Ktedonobacteraceae bacterium | reverse complement strand
TCGGCAGAGTTTTTTGGACAATAAAATGGGCAACTCTGCCGATAACATCGTAATCTTGACCAGAATCCAACCGATAAGGCAGGTTTTCGGTCGAGTTTGGCTCGTGCATCTTGTTCCGACCTAATTTGCCTTGTGTGCGACAACTTCACCGGCTGTGATCTGCGGCGGGTTCGGGAGCAAGGTGGCCATATTCTGCCGGGCGTAGTCCGCAGCTCGTCGGTTGGATTCCTCCGCGCTGGCCTGGTCTTCGAAAATGCTGGTTGACACCATCACGCTACCGCCAGCATCGACCCAGTAGTAAGCCAAGAACCCAGGGATCTGGCTGATGAGCGGCACAAAGCCTTCATTCACCTGCCGCGCCGCCTCTCTCGGATCGGTCACGCCCTCGTAACGACGTACTGTTGCATACATAAGGTTGCCCCTTTCTTTACTCCGCATTTGAGCCTATTACCAATATTTCTGCGATTGACAACAGCCACTCCAAGGTTATGTCGGCGCAAATTACGCAGGCGTTAAGAGCGTCTTAACGCCTGGCCAGATACGCAAGAAAACGCTTTACTCGCGCATCGTGTCGCTCTTTTGTAAAGGCGACCAGAGTGAGCCTGCCGGCATCTACTGGAGCGACTGACAACTCTCTTGCATGTGGTCCATCCGCCTCCTGGCTTGTACACCATAGGCAGAATATCGGATGAGTGCAAGAGGAGACACTTCTCCCCTTGATGACCGGACCACAAATTCATGCCATGTTTCTGCGCCTGCTGACCCAGGATAATCCATCCCTGTTTAGCCGGCTGCATTTTTTTGCCGAGATGCCGATACTGAAAAGGGGAGAAAACAGCGTGAAACTGTACTATGGTGGACACAAAGTCCAGGAGGAAGACATGTCGCAAGAACAAAACTTCGCTGCCCAGCAGCGCTTCGCTGAAGCTGCCGGGGGGGATTATCCTGCTTTCTACGAGGTCGTCGCACCAGATGCTGTTGACCATGACCCGGCTCCTGGGCAGGGTCGAGGGCCAGAAGGCTTTGAGCATTTCTTCAAAGCGTTTCGTACGGCCTTCCCAGACCTGCACTTGACGTACGACCAGGTTGTCGCTGATGAAGACAGGATTGCGGTTGCCTATACCCTGACCGGCACGCACAACGGGGCGTACCTGGGGTTTCCCCCCACGGGCAAGCAGGTGAAGGTGCACGGCGTCCAGATTGCGAAGTTCGCAAACGGCCAGCTGGTTGAGCGCTGGGGCAGCTCAGATCAGTTGGGCATGTTACAGCAATTAGGTTTGGCTCCTACACCCACTCAGGGGGCGCCATCTTGAAGATCCTGCTGGCGCTCCTGGAATGGTGCTCCAATACAGACGAATGCTGGAACTGTTTGGAGCGGTTCAGACGGCTTTGGTTCAGGACCCTTCTTCCACCTTTTCGAGATGACCGCCGAATTCAAAACGCATAGCCGACAGCAGTTTATCGGCGAAATCGGCCTCGCCACGGGAAGCGAAACGCTCGTAGAGCGCGGCAGTCAGCACATGCGCGGGAACCCCTTCATCGATCGAGGCATGGATCGTCCACCGGCCTTCGCCCGAGTCTGAAACGCGGCCTCCAAACTGGGACAGGGCCGGGTCTTTGAGCAGCGCGCTCGCGGTCAGATCGAGGAGCCAGGAACCAATGACGCTCCCTCGCCGCCAGACTTCCGCGACATCCGCCAGATTGAGATCGTACTGGTAATACTCTGGGTTGCTCAACGGCGCTGTTTCGGCATCAACCTGTTGCTGGTCCTTGCCAATATTCGCGTGACGCAACACATTCAACCCTTCAGCATAGGCGGCCATGATGCCATACTCAATCCCGTTATGCACCATTTTCACAAAGTGGCCCGCGCCAGTTGGTCCGCAATGCAAGTAGCCTTTCTCGGCGGTTCCTGCCTCGTTTTCTCGTCCTGGAGTGCGTGAAGTAGCGCTCACCCCAGGAGCAAGTGCCTCGAAAAGCGGGGAGAGGCGTTGCACCACCTCTGCTTCGCCGCCAATCATCAAGCAATACCCCCGCTCCAGACCCCAAACCCCGCCACTGGTCCCGACGTCGAGATAGTGGATGCCTTTCGACTTCAATGCGGCGGCCCGGCGGATGTCATCATGGTAATAGGAATTGCCTCCATCGATCACGGTATCACCCTGCGCGAGCAAGGGAACCAGATCTGCCAGGGTGGCATCGACAGACGCGGCAGGGACCATCAGCCAGATGGCCCTGGGGGCATCAAGCTGCGCCACAAGGTCTGAAAGCTGGGTCGTACCTCGCGTGATCGCTCCCTCCTGCAATGCTCCCTGAACCGTACTGTCATGGCGAGCCATGCCAATCACGGTATGTCCATGGCGAAGCAGGCGTTTGGCCATAAACGCGCCCATGCGCCCAAGGCCGACTAATCCGATTTGCATACGCTTCTCCTTTCTCCAGGTATCTCAGAGAAAAATGTCTATCAATCTATAAAGTATACTCTCCATAGAAAGCTCCTCGGGCGGGAATGCTCTACCATATGACCTCGATTGAGCGTGTGTTCTCATCTAACTCTGTTGCAAAAATGCGAGATTGCAAGAAGTGAGGTTGACCCGTTTTCGTGAGTGTCGGAGGCAGATCTCTCAGGCAAGTCAAACCCGAATACATTGGGCTAACCAGAGAAGCCGATCTGCGCACTAGAACTTTCGTGCCGGGTCTCGGCGGTCACTGCTTCCAACAATAGCTCTTTGGACCCATGACTTCCTCTTTGCTCTTCCCCTATACTCCGAGAGTCAGAGATCATCTCTCAGAAGAACCGCTTGTGAGACCTGATAGACGATCCTTTTCCTGTGCAAAGCAGGAAAAGGATCGATAATGGATGTGGAATGTGAAAGAGGAATACACCATATGGCGTTACGAATCGAAAAAAGAGCGCGGAAAGAAATGGAAGAAGCACAATATGCGTTGATTGATGCCCTTCCTCAATTCGTCTGGATCAGGCGGCCTGATGGCTCCATCGCCTACACTAATCGGCGCTGGCACGACTATGTCCACGAGATGGCCGAGCACGGCAGAGCGAATGAATGGGTCCAGCACTCGCCTCGAGCTTCCCAGCAATGCATCGAGGGCTTGCGGCGCACGGCCTCCCGAACGGGTAGCGCATCTGAGGAAACGACCTGGCTCGAGTTCGTGCATCCTGAGGATCGGGAGCGGGTGGTAGTATTGCAGCACCAGGGATGGGAGGCAGGGAAACCCTATGAGTTTGACTATCGTCTCAGAGATGGCCGTACAGGAGCCTATCGCTGGTTTTTATCACGGGGGGTGCCTGTGTGCAACGAGGAAGGGCAGATCATCCACTGGGTGGGCACCTGCACCGATATCGATGAGCAGAAACAGACCGAGGAGGCCTTGCGCCAGAGCCAGGAACGCGTGAATCACCTCATGAATTCCAGCGTGATCGGAATCTTTTTCGCCGGAGGCGACGAGATTGTGGAAGCGAATAGCACCTTCCTGCGGATGACAGGCTATAGCCAGGACGACCTGGGTCAGCGATGTCTCACCTGGGGGAGGCTCGCCCTGCCAGCCCTGAAAGCCTCGCTGATCCAGCGGGCACACCAGGAACTGGTCGTGCAACAGTGTACCACGCCCTTTGAGGCCGAACTCCTGTGTAAGGATGGTAGCCG
Organism: Ktedonobacteraceae bacterium; assembly: GCA_036384215.1. Taxonomy (GTDB): domain Bacteria; phylum Chloroflexota; class Ktedonobacteria; order Ktedonobacterales; family Ktedonobacteraceae; genus Paraktedonobacter. The sequence goes on along the minus strand of DASVMX010000579.1, from coordinate 7,066 downwards.
CCTGGACGTGCTGATGGGCGGCGTGGCCTTCCACGGGGAGGCGCTCCAGGGCATCGGCTTTGTGCTCGACAATTCCGCGCACAAAGAACTGGAACGGCGCAAGGACGACTTTCTGAGCATGGCTAGCCATGAACTCAGAACGCCGCTAACAGCGGTCAAGATCCAGACCCAACTGCTGAAAAAGCGCCTGGTCAGGCAGGGTCTGCACGAGACAGCGGCAGCGCTTGCGCGCATGGAGGAGCCACTTCGCCTGCTGGAACGGCTGGTCGGAGAATTACTGGATGTCACCAGGCTTCAGGCGGGGAGGTTGGAGTACCAATGGGAGCCCGTGGATCTGAAAGCCCTGCTTCAGGAAGTGGCGGACACCATGCAGCAGATGGCCCCCACCCATACCATTACCGTGCGTGGCGCCGTCTCGCACCTCCTGCTCGGGGATAATGGTCGGTTAGCACAAGTCTTTCTAAACCTCATCAGTAATGCCATTAAGTATGCTCCCGATGCCCCGCTGATCGAGATTGAGGCGAGCGCCTCGGAGGAAACCGCCACGATAGCCGTGCGCGACCATGGCATTGGCATCCCCGCGGAGCAGCGCGAGAAAATCTTTGAGCGTTTCTACCGGGTAAGTGATCCGAGCCAGCGCATGGTTCCCGGCCTGGGGATGGGGTTGTCCATTGTCACGGAGATCGTCAAGCGGCACGGGGGAACCATCACGGTGGACAGCGAGGTCGGAAAAGGATCGACCTTCACGGTCACCTTTCCCACCTCGCGGGACGAGGTTGCCTGAGGGAGAGCGTGAGGAAGAGGAATGCTGCCTCCGCGGCACTTTCCAGAAGGATCCACTCTTGGACTCAACATGTATCCTGGAGATGGAACACCACTCTTAAGATAAGCATGGTGCTTGTGGGAAGCACCTCTTCCGTTTGACGGAGAAGGAGAACCGTGAGATGTCTCAAGCTACCACCTATGATGCTATTGTGATCGGGACCAGCCAGGGGGGGAGATTTCTCCCGATTGCCCTGGCGAAAGCAGGCCGAAAAGTCGCGGTGATCGAGCGCGACCATATCGGCGGGGTCTGTGTCAACGCGGGTTGCACCCCCACCAAAACCATGGTCGCCAGTGCCCGCCTCGCGTATCTGGCCAGGCGCGGGGAGGAGTACGGCATACACATTGGTCCGATTTCGGTCGATATGAAGGCCGTCCGCCAGCGCAAACAAGGAATCGTCGAGGGAGCACGCAACGGCTACCAGAACCGTCTGACAGAGGTACGAGGGCTGGATCTGCTCAGGGGCGAGGCTCACTTTACCGCCCCAAAAACGCTTGAAGTCTCGCTCAATGGTGGCGAGACGCGAACAGTCACCGCGCCACTGATTGTGATCGATACCGGCGACCGTCCCAAACCACTCACGATCAAAGGCGTCGAGCGCGTCCCTGTGCTCAATTCCACCACGCTTATGGATCTGGATACACTTCCCGAACATCTGCTCATTCTCGGTGGTGGCTACATCGGGCTGGAGTTCGGACAAATGTTTCGGCGCTTTGGCAGCCAGGTCACGATTATTCAGCGCCGTCCCCGCTTGCTGATGAACGAGGATGAGGACGTGTCTGACGAGATCTCGAAGCTGTTTCGCGAGGAGGGAATCACCATCCTGGCCGGTACCACGCCGCAACAGGTGGAGCAACTCAGTGATGGGCGTCTCCGGTTAACCGTGCGTACCCCTCAAGGGGAAGCGCAGCTCATTGGCTCGCATCTGCTGGCCGCAGCCGGACGCGTCCCCAACACCGAAGCGCTTACCCCCGAAGCGGCGGGCATCCACCTGGACCAGGAGGGCTACATTCAGGCGAATGAGCGACTGGAAACGAACGTTCCTGGCGTTTACGCCATGGGGGATGTGAGAGGTGGGCCAGCGTTCACCCACGCCTCGTATGATGACTTCCGCATTTTGCGCGCCAATCTGCTGGAGCAGGGCCACGCCAGCACGCGGGATCGCCTGGTTCCCCATACCATCTTCATCGACCCTCAGCTTGGACGGGTTGGCATGACCGAAACCGAGGCCAGGAAACAGGGGCGCGAGACCCGTGTGGCAAAATTGCCTATGACTGCCGTGCCCCGTGCCCTGGAAACCGGCGAGACGCGCGGGTTTATGAAGGCCATCGTCGATGCCGAGACCCAACAGATCCTGGGCTGCGCCATCCTGAGCATAGAGGGGGGCGAGATCATGACCATCATTCAGGTCGCTATGATGGGGAAGCTGCCCTACACCGCCTTACGAGACAGCATCTTCACCCATCCCACCCTGGCGGAAGGGCTCAACGACCTGTTTCTGACACTCGATTCGTAGGACAAGCTCTCGTTCATCAAAAAGACCATGAGTAAGAGATCAGGAGGGAAGAGATGAGCAAAGGTTTCGTTTCGCGGGGATTCCGAGGTCGCCGAAAGCCTGGCGACGAGAGTGGGCGAATCCCGCCAGGACAATATCTGGAGCATGGCTTTCCTGTCCTTTCGGCAGGACCAACGCCACACACGCCCCTCGCAGCCTGGGATTTCTCCCTGCTTGGGAAGGTCGATCAACCAAAACGGTGGACCTGGGAGGCCTTCCACGCCCTGCCACATGAGATGGTGACCGCAGACATCCACTGCGTGACCAAGTGGTCGAAACTGGATACCCACTGGGAAGGCGTCTCTGTCGATACGCTGCTCGCGCAGGTGGAGTACGATGCCACCGCCGTGATTGCCTTGAGCGATGGCGGTTATACCACCAATCTTCCGCTGGAAGACGTGTTGAATGGGAAGGCATGGGTGGTGGATGCGTATGAGGGGCAGCCTCTCACGCCGGAACACGGCGGCCCGGCTCGCCTGCTGGTTCCCCATCTCTACTTCTGGAAGAGCGCCAAGTGGGTCCGGAGTCTGCGGTTGGTCGCGCAGGATGAACCGGGCTTCTGGGAGTCGCTTGGCTACCACAATCACGGTGATCCATGGAAAGAAGAACGCTACCGGGGCGACTAAACTGGCAACTCGGCGAAGTTGTGGCGATGCAGGAGGAAACAGCGCGGGCGAAGAGCATCACGCTTGCCGTCCCTCACTGGAACGGGCATCGACCGGGACAGCACGTGGATGTGCGCCTCACGGCTGAAGACGGCTACCGGGCAGAGCGCAGCTATTCAATCGCGTCTGCCCCAAAGCCGGAACCACATGTGACGCTCACCGTCGAACGGATAGATGAGGGGGAAGTGTCGCCCTACCTCACGGAGGAACTGCGTGTCGGGGACCAGCTGGAACTGCGCGGTCCCATTGGGGGATACTTCGTCTGGGAGGAGCAGATAGGTGGTCCTCTTCTGCTGATAGCCGGGGGATCGGGGATCGCGCCGTTAATGGCGATGATCCGCTCCCGGGTCGCTAGAGGGAGCACGATTCCGATCCGTTTGCTGTATTCGTCGCGATCATACACAGAGGTGATTTACCGTGACGAACTCGCTCGCCTGGTCAAGAGCAAGACGAAGCTTGAGGTGGCGTATACGCTGACCCGGGAGCAACCACCTGGGTGGACAGGGTATCACCGCCGGATCGATACCGAGATGCTACGCGAGGTGGCATGGCCAGTTGCTCAACGCCCGTTGCTGTTCATCTGTGGCCCAACCCCCTTCGTCGAAACAGCCGCGACCAGTCTCGTCACCCTGGGATACGAACCAGGACGCATCAAAACCGAACGATTTGGACCGACAGGAGAAACATGATGGAGAACAAGCTAGATGGCAACGCTGCTGGGGGCATCCTGCAAGAGATCTTCCCCTTTGAAATGACGCAAGTCCAGGCAACCTGCACCGGTTGCGGCGCAACCAATGCCATCGGTGCTTTGGCTGTCTACATGCATGGGATGGGGACGGTCATCCGCTGCCCCTCCTGCGATACGGTGCTCATTTGCGTGGCGCAGGGAAGGGGGCACTACTGGCTGGATATGCAGGGAGTGCGCGTTCTTCAGATCAGCACAGAGGTCTAGTGTCCCGTCAAGCTTCGTTTGAAGGGTAGGAAAGTGGGGAGTGCAGAGGGGCGCCAGCCCCTCTGCGTCTCTTCTCTCTCCGCTGCCGCAGGCAGCGCATTCCTCAAACGAAGTTTGACAAAGCACTAGGACTGGAAAGCAACATGATGGCAGAGGAAAAGGAAAAAGCCAGCAGACAGGCGAAGAAGCTTGCGCATGCGGAAAGGTAAACACGGCGCGGACGCGGTCTTGCCCTCGCTGGCCATCGACAGGCGCGGCTGGATGCCAGACTTAGTGAGTTCATAAGAAAGTCAATTGATCGTCAGAAAGTAAGAGGAAGGGTGAACAATGAACATTGGTATTGGTCTGCCAGCGGTCATTCCTGGGGTCAAGGGGGAGTTGATTCTGGATTGGGCGAGGCGGGCAGACAGTGCGGCTTTTTCGAGCCTGGGAGTGACCGACCGGGTGGTGTACCAGAATTATGAGCCACTGATGACGCTGGCGGCGGTCGCGGGTGTGACAAAGCATATTCGTTTAATGACCGCGGTGCTGCTCGCGCCACTGCGCAGGACGGCTCTTCTTGCCAAGCAGGCCGCCAGCCTGGACGCGCTCTCCAACGGTCGGCTAACGCTCGGCCTGGGCATTGGCGGGCGCGAGGATGATTTCCTGGCGGCTGAGGCCTCCTTTCGCAATCGTGGCAAGTGCTTCGATCAGCAGCTCGCGCTGATGACCCGGATCTGGTCTGGCCAGACAGTCAGTGGGACGGTTGGAGAGGTTGGCCCTGTGCCCGTTCAACCAGGCGGGCCGGAACTGCTGATTGGGGGTTTTTCACCGAAAGCGAGAGAGCGGATCGCTCGTTGGGGCAACGGAGCACTCATAGGTGTAGGCGGTGGTGGTCCAGAGATGGTGCGCCAGTCCCTGGAGATGACCAGAAAGGTCTGGCAGGAGGCTGGCAGGACTGGCAAGCCGCGCCTGGTCGTGACCTCATACTATGGTTTGGGTCCTAACGTGGCTGACTGGGTGAACCGAACCGTGCGGGACTACTACGCGCCCTTAGGGCCAGCGGCGACACAGGTAGCCGCCGGAGTGCGTACCACGCCAGAAGCGCTATGTGGCCTTGTCCAGGAATTTGCAGATATGGGCGTGGACGAGCTGCTGCTGTGGCCGTGCATCCCCGAACTGGATCAGATCAGCCGTTTGGAAGACGCGATCTCAAAAGTGCCTCACTAAAGTTTGGGGAAACAGTGAAGAAGAGTGAGAGCGGTAAAATGTACTGACGCCCCGCTGTCCTCCGCGCACGGGGCCATACCATCACCTCAGCACCATGGGCCGCAGCAGCCGGGCCCGCGGCACGCGCGGGCGCATGGCGGTAACACGAAAGGAAAAATGTTCATGTACACAATCGATCTCGCCTACGTCGGGCGGGGCCTGCACGAGGAACTGGTCGCCTACATCGCCGACCAGCAGGGCTACTACGCCGACGAGAGCGTCCACGTCGCGCTGCGCGACGGCTGCTCCTGGAACGAGGAGCGGCTGCGCCACTGCGCCACCATCGGACTCGGCCGGGCACTGCTGTCCCGACTGGCCGGTGGCATCCCCTGGGTCGCACTCAATGTCAACACCCACCGCCCGCTGTTCTGGTTCCTCGCCCGCCCCGGCCTGACCTCCCTGGCCGACCTGGCCGGCCGGCAGCTGGCAGTACACGCCCCTCACACCGCACCCGGGTGCTTCGCCCGGATCGTGCTGCGTCAGGCCGGCCTCGACCCGGACCGCGACATCCACACCATCATCCGGCCGCCTGGCGACTACGGCATGGATCTGCGCTGGCTGCACGATGGCAGGATCGACGCCGCCCTGGTCGGCAGCACCATGGCACCGGAGGCGATAGCCGCCGAGCACGGCTGGCAGGTGCTGGCCTGGGTCGGCGACCACTTCCAGATCCCCACCGTAGGCGTGGCCGTCGACCCCACCTACATCCACCCGGACGACCCCGCGGTCCAGGCCGTCGTACGAGCCCACCGGCGCGCCCTGCAGGTGATCCACAACGAACCCGACACCACGGTGCAGCACATCCAGACGTTCATCGGCCGGCACACTGCAGACGAAGCCCGGGCCCACTACGAGACGTTCATCGCACCGTATTTCACCACCGATGGCCAGGCTGACCTCGCCGTCGGCGCCACCGCGATCACTGCGGTCGCCGCCGAACTCGGCGTCCCCGCAATCGTCCCCGCAGCCGAGTTCTACCGCACCGCAACCACCACACCCTAGGAGCCCGGCGACGCCGGCGCTGCCGAAGCGTACGCAGTACCTCAAGGCCGCCCACGCAGAGACGCCCGCGGCCGCTGGGTCGGCCTCCTGCTCCACGCGCTCCCTCAGCGATCAGCCGGGTGATCTCCCGTGCCACGGGCAACGTCGGGGTATGACAACGATTCTTCATTCCTTCTGTCTTCTTTTCACACATACCTCGGCGCCGGGTCAATCTGGTCCATGAGGGCGGCGGAAAGCTGTTTCGGCACAGCTTCCGCCGCCCTCATCTGCTCAGGCATCGCTCGTGCGGGGCAGGGTCACCGTAAAGGTCGAGCCTTTCCCAACGGTGCTGTCCACCGTGATGGTGCCTCCATGCTGTTTGACGATCTCGGCCACAATGTAGAGCCCCATGCCCAGACCCGGAATCGCTTTCTGCCTGAAATCAGTGACCCGATAGAACCGTTCAAAAATTTTATCGCGCAGTTCTCGCGGGATGCCCAGGCCATGATCGCGGACACGGAGCATGACCACATCGTCGGAGGCGGAGAGATCCATCTCAACGGTCTGGGCATCTGGCGAATACTTGATGGCATTGCTGAGCAGGTTGGTGAAGACCTGTCCCAGCCGATCTCGATCCCCGATCAGGCTGATATGCACGCTCCTACGGACCAGGATAGTATGGCTGGGATGGAGGTGGTAGATGGTAGCGATGACCTCCCGCAGCAGCTCGTCAAGGTCCACCCGCTCCCGCCGATACTCGAGGCTCCCTGCCTGCATTCTGGAGACATCCAGTAACTCTGTGATCAGGCGTTCCAGTTGCTTGACGGGCACCTCCACCCGGG
>DASVMX010000578.1:0-6774 GCA_036384215.1 Ktedonobacteraceae bacterium | reverse complement strand
TTCAAGGGAAGCACAACAGGCGCGCCTGTTGTGCTTCCCTTGAAATGTGGGAGCTTGCCTCCCTATGCTTCTACCAGTTCTTCGAGTTTTTGAAGGACTTCAGCGCGGCGACTGAGCAGGGAGTCGCGCAGCCTTTCGGAGACGAGAACGCGGATGCGGCGCTGGTGCTGCTCGTAGCGGGCAAGGTCGTCCGGCTGGAGCCCGGTGGCTTCGATCCAGTGGACCAGTTCGCCCATGCCGACCGGCGGATGCTCCAGGGTGATCCAGACATCCATCTCCCATTTCTCCGGTCGAGGGATGTCCAGCAGAACTTCGTGATCGGCGACCTCGCTGTCCAGCAGAGTGGCCAGTTCGCGGGCCAGGGCGATCTCGACCTGGCGCCTTCTGCGCGCGTCCCAGAAAAGCGCGTCCAGCCGGTTATACAGGCGCCCGGCCAGGCGGCTGATCTCCAACAAACCTTTATAGGGCCGGCGCAGTTGCAAGCCCTCGGTCAGCGCGCGCGTGCTGGCCGGCATCTCTGGACTGGCCAGCAGGGTGAGCAGCGAAGCATCATCCAGCCCCATCAGTCGCTCGACATTCAGCGCGTCCGCAGCCAGGGCCTCGTGAACGGCGCGCAGGAGCATCATCTGGTGTGAGCGACAGGTGTGATGCCAGTAGATGTTGTCAAACATCTCCTGGCGCGCGTGCAACAGCGAGTGCAGCGGACTGATTCCCTTGTGCGTCACCACGATGCGCCGCTGCCCGTTGACCGGGTGAACGCGCAACGACGCTTGCAGGCGTGACATATCGACGCCACCATAGGGCACATTGCAGGCGCGAGCATCCCGCGGCAGGTAATCCAGTTTATCAACGTCCAGCGCCCCGCTCAGCAGACTGCTCAACAGCTCGTCGTCGGGATGCAGCGCGCGATGCTTGGGCGGATCGATCAGGTCGGCCACGCGCTCAGGCGCAAGCTGGTAATCGCGCTCCAGAATGGTCGCGATCTCGCTCTTTTCAATGATCGCGCGCCCGACCTTCTCGTGAAGAATAATCGGCGTGCCCAGCTCTTCAATTGTATGCGAAAAAGGATAGTGTCCGATATCGTGCAACAACGTGGCCACCAGAACCGCGCGAATACTCTCCGGGGCAACGCCATCCAATCCGCCCTGGTCCCCGCGCTGCAACAGCGCCCGCAACGCCCGCAGCATCAGGTAGTACGCGCCCAGGCTGTGCTCGTAGCGCGTGTGCGTGGCTCCCGGCCAGACACGATAGACAAAGCCAAGCTGCTTGACCTGTTGCAAACGCAAAAAGGGCGCGCTGCCAATCACCTTGAGTTCGCGTGATCCCAGCGGAATCAGATCATAGAGGCTATCGCGGACCGTACTGATCGCCTCTTCGTCAGGCAAGAGTGGCAGGCCAGCCTCGTCCCGCCACTGGCGCCAACCCTCTGCCTGCACCGGCTTTCCATGCCCATCCAACGCACGTTTGCGCTCGCCACCCGTCTTTTTCTCGCGTGTACTCATACCATTTCGCCTCAACAATGCTTGCCGCGCGGTGAGAAAGAAGCCCTATGCTCTAGGTTTTCTTCTCGTTTTAGCATATACTATATTATCCCGGCAATTACGCCACGTTCTCTATCTTTGTCTCCTTCTCTTGTCATCCGCGGCAGCGAAGAAAAAGAAGGTTTTTGAATACCTCGTCCCTGCCGGGGCTAGTACTTTGTCCAACTTTATTTGAAGGGTGCGCCGCCTGCGGCGGCGCAGAGCGAGAAGACGCAGAGGGCTGCGCCCTCTGCACTCCCGCTTTTCCCCCTTAAATGAAGATTGACAGAGCATTAGCGCCCTGGCAGTTCTGCGCAGAGGCACTATGGAAAACACCACTAACGCAATAAAATTAATTGCTATCGATATTGATGGGACGTTACTTACCCCACAAGGCCAGATTACACCTCGCACGCGCGAGGCTATTCGCGCGGCTCAGAGCGCGGGTGTAATCGTGACACTGGCCACAGCGCGGCGCTATATTGGTGCGCAGGCGGTCGCGGAGACACTGGGTATTGAACTTCCCCTGATAGTATACGATGGAACACTGATCGTCAGCCATCCCTCGCGCGCGATTCTCGCCCGCCAGACCTTAGAAGCCGAGGTCGCCCGCCTGGCCATCGAGATTTTCCAGCGCAACGACATCCAGCCGGTGGTTCACCCCTGCGAAAAAGAGTATTGCGTCAATGAAGAGGTCTGGACTGGCCCGGCTGAATGTGACAATCCCGGCCTGCTGCCCTACCTGACCGCAGCCGCCAGGCGCGTCAAGCGCATGCCGTATACTGTCATGAATGCCAGGGCCACAGAGGCGCTGCGCGTGGTGGCCTTCGCGGATAAAGAGGCGCTCGAACGCGCGCTGCCAGAAGTCACAGGCCTGGACTGTAGCTGGAATTTCGCGCCGCGGGGCAGCTATAACAGCGCCGAACTGGCCATCCTGCCCGCGGGCTGCTCAAAAGCCAGCGGAGTCACCGCCCTCGCCGCGCGCTACGGTATCGAGCTGGCGCAAGTCATGGCGCTGGGCGACAGCTACAACGACCTGGAAATGCTGCGCATGGTTGGCCTGGGCGTCGCCATGGGCCAGGCGCCGGAACAGGTGCAGGCCGCCGCCAGAGCCGTCACCACGACCAACACTGAAGAAGGAGTCGCCCTGGCCATCGAGCGCTATGTGCTCCCCGCCTACCCACAGCAAACGCCTGTCTTCGCCAGCGAACCCCTGGCCGAGGCCGCTCTGATGCAATCCTTCAACATTCTGCCATAAACCCCTCGCGATTGGCGATTGTCTCTACGCCCCCTTTTCACAGGGGTGTAGAGGCAATCGCCAGGCGCGAGGCTTCAAATTCGCGCAGGCGCTGAACCTGGCGCTGGTTGGGAGCTGCCTGCCAGCGCTTCTGCTGCACCAGTTGCAGCGCTTCGTGCGCGCTCATCCCGCTGTAGACAAGCACCGCGCAGGTCAGCAGCACGCTGCGTCCCACACCATGCTCACAGTGGATCAGAACACGCCCGCCCTGTTGAATACGCTCGGCGGCCCAGCTCGCTCCCTCCGCGAGCTGCTCTACGGTCAGAGGAAAGGTATCTCTGGTGGGCAGGTAGAGCAGTTCAACTCCCTCCTTCGCCATGGCTTCGGCATCGTCGCTGTGCTCGGAACGCGTGTCAACCACATGCGTGACGCCCGCGCGCGCCAGGGCCGCGATGTCCGAAGGATGCACGCGCCCACCCACTGCCAGGTGTTCGGTCACCCAGTCCATGTTTAACTGGTCGGGCAGCGGAATATGCAGCTTGCGCGCCAGGCTCTCCGAGGCCGAATCCTCCGGGAAGAGCCGGACCGCGATACGCGTCCAGCGCCTGTAGGCCACACGCACAAGGCCTGTCAGGAACCAGCGCACACGCGAAAATTGGACCTCCTGGCGCCTCGCCTCGATTACTAAAGCGGGCGTCTCCGGTGGAGGTGGTGAAATATTTGCTTCAGGCGACATATCAGAAAATTCCTTCTCTATTTCGCCACCACAAGCGGTGGCAAAGGTTCCGCGACACGTTCAAAAGCCACCCCTTCCACCTCGTCACGTTGGGTTACACGCTGCAATGCGGCAATCGCGCACTCAATCATGCTATCATCCGGCTCGCGCGTGGTCAATCCCTGGAGCGCCAGACCTGGAGCGAGCAGCCAGCGCACCACGCGAAAACGATAATTGGCTGCGCCCAGGCGCATTAGTTCATAAGCCACGCCGGCTACAACTGGCACCAGTACAATACGCGAGAGAATCTTCAGCGGCAGCGAGGGCGAGCCAACCAGGGCAAAAACAAAGATGGAGACCACCATCACCAGGAGCAGAAAGCCTGTGCCGCAGCGCGTGTGCTGGCGCGAAGCCTTGCGCACGTGCTCGACATCCACCGGATCGCCGCTCTCCATGGCGTTGATCGCTTTGTGCTCAGCACCATGATAGCCGAAGACACGCTGAATGTCGGGGATGAGCCCGATCAGATAGAGATAGACCAGTAAAAGCGCCAGGCGAATTACCCCTTCCACCACAATATTCAGCCAGCCCGTGCCGATCTGGTTGCGCAGCAAATTGCTTAAAAAAAGCGGGCCGACAAAAAAGACTCCCACCGCGAACAACAGCGAGATCACCAGAGTCACAATTAACATCGCCCCACCCAGCACAGGCGGCTTCTCCTCTTCGGTCCGCTCGCCCGTGCCGTTTGTCCCGGCGAGCCCGGCGTCGTTCGCCTCTGGCATAGACGAAGAGTCGGAGAGAACCAGCGCCCCGGTTGCCACGTTGGCCGAGAGCGTCATCAAACGCGTGCCCAGCACTAGCATCTCCCAGAGCAGTAATATTCCACGTACGAAAGGCAGGCGAAAGATAGGATTCTGATAGAGACGAGGACTGAGGCCCTCTTCGTACACGGAAATAGCTCCACCAGGCGTCCGAATCGCGACTGCGGCAGAGCGTTTTCCTCGCATCATCACCCCTTCCATCATCGCCTGTCCACCGTAATAAAATTTCGCCATACGTCCTTCCTTTGCGCGTTTTTTCGCTCGCCAGCGATCTATTTCTGATCGCGTGTCTGCGCACGCCCGATCAGTTGCGGCAAACGCCTTGAGTGGGTACGCAGATCAAGCGGCCCGGTCGCGCGCGTGGTCGGGCGGCGCAAGACGCCCAGGCGCGCGATATTATTGCGTAAATGGCGCGGGGAGACCGCGGCCACGTGTAAGGGGAATTTGCGCTGTCCCGTGCGTAAGCTCGCGTGGTGCTGGAGATGGCCCTGCGTGTGCAGCGGGGCGAGTGGTCCCGAACGCTGCCAGATTCCCGCTTCACCTTCCGCGGGCAGATAGCTCAGGATATGCTGCACAATCTCGAAAGAGGCGCGCGGGCGGCTCAGGCTGCGAGCGTTCTCCAGTTCGGCCTGTAACAGCGACGAGCCCGGTTTAATCAACCGGCGCAGCGCGTCCACCATCTCGACGGGAGTGCGAGCCAGCACGCCGACGCCATTCTCCGTCACATAGGTGACATTGCCCTCTTCCTGGCCCGGCACAAAGCCGCTGAGGATAATCGGCAGGTTGCAGGCCAGCGCCTCGCAGATCGAGCCTGGACCGGCCTTGGTGACAATTACATCCGCGGCGTGCATCATCTCAGGCATATTGTGCACAAAACCATAGATCTTCGCCGGAACCTTGAGTTCGGCGCGCATACGCTGCAAATGGACAAACAGACGCTTGTTGCGCCCGGTAATCACCAGCAACTGCACGGGCAGGCGCGCCTGCGAAATAGCCTGGACCGCCGAGCGCAGTCCGCCCGCGCCATCGCCTCCACCCACCAGCAAAATCGTTGGCAGACCACGATCCAGGCCCAGTTTGCGCCGTAAATCCTCTTTGCTCGCCAGCGGCAGAGTAAATTTGGGATCAATCGGCATCCCCAGCACGTGAATCTTCGCCGGGTCCAGCCCACGCCTGATATACAGGCGCCGCGCCTGTTCGGTCGGCACAATATACCCGTCCGCGCCCGGCGCGTACCAGGAATGATGTACACTGATCAGATCCGTCACCACCGTCACAAAGGGAATCTTCAAACCAAGCGCCGCAAGCGCCTCGACTGTCACATGGTTGAGCATCGGGTGAATCGAGACAATCACATCAGGCTGCACCTTGGTAATCAGCCGCAGCAGACCCTTGTGCACCATTGGCCCGGCCACGCTCTTCACCGCCGCCACCGATTGCGCCCGATCAGTCATATGAAAAAAACGCCCATACAGGCTGGGGTTATAACGAATGGCGGGTCCGTAAAGCTTGACCGCTTCACGTAACGGAAACCGCCCATACTCCTCAAATACATCCACGATCTCAATACGATAGGTTGGCGGCTCAGGCGTGCCTTGAGCGCCTGGACCGTCCTGCTGGCCCTCCAACCACTTGCGATGTATTTCCTCTGCCATAAGATTGATCGCGCTGCGCAGAGCATTCGCGGCACTCCTGTGACCGGCTCCTGTGTCAGCGATCAAAAACAGTATCGTTCTCTGAGATCCTTTCAACAAGTCACCACCTTACGGAACTCAATATAGAAACAGGGATAAAGGAGCCCTGCAGGTACATCCTTTATCCCCATTGATCTCTCAATCAAAACCTATTCTTCCGCCAGGTTAAAGCGCTTGCGGAAGCGCTCAACACGACCGGCTGCGTCGAGAATACGCTGCTGGCCAGTGAAGAATGGATGACACTTCGAGCAAACGTCTACCTTCAAAACAGGTTTAACACTCAACGTCTGAAAGCTGTTACCACAGGCGCAACTGACGGTAGCTTCCACGTATTTGGGATGGATACCTTTTTTCATTTCTGTCTACGGCGCTTAGATCCCCTGCGTTCCATGGCAGAGAAAACGCCGCTCTCCTTTCCTGACCCCTGGCGGGGAGACTGGCCACTTCAGCCAATCTTAACATCTGTCTGTTAATCTTCTACCCTCTACTGCCCATCGGCATTTCTACCCAGACGAACCTTCAAAGGGTGCGAGATGATTGTACATGGATGATCCGCTTACGTCAAGCACTATAGCCCGCGTCGATATTTCCCATCGGGAACACCTTTGTACATCTATGATAACACCGGGGCAAGCATGATTTATTCTAGCTTCGATATTGTTGGCAAATCTTCATCTGGACTCCTCAGCACCTGCGGTGCTTCGTCCAGAGTTGGTTATCAGTCATCCCAAACTTTGCAAAAGTTTGTCAAAGCGCCCCACCCCCTTTTTTCTCAAGGGGTTTTGTG
>DASVMX010000577.1:0-6495 GCA_036384215.1 Ktedonobacteraceae bacterium | reverse complement strand
CGGAACAAGGAGCCAGTCCCCGAAAACCTCTTTTTCTTCTTTTTTCTCTCATCGCCTGCGGCGATGAGAGAAGGAAAGAGAGATTTGGGGCACAGCCCCAAACCCCAGGTTAAGGGCAGCCGCGTCCGGGGAACGATGAAGGCAGCCGCCCTTAATAATCCCGCTTGTCTATAATAAAGAGAGGAAAATATGACCAAGCTCTGGCAAAAAGGCTATCGCCTGCACGAGCAGGTGGAACGCTTCGAGGCAGCTCAGAATAGCCTGCTCGACAATCGCCTGATCCGCCACGATGTCTGGGGCTCACTGGCTCATTCCGCGATGCTCAGGAAGATCGGGATCTTGAGCGACGGGGAATGCACGCTGCTGCACACCCACCTGCGCGCGATCCTGCGCCTGGCGGACGAGGGCAGCTTTACAGTGACACTGGACGATGAAGATGTCCATACCCGTGTGGAAAATTATCTGACCGAACAGGCAGGTGAGGCAGGCAAGAATATCCACACGGCCCGCTCGCGCAACGATCAGATCCTGCTCGATACGCGCCTGTATGGCAAAGAACAACTCCATCACGTGGGCGAGGCGCTGACCGCGCTCTGCAAGGCGCTGCTGGAACTGGCCGCGGCCAACGAGGATACCCCCATGCCAGGCTACACGCATATGCAGCGCGGGATGCTCTCCTCGGTCGGGCTCTGGGCCGCCAGCTTCGCGGAGTCCCTGCTGGACGACGAGCAGTTGCTCAGCGCGGCCTACCAACTCAACGATCAGTCGCCGCTCGGCTCAGCGGCTGGCTACGGCGTGCCGCTGCCCATCGACCGCCAGTATGTCGCGGACCTGCTGGGCTTCGCGAAGGTACAGAAAAATGTGATCTACGCCCAGAATGGTCGCGGCAAAATCGAGGCCGCGATTGTTCAGGCGCTATCCCAGATTACGCTCGATCTGAGCAAGTTCGCCCAGGATGTGATGCTCTTCACCACCCTGGAATACGGCTTCTTCCTGCTGCCCCAGGAACTCTGCACCGGCAGCAGCATTATGCCGCAGAAGCGCAACGTGGGCATTATGGAACTGGTACGCGCGCGCACGCAGACCATGCTGGCCCTGCAACAGCAGATCCTGGGCATCATCAGCGGCCTGCCCTCCGGCTTTAACATGGACTACCAGGAGACCAAGCGCCCCTTCATCGAGGCGCTGGACCTCGTACTGGAGAGCCTGGAGATCTGCACGCTGGTCGCCAACAACATCAGCGTCAACCTGCCCAACCTGGTCGCGGCCTGCACCTTCGAACTCTTCGCCGCAGACCGCGCCTACGAAATGGCCGCGCTCGAGCACATAACCTTCCGCGATGCCTACCGCATCGTTGGCAAAGAGGTCACAGCGAAAATTGACGCGGCCCGCGCCGCCGGACAACCGCTGCCCACCGAAAGCCTGGAACAGCTCGTCCAGCGCCTGCACGCGCGCAGCCATCTCGGCGGCTCAGGTAATCTGGGCCTGGACCTGACCAATCAACACCTGGCAAACGTTGAAAAGATATGGCAAGAACGTTCCGCGCACTTCGCCACTGCTATCGAGCGGCTCACAGGCATGTTTGACCACGCCTCAACTGCTCAATAGGCATGCATAGCCAGGGGGTGCAGGGGTCTCCCCATAGTGCTTTGTCAAACTTCGTTTGAGGAATGCGCTGCCTGCGGCAGCGGAGAGAGAAGAGACGCAGAGGGGCTGGCGCCCCTCTGCACTCCTCACTTTCCTACCCTTCAAACGAAGCTTGACGGGACAATAGGCGTCAACTTAAGCGGGAGTGCAGAGGGCTTAAGTTGACGCCTATGGGGGACACTCCGAACCCCGGTTAAGGGCAGCCGCGTCTGGGGGACGATGAAGGCAGCCGCCCTTAACAATCCCGTTTTACAATCAGTGAGAAGCTGATGGGGATGTCTATTCCAGCAGCAATCATTCATCGATCCTTCAGGAGGTTTCATTTTTATGTCAACTGTGGTTCTGGCGTATTCGGGTGGATTGGATACTTCGGTCTCTATTCGCTGGATTAAAGAAAAATATGATCTGGATGTGATTACCGTGACCATCGACGTGGGCAATGAGCGCGATCTGCAAGCCATCGCCCGGCGGGCCGAGCAGATTGGCGCAGTCAAGTCCCTGGTGATTGACGCGCGGGCGGATCTGACGCGCTATTTCCTCTGGCCGGCGCTCCAGGCTGGCGCGCTCTACGAGGGCCAGTATCCGCTGGCGACCGCCCTGGCGCGCCCGCTGATCGCGCGCCTGCTGGTCGAGGTCGCGCGGGCCGAGGGCGCGGTGGCGGTGGCCCACGGCTGCACAGGCAAGGGCAACGACCAGGTGCGCTTCGATGTCGCGATTAATACCCTGGCCCCCGATCTGAAAATCATCGCGCCCGTGCGCGAATGGAGCATGACGCGCGATAACGAGATCGCCTACGCCGCCGAACATGGGATTCCTATCCCTGTGACCAGCGCCAGCCCGTACTCCACGGACCTCAATCTGTGGGGCCGCAGCGTCGAGTGCGGCGTGCTGGAAGATCCCTGGGCCGAGCCGCCCTCCGATGTCTACGCCTGGACCTCGAATACTCCGCTTAGCGAGCCAACCTATGTCGAGATTACCTTTGACCACGGCATCCCCGTGGCGCTCGATGGCGAAGAGATCGATGGCGTGACCCTGATCGAGAAGCTCAACGAACTGGCTGGCTCCTACGGCATCGGACGCGTCGACCACGTCGAAAACCGCCTGGTCGGCATCAAATCGCGCGAAATCTACGAAGCGCCTGCCGCCACGGTACTCCTGACCGCCCACAAGGCGCTGGAAACCCTGACCCTCAGCCGCGAGCAGGCCCGCTTCAAAGAGATGGTGGCCGGCGAATACTCGCGCCTGATCTACAATGGACAGTGGTACAGCGCCCTGCACCAGGACCTGGCCGCGTATGTCCAGAGCACGCAGCGCTTCGTCAGCGGCACTGTGCGCCTCAAACTGGCCCCCTGGCAGTGCACCATCGTCGGGCGCAAATCCGACAACTCGCTCTACAGCCACGCCCTGGCCACCTACGACAGCGGCGACCAGTTCGACCATAACGCCGCGCTGGGCTTCATCAAGCTCTGGGGTCTGCCCCTCAGCACTCAGGCCCAGGCCCAGCTCCTGCCCTCCCTCAGCGCCGAAGGCAACCTGCTCCCCGGCACCCAGAGCAACCTGCTAAGCAACGGCAAACACAGAGGAGAATAAAATTTTTCATGGAGAGCAGAGAGGAGCGGTGTCGAAATTGCTGTATAATTTCGGCACCGCTCCTCTCTGCTCCCCATGAAATAACCTTCAATGCCCCGTCGAATGCAAATTTTGCGCGAGAATTCCGAAGGCGATGATGGCCAGGAAGATGGCGATGATAATCAGGGTGGCGACGATGGCGGTGCGGCCTGTGCGGTTGACGGTAGGCTCCTCCGGCTGGTAGGGCACTGGCTTGACTTCCGCCAGATGCTGGAGGTCGACGCGCAGCTCGCGGGCGGATTTGTAGCGCTTCTCGCGGTCGCGCCGGATGCTGTGCATGACAACAGTGGCCAGAGCAGGAGAGAGATCGGGGTTGTATTTCGAAATCGCAGGGGGATCGTGGGAGACATGCTGGTTCATGATCGCGAAGACATTTTCACCGTCGAAAGGGGTCTGGCCGCACAACATTTCATACAACATCATGCCAATCGCGTACACGTCAGAACTGGCGGTCCCGCGCTCACCGCGTAGCTGCTCCGGCGACATATAGTCGGGCGTGCCCACGGTCCCGGAGAGGCCGCGCCAGGTAACACGACGCGCTCCTTCCAGCAGAGCAATCCCAAAATCGATAATCTTGACCTCGCCATCCGGCTGGAGCATGATGTTCTCCGGCTTGAGATCGCGATGAAAAACCCCGTGTTCGTGACAATAGACCACCGCGTCGCAGATCTGATCGGTAATGCGCAGCGCCTCCTCCACCGGCATGGCCTTGCCTTCGTACTCCTCAAGCAGGTGACGCAGGGTTTTCCCTTCTATATATTCCACCACCAGGTACTCTTCGCTGCGCTTCTCATCGGTGTTCAGCATGTGTTGAATATGCGGATGGTTGAGACGGCTGCCTATCTCGGATTCGCGCCGGTAGCGCTCGAACACAGCGACATCGCCCACCAGATCGTCGTTGAGAAACTTCAAAACAACCCTATGCTTGCTCTCCACATCGTTCGCCAGGTAGACGCGACTCATTCCACCATGGCCAAGCATGCGAATAATTTGGTAATGATCGATCTGCGTACCAGGCGTATATACTGTGGTCATGAAGAACGAAGCCCTCACTTAAAAAACAAAGTCGCATAGAGGATACTGGAAAACAAGTATAGCATAAGCCAGGCGAAGAAACCAGAACTTTTGCCTCAGGAAAGGCTCAAAATTCTCAACAAGAGGGGTGAATGCTGTTGTAAAGAAGAGAATATCCTTCTCTTTACAACAGCATTCACCCCTCTTGTTGAGCAAAACCTAGTCGCCCGCGACCGCTGCCGCGATCTCGGCTATTTTCTCTTTGTGATCCTCGCCGTGGAAGATCGGCACACCCCTGGTCGCCTTGCGGATGAAGAGGTAGCCAAAGCCGACTACCAGCCAGAAGATACTGAACCCACCTGCAAAGAGCGTATCGCGTTGGACCGATGTCCCCTGCGTAAAGACATCGTAGTAGCACACGCCCAATAACATCGCGATGTTGAGGATCGCGCCCAGCACTGGCGCGACGATGGTGGAGAACCAGTGACGCCCCTTCACACCGATAAAGGCCAGTACGCAGATGATGCAGGTCATTCCATAGAGCAGGAAGGTGCCAACGTTGGAAACCAGCGTCACCTGGGTCAGCGTATCAATGTTGAGCACGCCATACCCACCGATGGCTGCGGAGAGGATGGTCAACACAATCACCGCTGTATGCGGGGTGCGGAACTTGCCGTGCAGGAAGCCGAAGACCACCGGCATCTCTTTGTCTTTCCCCATGGCATAGGTCACGCGCACGCCGGTATTCAGGCAGGAGAGGGAAGTACCAACCAGAGCCACCACCACAGTACAGGCCAGGATCACCGCGAAAGCAGTGCCATTGCCAGCTAAAACCGCATCACCGATCTGCCTGGCAATATCGCCAATTGGCGCGCCAGAGCCATACGCGCCAGCAAAGCCGGTGCCGCCACCCGTGAATCTGGTACCGTTGTTGACGACAAAGTTGGAGGCAAAGTACTCAATAAAGTAGAAGATAACCGCCTGAATGACCAGGGAAAGCAGTACGCCGCGCGGGATGTCCCGGCCAGGATTCTTCGTTTCAGCGGCCAGGGCCGTCGCTGACTCAAAACCAACCACCAGGAGAATGGCAATGGTAGATTGGAAGATCAGACCGCCCATGTCGTGAGGAATAATCACGCTCAGGGCATTGGGATGAAGATAGACCTGCTCAGGATGCTGAAGACGGAAGATAATGGCTACAATCGAAAGCGAAAGCAGCGCGACAATCTGGATCACATTGATGATAATATTCGCCAGGGTCGCGCCCTGTACCCCGATATAAGCGATGCTGCCCACGATGGCGGCAAAGATCACACAGACCAGCACTTCCTGCCAGGCCGCGCCAAAGCTGGGAACAAAGGTCTGAATGATGTATGTAATGACCAGGCCCATGAAGGCCACCATCACACCAGGGTAAACCCAGTAGTACAGGTGCGAGGCCCAGCCAACCAGGAATTTGGCGAAACGCGCCCACTTAAAATGACGATGTTCCTCTTGCTGCAAAACCGCGGCTTCCGCGTAGTAATACGAGCTGCCAGCTCCGCCTTCGGGATAGCGTTTGGAGAGGCTGGCGTAGGCCACCGCAGTCAACATCGCGATCCCGGTAGCGACAAAAACCGAGAACCACATGTTCGCGGCTGAACCAGGCGCGGCCTGGAGCTGATAGGTGGTCCATAAAAAGGCTCCAGGAGCAATCAGAGCCATGGCGTTGATGGTAACGCCGGTCAACCCAAGGGTGGGCTTCATGGTGACTTCGGACGGGCTTGTAGATGCCATGTAGTAATCCCCTTTCCATGACTGGAACGAAATAAACTGCGCAGGCAACATTACCGGCAGATGGCTGTCATAGCCTGGGGAAAGTAGTAGCGCAATCGTTGAGCTAGCTGGCAAGTCCTTTGTAACGAAGTATAGGGATTCTGAACGAATATTGATATGGCGAATCCATCAAAAAACTCGCTTCTGAATTTGTGTAAATTGCACAATAAGCTGACCAGAACTCACTACACTGGCGTAGTGAGCGCCGGCCTCGACCTTCACGAGCACGGCGCTTCCGCCT
This sequence comes from Ktedonobacteraceae bacterium, assembly GCA_036384215.1. Lineage (GTDB taxonomy): Bacteria > Chloroflexota > Ktedonobacteria > Ktedonobacterales > Ktedonobacteraceae > Paraktedonobacter. Next base: position 149 of record DASVMX010000577.1, on the reverse strand, counting down.
ATCCCGAGTACGCCCTGGCCGAAGTGGTCGGCGCCCTCTCCGCAAAGGTCAGCAGCCCCACCATCGAAGAGAGCGTCTCGCTCGGCACCGACTAACTAACGATCTAGCGATTGACCTGTCAAAAACTGGCGGGATAGGGACGAAAAATT
>DASVMX010000576.1:0-9584 GCA_036384215.1 Ktedonobacteraceae bacterium | reverse complement strand
AGAGAAGTACGCCGCGAACGCTGCCAGGATAGTGAGCTGCAAGCGGCCCTCTGGCGTGGAATAGTCGATATGCTCTGAGAGAGAGACGAAAGCGACCTGGTGATCAGCGAGTATGCGGAAACTTTGCAGCGTGACCATAACGTTGCGTGACCAGCGATCCAGGCTGTGTACAATCACTTTCTGAACGCGCCCGGCCTGGGCCTCCTCCAGCAGCTTTTTAAAATCGGGGCGTTTGGCGATCTGCTCGCCGCGTGCGCTGCGCTCGTCATCTGTGAAGAAGGCCAGCAAGGGCCGCTCCTCTGGAGAGAGGGAGTCGGAAATGGCGCGCTTTTGCGCGTCCAGGCTAAAGTTTTCTTTCTGCATTTCGCTGGAACGGCGGACGTAGCCGGCGATAATTCCGGTGTTAGGCTGCGGCATGTTTCACCTCCTGATGGGCGCTAGTGGTTTCTGCCAGGCGTGCAAGTACCTGGGGGTCTTGTTCCTGGAGGCAGCGTACATAAATACGGGCCAGCAGGTCCGCGAGCTGCTCCACTTCGCGGAGAAGTGAGTCAGGCGCGGCGATCGGTGTAGGCATAGATGTTGCTGTATTCATAGTCAGATTCCTTTTCTTCTGCTTTTCTTGCCTGCCCGGTCGTGATATACTGACCAGGCGGATCTATCATGTGGGGTTATGGTTTCAGGCAGGCTAGAAACTGTGTAGCCATAGCCCCAGCGTTTTACCCTGTGCGCCGATGCTCGTAGTAGCGGATCAATCCAGCGCTGATTTTTGCCCCTATGGCTTGCCGTTCGGCGTCTGTATGGAACGCCAGAGGCCGCCCCCTGTAGCGATCAATCAGCAAAGCATCGCGTTCTGCTCGTAGCCGGCGCTGCGTTCGTGGTGGTAGAGTCTTGAGAAATGCCAGCGCGGCCTGGTCACCAGAAGCGAGCGCCCCCAGCAAGATTCGATGGACGAGGACTTTTCCGCGCCCGCGCCCCTGCTTAAATTCCGGCGTGCCAATTTTAATCGCTGTCTCTCTGGCCGCATACCGCTTGTTTGTGCTCATTTCCCATACAGGAAGATGCAAGTAGCTATCATGGACACCACATACAATCAGAGCCAGGGCGGGCTGGTCTTCCAGGTGATAATGCCAATAGTCGCTGGACCTGGCCAGTACAACGGCCTCACCAGAGCTTTTCAGGCAGGCTGGCCGTTGGGTGAGCCATTGATTGTACAGGAGCCATGCATCATCCTTTTCATCGCTTTTCCTGGCTGGCTGGCTGGCAAAGAAGGCCTTTATTTTCTCAGCCTCAACAAGCAAAAGGCTCATTGTTGCCTGGGCCTCTTCCGGTGTCTTGCAGCGTATCAGCCAGGTGCTGTTATTGGTTGCGCTGTAGGGAACCAGGGCATAGCAAGCGTTGATATGCTGGGCGTACAGCGCGGACCATGTTTTTTCACGGGTATGGAGGGAGTACGGGCGCTCTGACATGGGTTATAGCCCTTCCTCTTCAATGCGATCAATGCGACCATTTGCCGGCGGTTTCAAGTGCTTTGTGGCGCTCATAAATCCCTGGAGCGCGCCCAGCAATTGCTGGCGCTCATCTTCATCCATCTTTGGATCGATCAGCGCGCGAACCATGCCGCTACTCAGTTCAGTAAACATCCGGGCCTGAGTGGTGAGCGCTCCTAAAGCCTCGACTCGGCTTTTATTTTCCAGGCGCTTCATTTCAAGCTCTGTCTGCTTTGCCTCATCCCTGATAACCGCGTCCGTATGCTTCTCACGCAACCCTAAGATGCCATCATTGATAATTGTCACCTCATGCTGTTTCTGGTTCAGCAAGTCCGCCGCCAGATCCGCGCGCTGCTTGTTCTTTGCTTTCAACTGCTCGCCAGTAGACGGCTTTTCCTTGTGGATGAACGCGCTATAGAAGTCGCCGGCCAGCGTGAAAGCAGAGCGCCCAACAGAGAAACCAATCAGGAACGGCAGGTTAGTAAGCTTCGTTTGCATGGCTACCACTAAAAAGCTAATCTGGCCGATAGCCACGCCAGCAGCGAGGATAAACCAGAAAATTCTGTGGTTGCGCATGTCGCGTTTATCCTCATCAGTCGCGCCGCCTGGCTTGTTCTTGATATGGTTGCGTATGGTGTCGCTCTGGTAGCTCACAACCATAAAGGTAAATTCGAGCACGCACACGGTTATGAGCACACTCAGCGCGACCCACCAGGTGCCCTGATCGGTTGTGTTATTCCAGATAAAGAAAAACACCTCGCCGGACGTACCCATAAACAGGCAAATTGGACCGAGAACAGACCAGACCTCGCCCAACTGCCATTTAAACCAGATAGGCCAGGGCATGCCCAGCTCGACGCTTGCAAGAGAGTCGTTGACCTGCTGTACAAGCTGCTCTGGTGTGTAGTTCACCAGGTTAAGCTCGCTGTTATCAATCTTGCCAGGCGCGCCGTGTGATGATCCCTGGCTTGCTGTGCCGTTAGCCCCAGGTGGTGACGGGTTATTCTGTGGGGGATTATTGTTAGGCGGATTGGTCGCGCCGCCTGGCTTGCGTCCGCGAAATGGATTAAAGCCCATTGGTAAGCCTCTCTTTCTTTACAAGAATGAGCTTGTAACCTTTACATGTGCATTGCTCAGGATGCCTGTCCCGCTCAGATCCAAACATAGCCGTAATAGCCTGTTCCCTGCGGATCTTTTCTATCTTCTTTGCCAGGCGCTTCTCCTGGTCGCGCTTGAATGGGTTACGCATATTTTGCTCCAAATTTTGCTTTGAAATTTGCTCTTACTACCGCGCTTTAATCAGCTATTAGTCGTGTTTTAGTGGCGGAAAAAAAGCGAGCTGGTAAGCGATTTAGCGGCCAAAGAGCGCCGTGCAACGGCCAATCTTTTCCTCTCGTTTCAGCTCGCTTTTTTGCTCTCGATTTGAGTGCAACTATGATGCCTTAGTGCGCCCGCTTTGTGTGCTCTGCGTTTGTTGCGTACCCTGGCCAGCAGCGGCGGCTTTTTGCTGTGTGCGCTGCTGGGCGGCTTGCAATTGAGCGGCGCGGCGCGCCTGGCGCTTCTGGTCGATGGTCGCGCGCGCTGCTACCTTTGATTGCTGTAAGGTCCGCTTGCTGTCTTCTTTTGCAAGAAAGTTAGAATGCAGCGTAGCGAGCTGGGAGAAGTGGGTAGCAGCGCGCGGGCTGGCCGTCTCGATCTTGCTGGTCAGGTCGTCGAGCTGGGCCTTGATGTAGTTGTACTCTTCTTCGGTAAGCAGGATTGTTGCCATGTGTTTTTCTCCTTGTGTTTTCTGTAGAACCTTGAACGCCAAGGCTCATCGTTACCTATCCGGCCCGTTCATGCCGCGCCCGATAGGCAACGTCAACCTTTACGCTTTATCTATCTACCATGCGGACTTCCTTAATAGCGACAGTGTTTAATGCGGTGGTCAATCTTCCGCATGAACGAGCCATAGCAGCCTGCGCAGCACTCCGTATCGACGTTATACAGCAGTTCGCGCCCGCAGTTACGGCACTGCCCACGTCTGCGCACTGGCCGCCGCTGTGACCATTGCTTAACCGAGCGCTGACCGCTGGAAAAGTCTCGCTCTTCGTGGAAGAAGCTCATTGCGCCCTCCTCTCGCGCCGGTCAGCGGCCCGCCCATAGGCAGAAATGGCCCCATGGCGGAAGATCATCAGGTGGCCCGCAGTGCAGCGGTACACGTCCGATCCCTGCTTGTTTCTACCGACATAGGCCGCCCGTCGTGCACAATGCCTGCATATTCGGGCGGCCGAGCGCAGCGCCTCTACGCACTCCTCGCACACCAGCACCTCATACGATGGCCCACCAGTACTCTCATTGACCATGCGCACTGGCACCAGCAGTTCGATCTCGCGCCCGCACCGCTCGCACTGGCTGTCGTTGCGAGTCGGGCGCGGGCGTGCCCAACACCACCAGACGACAAACCCAACTGAACCGCCTGTCACCAGCACTACCAGTCCCACAAAAGCAAACTGCATATCCATTTCTATCGCCCTCCCTGCCGCTTGTCCCCGCCCTCTTTGGGCTCTAATGTCACGCTCTCGACCAGCGCCCCGCACAGGGCGCAGTAGATCCCGACAATCTTCCTGTTGAGTACCAGCGGTTTGTGCAGGCGCACAGTTTTGCAGCGTTGGCAATAGCGCATAATGATTGTTGCCATAGCTACCACCATCCTTGCTGCCGACAGATGAACACCGGGGCGCTGTGCTCGTCCCATTTGACTAAATGGGGGGTATCGCAACGCGGACAATATGGCACGCCGCACTGACGACAGTAAGAAATCTTTGTCCCGCACCGGCACAGGCGCGACGTGCGTGATACGCCCTGAGATTCTTTCGGGAGCACTGCTTTTTTGAAACCGAACATCTTAGCGCCCTCCCTGCAAGCGAGCGCCACGAGCCCGGCTGGACTGCCGCGCTGCATGAGGTCGGGCAACAGAGCGAGTGCGGCTTTGCGCGCTGTGGCGCTGTGCTGGACGATGGTATTCGACCTCGCGCTCCTCCTCATAGGGCATAGGCAATGTGTCGCTCTGCTCTAGTGGCCACGCCTCCGGCCACTCTTGCAACCGGCCCTGGCAGCGCATCACTGGCTCCTCCGCGAATTGCAGTGCACGAGGCCCACCCCAGCGCAGAGCATGGCGCATCATCCGATGGCGTCGCAGCGAGTAGCGAATGAGCATAAAGCCCAGCACCAGCACCCCGGTCAAGAACGCACCCAGGATACCTACGCCTTCCATCTTGGACAGTACCAGATCACCGCGCACAATGACGATAATGGTGATGGTGATACCCAGGAGGCCCAGGAAAGTATCAAAACGCATGAAAAACCGCGCCCAAAAGGTGCAGAGAACTGCAATGAACAAGAAGCCCGCTACAGTCGCAATGAGATGCGGATCGATGTGAATATCCATGTTCGACTCCTTTTCGAGAGTCGCCCGCCCGCTGTGCTATACTGTTCGCGGGGGTTCGACTCCCACGCCCGCGCTGCTAGGGTTCCAATCTTTCAGCGCGGGCGTCCATGTTCAAACGACTAAAAACGCCTAAGCAGAATATCCTCAATTTGCCGAATAGCCATTTTCTCATGCAATCTGTTTCGCATACCTGCCGGATTGCGCGCCCACCCATTGAAAATGAAATGCTTTAGCCAGCAGGGCGGCGGCGCGGGCATGCGCTTGCTCGTTAGCACCTGGCCAGAGCCAGAACCGCGACTTATGCACAGGAAGCCGCTCACCGTCTTCTGGCTTGTCACGCCCGGCCAGGTAAATGATTTCTGTTCCGTATTGGTCGGTATAGTGATATTGCGGCGGTAGCGCTGGAATCGCCGAGCTTTCCGGGGGAACAACCGCCTGCATATGAAATGACAGGCGAAATCCTAGCGTTTGCAGAACTGCCGTGACCTCAGAAGCTGCCGGGCAGTGCTCGCTAAAGGCCTCCAGGTCGCGAATTATAAGTTTTGACATATTAATTAGCCCCTCTTTGCCTAAACATGGGTTAACTGTTTGTAGTGGTAAGGATTTCTGAATCAGCTTTGTAACTTCCTCGTCCGGCATAACTTCATCGGAGATCAAGCGACCACCACGCGCGAAGGTCTTGACGCGCGTTTTACCACCTGGCAAAGGCTCGTAGCTTCTACCAGCAGCAAAATTGTTTTCAATCTGTTCTGCCATGGCTAACTCTTCCTTAGAGAACGCGCATAAAGCGCTGCTGAAAAAAGCGGTCGATCAGAATGCGATGTAGCCGGCGCTGGTGCTCTACCTCAGCTTCGCGGGCCTGCCAGTAGAGGTCATAGAGGCGATGGCAGCGCGGGCACCTAGCGCGCATGCGCTGGCCTTCAATCGGCTCAGTACGCCAGTAATCGGGGTCCAATGAGCTAAGATGAGATGCATGCAGGTACAGGATGTAGCGCGGGTTGCCCTGCTCGTCCAGTACGAGAGTGCGATCGTCTATGTGGCAATCAACACATTGCCAGTTATCGCGGTCCTTTGCGAGCCTGGCCGGGCTATCCTGTTTACCCCACTTGGGGTAAAGATTCTGTTTTGCCTTCTGGCGTTTACGCATGCTCATTGCTTTGCCCTCCGTGCTCGTGCTTGCTGACGTACTCGATCCGCGTGAGCGGTACAGATGCCATGTGATCCAGTGCCAAGAGGTTTGCTTTGTTCGACCAGACACCAGGCGCACAGGATTGTAATGGTCTGGCCATGTGTGCGTTTGATTGTGATCAGCGCCTGGTCAAGGGCGCTCATTTCATTCATTGCTAGCCTCCTGCCGCTTTTTTTTGAGGTAACGAAGCGCCGTGTTTATGTTTACCCCTGCTTCTTCACTGAGCGCCTGGCCGGTGACCTTGCGTTTCTGGGACTGCAATGTTGCGTATGCCTGATCAATTCGCTTGACCACCATAGAGCTAGGAAGGCGCGGGGTTCCTTCTTTTTCCCAGAGGTAACTAGATGCTGCTTTCTTACCAACTTTCGCTTCGCGGGCAAGCGCGTTGATAGAAATGGTTCTTCCCTGAGCCTGTGAAGTCTCATAAGCGCGGTCAAGGCGCTGGTATTGCGCTTTTGAAAGCTGATATCCAGTAGGGGGAGTAGCGCCCATATATTGCGGGTAGTCTTCCTTGAGTGCGAGCGCGAGAGCTGCCAGGCCGGCGTTTCTCTGGTGTGAGACGCGATATCGCGACCAGTTCAACATATGTTGAATTTCGCTGATCGTCGCCGCCGCGTGCTCCTGGATTCCATAGGAATGTACTACCGCCAGGCGCTGGCTTTCTGAGAGACACCCTATAGCTTCATAGAGAGGTGTGTATCTCTCTTCATTTTCATGCTCATAGGGAGAGCTTGAAAGTAAGGACGTAGGCAAGTGTTCATGTAATGGTGTGTCGTCATCCTCAAAACGGGGCCGATCCAGGCTCACAGGCGTTGACTCCTGCATGTGCGAGTAGCAGAAAAACAGCATTGAGCGATAGCCCGCTCCAATAAGGTATGCAAGAGGAAAAGCCTTTGTGCGCGCTTCTTCCAGGCGCTTAGAGATGATCAGATTAGCCTCTTGAACCAGGTCCATAGGTTCCAGGTAGGCAGGAATGGAATAACGATAGTCGCGGATATACAGGCGAGCGCGCCGGAGCATGCGGGGCTGGAGTAACCCATAAACATCGTTCATAGCCTGGTGCTCGCCAGCTCGTAACCGCTGCTCCAGGTCTTTTTCTTCTGCGCTCAAATCATCTCGATAAAGAACTGTCTCATCAATCTCGCCAGAGGTGGAAGCAATCAGTTCGATCATCTTGCCACCTCCTCTAATAAATCAGAAAACGAGTGTAGCATAAAGCACCTCCTTGTACGGACAGGTGTTTTATGCTACACTTCACTCTTGTGAGAGGCGTAAAAACCTGTCACGAACGGCGGCTACTCTGGTTAAAGTTTGGCGACAGAGGCCAGAGCAACCGTTGGTAAATGATGGGCCGCTAAGTTTGACGACGGGTGCGGCCTATCTTCGTTTTTGGAACTGACTATTGTTGACGCGCTACAAGACGTTAAGCCCTTCAATTTCAGATGGTTTGATTTCTTTTCCATAAGCTTTACTCAGCGCATCGGCTAAAGCTTTAGCCGATTCTGCTTGTATAGGCTTGCCGTTCTCAGCATTTCTGGCCACTGGATGAGATATGCCAGCTTCTTCTGCCAGTTTCCTTGAAGACCAGCCTAAATCTATACGATATTTGTACAGGGTTGCCATAAATTCATACCGTCCTATCGAAGATATCTATTGTCATGATATAGCTTACCATGGATTTCCAAGGATTTCAATAGGGAACGGTGCTATTTTTGCGGCCAGGCCGCTTATCTGTTCTCTAATACCGCACGCGGTCGCGGTCACGATGATCATAGTAGCGGGAAAGCTCGCGCTCATGCCGCCTTCGGACTGTTACACCGTAGATCACCCCAGCGAGCGCGCAAAACAGGCAGAGGCTGATCAGGAACCACAGATTGACGCTAAGTGTTACATCCATGTTGGACCTCCCTAAATTCTTGTATGCCACGCATGAAATTTTGTTCAGAACTTGGTATAATCGTTACCAGCGTTCTTGTTCATCTGTGATAGATGATACAAGGAAAAGTGCTGGCTTAGAACGTCGTTTCAGTGTCGCATCTGTAGTGTTTTAGAGTCGGGAAATGTGTCGTTTTTTGTGTCGTTTCTTGCGGTATCCTCTTTTTGCCTTTACTCAGGTCAGAGGGTGACTTTACACTTGAATCAGAGAGGCATGACATGGTTAATGGAAATCTCCGGTCCGCTCGCAAGCTCAAACGCTGGTCAATGCAAATCGCCAGCGAGCGTATAGGAGTAGATAGGGTAACGTACTCTCGTTGGGAACGTGGGGGACAAGAGCCCCATCCCTCAACCCTTGACCTGTTATGCCGCGCGTTTGATATGTCACCTGAAGATTTAGGTTTTGGGCACTTGGTCGCAACAGATGCCCAGAAAGATCAAGAGGATCTTGCAATGGATGAAAGGCGGCGCGACCTATTCAAACAGGCATTACAGATAGGGGCGGCCTTGACTCTCCCCGCTCTGGGGCTTGCGAAAGCGAACACTCTAGCGCAAGCTATGTCAACAAAACTTTCCTTGGGGGATAGCATGCTTCTGGAACACTTTAGCAAACTCATGACAATCTGCTGGGATCTGCTTCGTGTAGATGGGTTGTCTACTGTGGGGGAATTGCTACCGACGTTCTTACCTGAGATAACAGAGCTGGTACAGCAGTCGCCTACCTGCCAGAAAGAGGCCGCCGGCCTGGCCGCTCAAGGGTATATCCTGGCCGGCCTTGTCGCGACGCTGCAACTCGATCATGCCGCCAGTGAAGCATATTGCAAGCGTGCGGTTCTCTTGAGTCGCGTTGCTGAAGATCGCACATTGGAAGCAGCAGCGCTCAAACACCTGGCTGTCAAATACTTTGATCTCAAACACCCACGTCAAACGCTTCAAAAATACCAGGAAGCGCTGCAATTTGTTGACCAGGTTTCTCCACTAATGCAAAGCCGTACTTATCTGGGACTGGCCGCCGCATATGCCCAGCTTGGCCAGCAGCAAGATGCCTTGCGATACCTGGGTATGTCTCAAGAGACTTTCCCAGATATGCCTGAAAAAGATGTTTCGTTTACCTATGCGGATTGCGGACCGTCTTCTCTCAACCACTATGGCGGGCTGATCTATATGGAGCTTGACCAGCCTCAAAAGGCCTGGGAAACGTTTGCAGAAGTCGAGAAGCTAAAGCAGAGGATTGTCATACCTGAGCGTACAATAATAGAGATTGTAAACTGTCAGGCAGAGGCCGCCGTAGCTCAGAGAAACCTGGAGTTAGCCAACTCCCATATCCAGGCCGGCGTAGCTGGGGCATTGAAGTTGAAAAGTGAGAGGCGCTTTGCTGATACCTTCTCTGTTTATAAGAATATGCGCCTGATCTGGCCACATGAACCGCAAGTCAAAGCTTTGGGAGAGCTTTTCTTGCGTTAACCACGACTGCGAGCACCCATGACCATTGATGCCAATACTGTAGCGTTCTTAATGCGTAACTTAGAGGAAAACTGGATAC
>DASVMX010000575.1:0-13449 GCA_036384215.1 Ktedonobacteraceae bacterium | reverse complement strand
CCCTCCTCTATCTATAATACGTTCCAACCCAATTAAAGTGGCATATCACCTGCTGACGATGGCGGCGCTTCTGGAGCGGATAGACCGGGCAAAACCGCGCTCACATCAAGCGGATTTTCATAAACATTCTGCTTCTTAAGCAGAGCTGCTGTGACAGGCTTCTTTTTCGCCAGCGCCGCGGCTGGCCCCTTTTTCGCGGGCTCCGCGACTGGCGGCCCCTGCTCAAGCGCTTGCTTCGCCAGCGAGACTCTGCGCAGCCGGCGGAACAGGCGCAAGGTCTGATAGCCCAGCACCAGGGCGACCAGGAAGGCTACAATAAACCAGGAGAATGAACCCAGCACATCTCCCACGGCGTCCCAACTGGCTCCAAAAACGTAGCCCAGCGTAAGAGGCAGGAGCGCGCCCAGCGTCTCGCCAGCGAGATCGTAAGTGACAAAACGCCTGTAGGGATAGAACTCGGCTCCGGCGAGCAGGTTGATAGCTCCGCCCAGCGCTGAAACGAGAAAACGGCTGCTAAAAATCGCCCAGCCACCCAGCCGCTCGAAATAGACATGTGAACGCTCAAGAGCCTGCGGCTGGATCAGCCGCCCCTCCATCCAGCGCAGTACCCTGCTTCCCCAGCGCCGCCCGATCCAGTAACTGGCGTTATCCCCCGCCACAAAGGCGCTAATCGAGATAGCCGTCAGCAGGACAAAATTGAAATTTCCCAGCGCGGCAAAAGCACCCGCGGCCAGCAAGACCAGCGTATTGGGCAGTGGAATGCCCAGGGCGCCAATAAAGATGGTCAACCAGAGAATGGGATACCCATATTCCTGGAGCAGCGTCAACAGGTAAGGCAGAAGGCTATTCATTGCGTGTTCCCCTTCCGTGTAGACGTGGGAAACAGGTGTAATTTCGTAGTTTGTGTAGCGGGTGGTGCTGATCCGCAGAAGAGTTGCTTGCGACGATATCCCTGGATCACGTCCCGCACATCGTGGATCAGCTTATCAACGGGCCGCTTGTAGTGGTCGGCGATCACACGCAGGGTCGCGTGCTCCACCAGCCAGTGATCATCCAGGCGCAGCGTCTCCGTAAAACATGGCTCCGGGACCCTATAGACGCGGGCGACGTAGGGAATCGTCATCCACGGCCTCACCGTCGCCGCATCTCCGCTCTGAACGCGCTGGTGCTCCTGTTGAAACTGCTGGTATGCCTGAATTGTGCCGGTCGCGGTAGCACAGGTCAACCACAACGCCAAACACAAAAGCAAGCTGGTATAAATAAATTTGATGCTTGTTTTCAAGCTGATCGTGTTCCTTTGCCGATCCTCTTGAGAGAACTGATCCACTTCCATAGAATAACAGAATAACCCTGACGGTGCAACACCCCACAGGGCTCTGATCAGGGCTTTCCCATTCTCCAACCTCGCCGCCTGCGGCGGCTCGCAGAAAGAGAGAAAAGAGGTTTTTTCGGGGACACCCCGAACCCCGGCAGAGGGCTCGCCGCCCTCTGCACTCCTGTCTCGCTTTTTATTCCCGATCTTGCAACAACCCTGGGGCTCCGATCAGGGCTTTCCCATTCTCCAACCTCGCCGCCTGCGGCGGCTCGCAAGGTCTTTTGACGGCACGTTTTGCGGGCTACGCCCGCAAAACGTGCCTTCAAAAGACCGAAAAGGACCGCGCAGCGGGACCAGTCCAGATGCAGCGGAGAATGGGAAAGCCCTGAGGTTCCAATTTTTTCGGAGTTCTGTGAGAGGCTTGTTGTCATTGAGGAGCTATTGTATAATAGGCGGCAAATCACCGATACGTTTCAGCAATAATCAGTGTTATTGGTGGTGAGCATGTATCGGGCATAGAGAACGCCTGCCTGACATAGAGGAGGACGGGTGCAAGATCTTAAAGTCGCCATCAAACGCGTTGACAAAAGCCTGCCGTTGCCAGTCTACGCGACGGGAGGCGCGGTGGGCTTCGATCTGGTCTGCCGGGAGAACGTGGAGATTCTGCCGCGGCAGATCGAGTTGATCCCCGGCAATGTGATTGTGCGGATTCCCGCGGGCTATTTTCTGATGCTCACTTTGCGCAGTAGTACCCCTCGCCGGAAAAATCTGCTCATTCCCAATGGCGTCGGCATCATTGACCAGGATTACTGTGGAGAGGGTGATGAACTCAAAGTTCAGGTGCTCAATTTTGGGGAAGAGGCCGTGATGGTCAAGAAGGGCGAGCGTATTGCTCAGGGTCTGTTCCTGCCGGTCATGCGCGTCACATGGGAAGAAATCGAGACGGTTGGAGAAGGACGAGGGGGTTTCGGGAGCACAGGAGAATGATCTTCAACTATTACAAATTGCTGGGTGTGGCTGCCAGTGCCAGCGCGGCAGAGATCAAAAAAGCCTACCGCCGCCTGGCCCGCGAACACCATCCAGACGTGAATGCCTCGGCGCGCGATGAACAGATCAAACGCCTGAACGAGGCCTACGAGATTCTCAGCAACGCCCGCAAACGCGCGGCTTACGACGAACTGCTGCGCGAAGCCCGCGAGCGCGCCGAGGAGATCCTGGCCGAACGCGAACGCCAGCGCCAGCAAGCCAGCCCTCCACCCGCGGAAGAAGACGAGCAAAAAGAGCCCGAAATGACCTGGATGCAGGGCATCTTTGGCTTTGTGCGCGAATTAAAAAAGGGTATGCGCGAAGAATAATCTACTCATGACAGTTCAGCGCCTGCGAAGCACCGCAGGCGCTGAACTGTCATGTTATCCCCCAATGCGCGCGACGGCCTGGCCGAGGGCGTGGATTTCGTTCTCCATGGAGGAAATGCTGGCCAGCGCAGCTCCTGTGCGCTCCTGTTCGGCGCGTACAAAACGCGTGTAGGGGGCGATGGCGTCCTGAACTCGCGCGGTTGAGCTCTTGAGTTCTTTGTGGAATTGCTCCTTCATGGCCTGGTGCAGGCGCGCGCGCAATTCGTCCATTTTGTAGTTGAATTCGCGCTTGGCCCGCGAGCGCCTGGCGGGGATGATGTAAAAACCGACGCCCAGGAGCAGGATGCCGGTGAGCACGCCGGTGATGTCGAGCGCAGCAATGGTGGTTGCCGCGACCACCGCGGCCCCCAGACCAATTCCGCCTGCACTGACCAGGCCCGCCTGCACAACCGAGGCGCGCAGATCGTGCGACAGTTCGGCGGCCTCGACATCCCGGTCGTAGGTGCTAAAAATGGTGTCCGCGGTCCGCGCCACTTCCTGCAAAAGCGCGCGCCGGCTGTGGTCGAAACGCCGGTTGACCGAGCCGATCATCTCGTTCTCCCGCCGCGCGCTCACTTCGCGCCGCCTGTCCAGGTATTCCATGATGTCCTGCCAGAAACGCTGCTCCTGCTCGACCATCCAGTCAATTAACTGCTGCACGGTATTGTCGATGCGCTTCTCGCTATCCCCTATGACTTTTTCCTGAAATTCTCCCTTGATGCGCTCAGGATGCAGCAGGTCGAAAATGCGTCCGAAGCGGATAGTGTCGTCAAAAAAGCGGTCACCGCGCTCGCGCATCTCCAGAATGATGTTCTCGATCTCGCTCAGGCGATGGGTGAAATTGCGCTCCATATCCTCGCGATAGAGCTGCTGCTGCTGCCCGATGGTCCCGATGGTGCGCGCGTCTTCCTCCAGCAAACTGGCCCGCTGCTCCACGACCTTGCGCGTCTCACCCAGCAGACGCTGCATCACCCCCAGCGGCGTGCTCAGTTTGAGACGCACGCGCTCGGTCTCGTCGAGGGTCTCAAAGAGAAAATGCTCGAATGAATGAAAGCCGCTCTGCTTCCACAGTTCGCTGGATTCCTCTCCACTCTCCCGCTGCTGCTCCTGGACCCGCTGCGCCTGCCGGGCCTGTTGCGCTGAGATGGGGAAGATGCCCGGCTCAAAACCCAGCAACTCTTTGCATTTCCCACGCACAAAGTCCAGCACCTCCCGCACTTCCTCCGGGGAGCGCAACAGGTCGACCTTATTGACCACTATCACCACCTTCTTGCCCCACATGCGCATCCGCTCCAGAAAAGCCCGCTCGCTCTCAGTAAATGGACGATCCGCCGAGGCGATAAACAGCACCAGGTCGCTGCGCGGGATAAATTCCTCGGTGATCTTCTCGTGCTCGCGCAATACGGCGTTGACGCCTGGCGTATCGACGATTGTGATATCGCGCAAAAAATCCGCAGGATAGCGCACCTCTTTCATACCCTGCGCGTCGGTCTGCTGTTGCACCTGATCGCCATAGCGTAAAAGGGTAATCGCCTGAGTTGTGGGGGTGACTCCCTCTTTCAACACCGGGGCGCGCAGCAGCGCGTTAATGGTCGCCGATTTACCGGCATTAAACTCACCCACAATGACCAGTAAAAAAAGCTCGTCCAGGGCACTCATAACCTGGCTCAGCGTCACCACGTGGGCGGGATCGATCTCGGCAAACTGGACCAGCCTGGTCTGTAGTTTGTTGACCAGCCTGCGCTCCTGTTGCAGCAAGACACGCTGCTGCTCTTGCAGCACGGAACCCGTCGCCATAGCCATGCTTTTGCTCTCTCCCCTCTACAAAAAACAGAAGCCTTGCAGCTTGCTTCCTCTACTACATCTATCTTACTCACTACGAGAAACAATCAGCCGATTGTTCCCGGTCAATAGCAAGGCAATTTGTTTTTCCCAAAATTCAGTTGTGATTCAAGTTTTCTTTTTATACTAAAGGCTGGCAAAGGGTAGAGCCACATGATCCGGTGAAGGTCCACAACGGAGCTGGCCTCCGTTGTCATCGTTTCACCAGATCGTGTGGCTCTACCTGGTAAAGAAGGATGAGAATTATTCACGCTTTTTGACGTATTACTATAAATAGAACCCTGGGAATGTCAGCCAGTGAGCCTGGCAAGACGCTTTCTTTTTTACCTCCCACAGACAAAAGCGCGGTTTCTATATATTTTTCAATGACAGAGAGTATCGATGGAACAGGCAACACAAGCTTTCTCGCCTGGCGCGGGTCAGGCAGGATTACCCGCGAGTATGACGCTGGCTTTTCAGCGCGCGCGCAAAACCTGGCGTATGCTCTGCCTGGTGGGCCTGGGCGTGCTGGCCTCTGTGGTTGTGGTCTGCGCGGTCCCCCTCTACTCTCAGGTGGCGATGACGGCTGGCCTGCGCGCTACTCTGGCCTCTGGCGGTCAGACCGCTGATATTGTGGTGAAAGGCTCGGTCTACAATTTTTCTCCAGGTCTCATCGATGAGACAACCAGGTCCCTCGATCAAGAATTCCAGGCACAACTAGGGCCCTATCTACTACCCACGCGGATCTCTGTCCATAGCACACCATTTACGATTATGGTGCCTTCTCCTTTTACGCCGGGCAAACTTACAGCCTCTGGCGATGAGATGTATATGGTTGGCACGAACACAACGCAAGTTGGCGCGCATCTGCACTTTGTTGAGGGGCAGATGCCCTCCTCCACGATCAGCGCCCATACACTCCAGATTGCTGTTCGTAAAGAGATTTCTGGCACCTGGCACCCTGGTACGATTATTCCTGTATCCGTGGCTTATCGTAGCTACGATGGCTCGCTCATCGACATGAAGACGTTCAACCTCCAGGTAACAGGTATTTTTACGCTGCCAACAGCCGATGACCCTTTCTGGCACGGTGAAGATTTTCGCGGTTTCGCGCGCGATGCTAATAATACTATTTTTAGTTCTCTGGCCTCCAATAGCGCTCTAACCACAATGCTTACTCAGATGGCTCCCCCACCAGAGGCCCTCATGGTGCCCACTCCAGTTGGTTCTCTGCTCTGGTACTATACTCTGGATGCTAACCGTATTCAGGTCGGCCAGCTTGATGATCTTCTCAATAAGATTCAAATTGTTGAAACTGATAACGCAAACAACTTCGCGCTTGTTGGGGGAAACGCGCTCCGCAATATCCAGACCTATCAGCCCACCAACGCACTCCAACTCTTTCATGATCGCCTGCCAATCACGCGCTTTCCGATTACCAGCCTGACGCTGCTGATCCTCGCCATGGCGCTGTTCTTTGTAACGCTGATGACAGGCATCCTGGTTGATCGTCAGATGGGCGCGCTGGCTCTGCTGCGTAGTCGCGGGGCCAGCGGCAGACAGATCTTCTGGTCGCTGGTCACTCAGGCGGGTCTGCTCGGCCTGCTCGCCCTGGCCGCTGGACCTTTTCTGGCAATCGCGCTCGTGGGGCTGCTGGCGTCTCATATTCTCACGGTCAGCGATCAGGGTTCGTTCAATACGCTCGCGGGCAATCTCATCCCCGTTGCGCTCGGCGTGGCTCCTTATGCGCTGGTGACCGCGGGGGCGATGGCTCTAACGATGATCCTCTCCATCTGGGGGGTGGCTAACCGTGATGTGCTGGCCCTGCGCCGCGAGAGCGCGCGCTCGACCCATCGGCCTTTCTGGCAGCGCCTCAACCTGGATGCCCTTGTGTTGATCCTCGCGTTACTGGGCGCGGGTTTTGCTTTCTACCTTGCCAATTCCAATGCACTTGACAGCCGCCAGCGTCTGCTCTTTCTCGCTCCGCTGACCCTGCTCGCGGCTCTCTGTCTGCTGCTGGCCGCGATGCTGATCCTGCTGCGCGGCTTTCCCCTGCTCCTGCGCGGCTGCTCGTGGCTGGCCACTCACCTGCGCGGCGCTCCCTCGCAGATCGCCCTGGCCCAGATGGCCCGCGCCCCGCGCCAGTCCATGCGTATGACCCTGCTGCTGGCCCTGGCCACGGCCTTTGTGATCTTTACCCTGGTCTTTAACGCCTCGCAAACGCAGCGCATCCAGGATGTCTCTGACTACCAGGCGATGGCCGATTTCAGCGGCAGCCTGCCTACAGGGGCATCGACTGTGCAGCAGCTAAGCGTCATCGCACAGGCCTTTCAACATCTGCCCGGTGTGCTTTCAGTCTCCGCGGGTTATGTCAAAAGCGCGACCGCTGGCGGGGCTGCGCTCAACCTGCCCATTGACTTCAAGGCGATTGACACCGCTACGTTCGCGCAAACGGCGCGCTGGTCTGTGCAGGATTCGACTCGGTCCCTGGCCGAGCTGATGCGCCAGCTCGCACTGGCTCGGCCCGCGGCGCTTAAGGCCAGCCTGGTGCCGGCCATTGTCGACGCGACCACCTGGGATACGCTTCACCTGGCCCCCGGCGCGAGCTTTACGCTGAATTTCTCGATCACTAACACGCCCAACCTGGTGAAGTTCCAGGCCATCGCCAGGGTCGCGCATATTCCCACCTCGGGCAATAGCAGTGTTCCCACTATGCTCGCCGACTATCAGAGTTTCGCCAGGGTCTATTCAAACGATGACCAGGTCACTGGCAATAACACCGGACCGATCAACTATATCTGGCTGCGCAGCAGTGACGACCTTTCCCTGTTGAGCGCGCTGCGCTCTCAACTCGCGCAGGGTTCTCTGGCGCTCTCCCCACTCTACGACCGGCGGCAGATGGCGGACCAGTTCTCGCGCGAGCCGCTCTACCTGACGCTTTTCGGTATCCTGCTGCTGGGTACGTGCACGGCTCTGCTGCTGGCGCTGGTCGGCAACCTGGTAGCCTCCTGGCTGAACGTCAGTTCGCGCCTGGTCAATTTCGCCGCGCTGCGCGCCCTGGGCGCCTCGCCGCGCCAGATCGCCGCCACCCTGGCCTGGGAACAGATTGTGATCTACACCACGGCTATCCTGCTGGGCTTTTTCTTTGGCTGGCTGCTCTCTGTGCTCACGCTGCCCTCGCTCGTCTTCAGCAGCGTCCTGCCCAACCAGATTACCAACAGCGTGGACAGCCAGACCTTCTACGCCGCGCAGAATACACCGCCCATTCAGATTGTGATCCCGCCCACGCTCTGGCTGGCGCTGGCCATGTTGATTGTGCTCTGCTTTATTGCCCTGGCCATGATGGTACGCGTGGCCTCGCATCCTTCAATAGCCCAGGTGCTGCGCCTGAATGAAGATTAATATACAACAAAGAAAATCACCAGATGGAGAAACTTATGCCGGAACCGCTGATTATCTGCGATAATCTCGTTAAAATCTACAAAGTGGCCGATCTGGAAGTGGTGGCTTTACAGGGTCTGGATCTGGAGGTCAGAGCGGGAGAAATGATCGCACTGGTCGGCGCCTCTGGCTCAGGCAAAAGCACGTTGATGAATATCCTGGGTGGTCTGGATACCCCCAGCGCGGGTAAATGTATTGTCGCGGGGCACGAGTTAACGCGTTTGAACGAGGCCCAGCGCATTCGCTATCGCCGCTTCGAGGTCGGCCATGTCTGGCAGCAGAGCGGGCGCAATTTGCTGCCTGAGCTGAGCGCAGCCGTGAATGTCGAGGAACCATTGATGCTGCGCGGCGCTGGCTTAGCGTACCGGCGCAAACGCGCGCGCGAACTGCTTGCCCTGGTCGGACTGGCCGGCAAAGAGAAAAAGCGCCCGTCGCAGCTCTCCGGTGGAGAACAGCAGCGCGCCGCCGTCGCGGTCGCCCTGGCCAATCAGCCGCGTATCCTGCTGGCGGACGAGCCAACCGGCGAGCTGGACTCGGTGACAGCCGGCGAGATCATGCACCTGTTGCGCACTCTCAACCAGCAGCTTGGTCTGACCATCCTGATCGTGACCCACGACGCCAGCGTAGCCGCCGAGGTGGACCGCACCATCGCCATCCGTGATGGGCGCACCAGCACAGAGACCGTGCGCCGCGAGACCCCGCTGGAAGAAGCACACGCCCAGACGCAGGCCTCCAGCGCCGTGATCGGCCTTTCCAGCCAGACCCATCGCGAATCCATCCTGATCGACCGCGTTGGCCGCCTGCAACTGCCCAAAGAGGCCCTGGAACAATACCCCTTTAACGGACGCGCCGAAGTCCGTTTCGCCGACGGCCACATCCAGCTCTGGCCCCTCACCAACGGCAACGGCAATGGGGACGACAACGGCGAAAATTCCGTCCCGTAAAGAAAGATCAGATTAAGAAGGGCGACAGCAATATGGCTTCTTCAGTGCACATACAATCGAAACGTGTGGGGCGGGCGCTTATGCCTCCGGTGCTGGCGCTTGCCGGGCAGCGCGCGCGCAAGACCTGGAGCCTGCTCCTGTTAACTGAGCTGGGCATGCTGGGCGCGGTGCTGCTGGCCTGCGTGGTGCCGCTTTACACCAGTGTCACGCTGACCGCCTCCCTGCGCTATACGTTGAACGCGCAGAGTTCCGATATTGTAGTGACTACCGCCCCCCACCTGGTCTCCGCGTCCATTCTCGCCCAGGCTGGCCAGACGGTGAATAAAGAGATGTCGCGCGCGCTAGGCAATGGTCTGGACCCCGTACAGTTCTCGATCCAGAGCCAGCCGCTCCAGATGCTGAACGTCAATGCTCATGGCACGCTGCAAGAAGCTGGCATGGATCTGAACCTGATCAGTGAAGATATACGCCAGGCCGCGGCCCATCTTAATCTGGTGTCTGGTCGCCTGCCCACTGCCACAGACGCAGATCTGGGGATAGCGATCACGCCCGAAACGGCCAGCACGCTACACGTTGGGGTGGGCGACCTGCTGCACATCCACCTTGACTTCACCGATGCATATACTACCATCTATCCCCAGTTCCTCAATCTGCGCGTCAGCGGCCTGTTTACCCCTGATGAGGCAAATAGTACATTCTGGCATGGCCGCGATTTTGCCCCCTCTTATCAGCAGGGCACGCATTTTTACGCCTTGTTGCCCAATGAAATGCTCTTAAATACCTTTGACCGGCTCTCCAACACGGGCGCGGCGCGTCACCATGTCCTGGCATCTTCGCCCACGGTGAGCTGGTTCTACCATGTGAATTCATCACATCTGACCATCGATGACCTGGGTACGTTCTTCTCTGGCATTCAGCAGGTTCAGTTCGACAATGCCAATAACCCGGCGCTGGCACAAGATCCCTACCTGGTACAGACACAAACGCTCCTGACGCTGCCCGACACGCTCAACAATCTGCTCCAGCGCACCACGATCATTGAATTTCCCGTCATTAGCCTGATGGTGATGATCCTCGGCCTGATGCTTTTCTTTCTGGTGATGATGATCCATCTGCTGATCGAGAGTCAGAACGAGGCCATCGCTCTCCTGCGAGGTCGGGGCGCCAGTCGCGGGCAGATTATGATCGCGCTGGTGCTCCAGGGAATTGTCATGGCGGTCATAGCCCTGCTTGCCGGGCTGCTGCTCGCGCCTGTGGTGGTTAGCCTGCTGACCTGGCAGGTCTTCGCTGGCCGGGACCAGGGCGCTCTGCATAGCGCGCTTGACAATCCCTGGCAGATGCTTCAGCTCGTTGGTCCCTACGCGCTGCTGGCCATCGCAGTCGCGCTGGGCACGCTGGTTGTCGCGGTCGCGGCTGCTGCCCGGCGCGATATTCTCGCGCAACGCCGGGAATCCGCCCGCTCCACACACCAGCCTCTCTGGCAGCGCCTGCGCCTGGATCTCATGGCCATCGTCGTGGCACTGGCGGGTGCTGGTGCTTCGCTCTATCTGCTCAACTCCAATACCCTGGACAACCAGACCTACCTGCTCCTGCTCTCGCCGCTGGCTCTCTTGCAAACGCTCTTTTTAATGCTGGCTGTGCTTTTGCTTATCTTTCGCTTCTATCCCCAGATGCTGCGCCTGGGGGCCAGATTGGCTGAGCGCAGGCGCGGCGCGGCTCCTATCCTGGCTCTGGCCCAGATTGCCCGCTCACCGCGCAGGCCCATGAGCATGACCATGCTGCTTGCACTGACCAGCGCCTTCGCGATCTTCGCGCTGATTTTCACCGCGACCCAGGCACAGCGGGTACAGGATGTCTCCGGCTACCAGGCCGGGGCCGATTTCAGCGGCAGCATCCCTGTTCCGAGCGCGTCCCTCCAGGATCTCCAGTCCTTGACGCGGCGCTACAGCCAGTTACCGGGCGTGCTGTCCGCTTCAGCGGGTTTTATGCACCCGGCTCAGGCCCACAGCCTTCCCAATCTCACTTTTGCTTTCCAGGCCGTGGATACCAGCACCTTCGCACGAGTCGCCACGTGGTCCGCGCAGGATAGCTCACAACCGCTCGCCAGCCTGATGCAGCAGCTTCAAGCGCAAAGCAGCGCGGCCAGTGTGCAAAAAGGCGTTCCGGCCGTCGTTGATGCCAATACCTGGAACGCTCTTCATCTCTCGCAGGGCTCAACCTTCATCCTGACCCTGCCCGGCATCAAAGACACCCTCCCGCTCGCTCTGCAAGCCATGGCCGAAGTGCAGCACATCCCAACCTCCAGCGCCAGCACGCAGCCCGGCGTGCTCGTCGATTATACCGCCTTCGTCCATGTTTACGCGGGCAATGGAACAGCGTTCAGCGGCTCCGGCGTCGCGATGAACTACGTCTGGCTCAGCACGCGGGACGACGCGCGCGCTCTGGCCAGCCTGCGTTCCTCCCTCAAAAGTAGCGAACTGCGCTTGAATCCGCTCTACGACCGCCGTGCCATCGCGAACCAGCTTCACGCTGATCCCGTCTACCTGACCCTGATCGGCGAACTGGAACTGGGCGCGCTGACAGCCCTCTTCCTGGCACTGCTCGGCTGCCTGGTCGCTTCCTGGCTGAACACCCGCACGCGCATGACCAACTTCATGGCCCTGCGCGCCCTCGGAGCCACGCCGCGCCAGGTCACAGCCACGCTGGCCTGGGAACAGGGCATCATCTATACCGCCGCGCTCCTGCTGGGTATCCTCGCCGGTTCCCTGCTCGCCGTGCTCAGCCTGCCCTCGCTGATTCTGACCAGCGTCCTCCCCAACCAGAGCGCCGCGGGCAGCACCAGCGCCGCCAGCTTCTATGCCGCGCAGTTCACCCCACCGCTACAGGTCATCATCCCGCTCTCGCTCTGGCTGATCCTCGCCGCCCTGGTCCTCATCTGCCTGCTCGCCCTCGGCCTGATGATCGCCAAAATCGCCCGCTCCTCCCTCAGCATGGTGCTGAGGGTAAGCGAGGATTAGCCCAAATACCCACAATTGAGTTGCGGGCAGGATACACGCGATGCAGCAACAGAGCTTGCCTCCGTTGTGTCTCTCTGCTATATTTGATAAAGAAGATCTATCTATTATCACGACAAACACGACCAGCCGTTCTGTAGGATGCAAATATATGCAACAATCATTTCTGGCGCTGTTCTGTGATGAATGCGGGCTGGCCAATGACCCGGCTGCCACGCGCTGTTCCGCCTGTCAGAGTCCACTGGCTCGCAGAAGTAGTTCTGCCGATTCACCAACAATTGCGCCTGCGGTGGAAACGCCGCTGCCCGCGCGCGAGGTGACGGCGGGTCAGCTTTTCGCGACAGATAATCAGAACAGTCCGGGCGAAATCGGGCCGGGCACTATTCTGGCTGAGTGTTATCTGATTAAAGAAGAGATTGGGCGCGGCGGATTTTCCATCGTCTACCGCGCGGTGGAAGTAGACGAGCAGAGCCGGCAGGTAGCGATCAAACGTATCCCCCTTGGCGCGCTGGCGCCAGGGCAGGTCATCGATGCTACTGAAACGTTTAACCGCGAGATCGCCATGCTTACCAAATGCGCGGGCCTGCGCGGCGTTCCCAGGTTCTATGGACACCTGACAGACCAGGAAAATTGGTACCTGGTCATGGAATACATCGCGGGCGAGACGCTGGAGGATGCCCTGCAAAAAGCGTCGGGCGGCTACCTGGATGAAGCGAAAACCGCGCGCATAGGCGCCCAGCTCGCGCAGATCCTTCACGAACTGCACACTTATCAGCCGCCCGTGGTCTTTCGCGATGTCAAACCAGCCAATATCATGCTCACGCGGGATGGCGAACTCTTTCTAATTGATTTCGGCATCGCGCGCAATCACCACTGGGGCAAACCTAGAGACACCACCGCGCTCGGCTCACCCGGCTACGCCGCGCCCGAACAGTACGGACGCGGCCAGACCGACCGGCGTACGGACATCTATGGACTCGGCGCCACCCTGCAAACCCTCGTCACCGGGCGCGATCCCCTGGAACTCGCCGCGGGCGAAACGCCGCGCAATCCCACACCACCCTCGCCCGAACTGCGCACCCTCCTCGACCAGATGCTCCTACCCGACCCTTTCCAGCGCCCGCTCGACATGCGCGTCGTCCAGGCATCCCTGGAAAACATCGCGCCACCGCAAAAGCAGGCGCAGAAGCTTGACTATAAGTCTGATCCTTATTATCTGAAATCCGGCTTTTGGGTAGGCGTGCTCATATTGATAGTCATCGGTGCCCTGGCCTATGCCACGTCCACCTGGCTCGGCATCATCTTCCTGCTGCTGCTGGGCTTCACCATGATCGTCCATTGGCCCTTGTCCGAAAAACCTCCTACTGTAGTGGAACTGATCATATTCACGTGCCGGCAAATCACAATTTACGCCTGGATCTTATTCGCTCTCCTCTGGATTGTGGTCAGGTTCTTCACAGCTTTCCACCTTCCTTAATCTACGGGAAATAAATGCAGGTCCAGGATTCCTGAAAAAAGCA
>DASVMX010000574.1:0-5564 GCA_036384215.1 Ktedonobacteraceae bacterium | reverse complement strand
GCGAAGCGCCGCAGGCGCTGAGGAGTCCTGAAAAGTTACTCTAATCCGCCAATGCCTCGGCGCGCTGCTCACCGTTGACGATGACTGCTGGACGTTTAAAACCGAACCAGTAGATCGCGCCAATGCCGAAGAGCACAATCAACGCGAATTCAAAGATCGGAAGTTGGCCGATAACATTCAAGACAGGAATGGTATTCCAGGACGCGTAGACCACGTTCAACGTCGGATTCGTGTAACTGTTGCGCAGACCACCAAACCAGAGGAAGTTGATGATCATCAGGCCCCCGTAGACCAGGGCCAGGATGTTCACGAGCAATCCCCAGCGTCCCAGGCTGAATGGCGCTTTGGCGCGCGGCCAGCCTCTGAAACGCGCGCCAAGCGACGCGACGTTGTTCAGGAAGTAGGACAGGTAGATCAGACCCGTCGCGGCGGTGACAATAATACCAATCGCGCTGCTGATCAAGAAAGGAATCATCGAGAGAATTGCGACAGCGATTCCGGCCCAGATCGGCGTTTTCAGCGTCGGATGAACGGTGCCCCAGACCTTACCGAAAGGCAAACGACCATCGCGCCCCATCGAAAACATCAGGCGAATCGTGGCCGACTGAATGGCCAGGGTGCAGACGCAGATAGCGACAAGCACAACGCCCAGATAAACATTGCCCCAGAAGGTTCCCAGAGCATCCTGAATGATGGTAGGCAGGGCGGTCAGATAGTTTGCCCCCTGGGCAATGCCTTCGATCTGGGGATAATTGGTGATCGAGAGCAAGACACCACCCAGGAAAAGCAGGCCCGCGAAGAACGAGAGACCAATCGACCAGAGCACTCCGCGTGGGGCATTCTTCTGAGGATTCCTGGTCTCTTCTCCCAGCGTGCCTGCCGTGTCAAAACCATAAATTACAAACAGGGACATGAACATCGCGGCCAGGAAAGCGCCGCCAACGCCTGTGCCAAAACCAGGCGTCCAGGGAGTCGCCGCGTTCTGAAGCTCGGTATGCGTGCCAGTGAAGAGGAAACTGACCGGCTGGTGGTTGTGGAAAATTAAGAGCACCAGCGCAAACCCGAACATACCAATGATCTCAGCGGCCACGCCGATGTTGTTGATAATCGAGACCAGCCGGACGCCAACCACATTGATCAGCGTACCCACCAGAATGGAAACCAGGGCAATGAAGACCGCGCTGGGCATACCCAGGATCGTCGCGGGAATCTGGGGGAAGATGGCCAGCAAGGGAATAGGAATGGTAAAGGACACAGCGGTCACAGTGAGTACGCCCGCGAAAAAGTAGATCCAGCCAGTAAACCAGCCCAGGCTGTGCCCGGAGAGACGTTTACTCCACTGGTAGATCGAGCCCGCGATGGGGAAATGCGAAGCAAGTTCGGCAAAGTTCAACGCCACGATGAACTGGCCGAGCGCCACAATTGGCCAGGTCCAGAAAAAGGCCGGGCCCGCCGCGGCCAGACCCAGATAAAAGAGCGAAAAGGTGCCCGTTGAGACAGAGATGTACGAGAAAGCCACGGCAAAATTCGAGAGAAAGCCCAGCGTGCGCTGGAGTTCCTGCTTATAGCCCAGCTTCTGTAACAAAGCCTCGTCCTGTTGATTCTGATCGATGTCGGATTGCGCCATAGCAACGCCTCCTTATGAATAAGATAAGTACCCACCAACTACCAGATACAGAAGAAATGGTCCGCTCCCCTGTGGTCGAGGGAAACAGAGAGGAAACACCGGTTGTCAAGTTACGAGCTTCGCGTCCATTACCGGCATATTACCAATTTTTCGCAGGAATATGCTCTATGTCCAACGAAGTCCGCATAAAATTCCCGGTATGCAGTAGAGTTTACCCACTTTTTTGTAAATAAGCAATGGTTCGATGCGCTACTTTCAGGCTATTTCAGCGGTCGCTTTGTACAGACTAATGCATACGCGGCATAATCTAAATTGCAGCCCACAGATAAAACCTTGACCTGGCAACTCTAAACGACGTGTCTCTTTGCCTGTAAACTCGCACCTGCGAGTGCCGCAGGCGCGAGTTTATAAATGATCACAAATCGTTGAACTCTAAACGGCGCTCTTATACTTTGATCTTCGCGTTCCTGGGATCGTAGAGCGGCTCTCTGACCACGGTAGCGCCATAGCGCTGACCAAAAAGCTGGATTTCGAGACGTGTGTCCACAGTGGCGTATTCAACAGGCAAATAGCTATAAGCGATACTCTGGTGCACGGTATAACCGTAGCCGGCGCTGGTGACGTGGCCGAGGACGCGCTGGCCATCAAACAGCGGCTCGCCGCCGAGCGCGATGGCGCCGGGATCGTCGAGGATGAGGCAACAGAGTTTACGCGTGAGACCGCGGGCTTTGAACTGTTCCAGCGCCGGCTTACCCAGGAAATCACCTTTGGCGAGCTTGACCGCGAAGCCCAGCCCGGCTTCGTAGGGGTTATATTCCGAGTGAATGTCGGCGCTCCAGTAACGATAGCCTTTTTCCAGGCGCAGGGACTCAATGGCGCGGTAGCCTGCCGCGACGACTCCCAACGGCTGCCCCGCCGCCCACAGGGTATCCCAGAGCCGCTGACCATACTCCATCGGCGCGTAGAGTTCCCAGCCCAGTTCACCCACGTAGGTTACACGCAGCGCCAGCGTGGGAATGTCGCCAATCAATACCTGCCGCGCGGTCAGATAGGGGAAAGCGGCATTGCTGAAGTCCTGCTCGCTGACCGCTTGCACAAGGTCGCGGGCGCGCGGTCCCCAGACACCGATACAGCAGCGGCTGGAGGTCACGTCCTGAACCGTCACGCTGCCATCCAGCGGCTGGTGGGCACGAATCCAGGCCAGGTCGTGAATACCAAAAGCGGTGCCGGTGACGATCTGAAAACGCTGCTCACCCAGGCGCGTGACTGTCACATCGCACTCGATGCCGCCGCGCGCGTTGAGCATCTGCGTGTAGGTAATGGCTCCCATGGGTTGATCCATCTGGTTATCAGTGATCGACTGGAGAAAGTCCAGCGCACCCGAACCGGAGACTTCCAACTTGCTGAACGAGGTTTCGTCGAAAAGCGCGACTCGTTCACGCGTGGCCTGGTGCTCGGCCCCAATCGCGGGCGACCAGGAACGCGCGACCCAGCCCCGCGGCTCCGGCCAGTCCTGTCCTTCAGCCAGCCCTGCGTTGCTGGCAAACCAGTTGGGACGCTCCCAGGCAGCCTTTTCGCCAAAGACCGCGCCCAGCTCACGCAGGCGATGATAGACCGGACTGAGCCGCAGCTCGCGCGCGCTGCTGCGCTCTTTGAGCGGATAGCTGATATCATAATACGTGCTGTAGATCTCGTTGACGCGCGTGGCGATATACTTGCGGCTGGCCGTGTATGCTCCGAAACGCCGGATATCCATGTGCCAGAGATCCAGATCTGGCTCCCCCTGAACAATCCATTCTGCCATGACCTTCCCCACGCCACCCGCGCCCGATACGCCGTGCGCGCAGAAACCACAGGCCGCCCAGAAGCCGCGCACCTCTGGTGCCTCGCCCAGAATAAATTCTCCATCCGGCGTAAACGATTCCAGTCCGTTGACACGCCTGACCAGCTCGCGCTCCCGTATAGTGGGCACCCGCTCAATCCCACCCGCGAGCAGGCTGGCGAAGCGCCCCTCGTCATAGCTGTGAACGGTCGGGTTAGCGTTGTCAGGGATGGCGTCTACGTCGAAAGCGCTGGGGTTGCGTTCGTAGCCGCCAATAATCAAGCCCTGCCCCTCCTGGCGATAGTAGATCAGCTTATCTGGATCGCGCAGATTGGGCACGCGCGTTCCATGCGCCAGTTCGGGCAACACATCCGTGTGCACGTATTGATGCTGCACGGGGATCAGCGGAATGGTCACACCCGCCAGGCGTCCGATGCGCGGCGACCAGATGCCCGTGGCCGCTACGACGATTTCACACTGCACCCGCCCCCGCGTGGTCTCAACCGCCCGCACGCGCCCGCCGTGAACATCGATGCCAGTCACACGGGTATGAGAATAAAAGGTCGCTCCTCCCTCTTGAGCCGCGTTAGCCAGCGCCGCGGCCAGCACAGGCGCGCGGGCCGTGCCATCATCCGGCAGATAGAGCGCGCCCGTCACTCCGTCCAGGCTCATCAGCGGAAACATCTCTCTCGCCTCTCTCGGACTGAGCAGTTCGGCAGCCAGCCCCACACCGCGCGCAAAACCTTCCTGATGCTTCAACTCCTCCAGTCGCTCCAGCGAAGAAGCCAGGCGCAGGCTGCCCACGCCAAAATAGCCAGGCTGCCCATCCACGCGCAGTTCTTTGTACAACTCAACGCTGTACATCAACATCTTTGTCAGGCTCACAGACGAGCGCAACTGCCCGACCAATCCCGGCGCGTGTGAGGTGGTGCCGCTGATCAATTCCCCCTGCTCCAGCACCACCACATCGCGCCAGCCGAGCCTGGTCAGATGGTACGCAATACTGGAACCGGCAATGCCGCTGCCGATAATCACGACTCTGGCGGAAGTGTGCATAAAGTAGTCTCCTGAAGATAGATGTTACGCTCGCGCATCCCGCAGCCAGCCCTCGAAAGCGGGGGATTCAGCGTGTTGCAAGAAACGCGTCAAATGATGGTGAGCATACTCGCGATAATCAAAAATGAGTTCGGAGATGCCCAGTTGGAGAAAGCCCCAGAATGACTCGCGCAGATCCGAGGCCAGGCGCATCAGATGCAGGTGCGCCAGGTCAGCCGGGCGAACCTCGCCAAAATACAGCTCAAGCAGCAGTTCGCACTGCCTCTCATCGAAGGATTGATTGACTGCGAAGTTGCCCAGGTCAAAAAAGCGATCACCCATGCCCGCATACTCCCAATCAACCAGACGAATAGATTGACCATCATCAATAAAATTGCTGGCCAGAAGATCGTTATGGCAGGGAACCGCCTGCTGGAGAGGACCAGGCGCCTCTTCAATGCGCTCCATTAACTGCAAGACCCGCGGCAGCGTCGCGGGAAAAGAGACACCGTAGTCGAGCGCCAGACGGTGATACTCGCGCACAGTCGCAAAGGGGGAAAACGTGCCGGGAAAAGCGGGACCGGCGTGATAACGGCGTAATATCTCCACGATACGCCGCAGCGTCTCAGGCTCGGCGGCGCGCTCTGACGCAATAGCTGTGCCGGAAATAAAACGCGTTACCAGCAACTGCTTTGCTTCGGAAACGTGAAAATAAATCACCTCGGCCCCAATCCCCAGCTCAGCCGCGATAGCAGTACACGCCCGCTCGCGCTCGCGCTCAATGCCCAGCAGATGCGTGCCCTTGCCACCCACGCGCAGCACAAAACTCTCGCTCCCGATATCCACGCGGTAATTTTGATTGGTAATGCCCCCTGTTAGAGGCGTCACCGCGACCTTCCGCTCACTCCACTCCGGCACCAGACCAAGAAAGCCCTCGATTTGCTCGCTCATGAATCCCTCCGGGCTGCTTTCTACGAAGCATAACATCGGCCCCAGGCCAGCGTCAAGCAGGCACTTTGCTTCAAACAGAAGAGGATCAAACGCTTGAGGTGGGGGCGAAAAAATTTGCAAATTTTTTCG
>DASVMX010000573.1:0-12498 GCA_036384215.1 Ktedonobacteraceae bacterium | reverse complement strand
CTCATCCCAGGACGCGGCGCTGGGCTGCGATCAGATTAGCAGACCCGCTGGCCAGCGGCTGGCCGCCCGGTATCTGCGAGGTTTTTGTGGCAGTGGCGGAAGGCGTTGCCGTGGCTCCCGGCGTGGAAGCTGGCGCTTTGCCCGACATCGCCTGCTCAATTTGTTGAATGGCCGTGACATTACACACGTTGCCTGGCTGCTGATTGGTCAGACTACAGATGCCAGCGGTCATATAATTCGCCGTCCCCAGCATTCCCTGCGCGAGGGTGGATTTTGGATCGCTCAGAGCACTGACAATGGCCTGATAGGAAAGGGGATTCGCTTTGCTATCTAACAAAGCGGTGAAGTCGTAGCCAGCTCCTACGCTGGTATACAGATCACCAATGCTCACATAGGGGAAATTCTGGCCGCTATCGTACTTCTGGAAATCTTTCTGCTCGTCAGCCGTCAATTTTTCCAGGTCGACATACTGCGTTTGATCAGCATTCAGCGCGTTGCCTTTGACCTCTTTGGGAACAAAGTCAATGTACTGGCTGGTATAGGTGCTCCCATAAAAGCTAAAGGTCGGCACATTGCCCTCGTAGGCCTGGATCTTGCTCAAATTGCTAAATGCGCCAAAACGACTGAGCGCGTTAATCATCGCCCAACGTTGGGCCGCGCAATAGGGACAAAATTCGCCACCCACATAGAGAAACCTGGGGTGCCCGTTCGGACCCCTGGGCGGCTGAGTTCCAGCATTATAGGTGAAAGCGTTTTTCGCCACGCTGCCTTTCCCCACTGCTTCCCAGGTGGACTGAGGAACATTCGTTAGTTCCATCACAATAGTCTGGTCCGCTGGTACCCGCTTTAAGGCCGGATTGGTATTGGTGGGCAATGGTTGATTGCGCACAATAATAAATACAACCACAATCGCAGCGAGCAGAAGCACGACGCCTATTCCCATGTACAGCCCGGTACGATCCTTTTTACGTATCGTCGGACCGCGCCCTGGCGCTTTCTTCCCTTTATTTAATGCCGACGCACGGTTCTCTTCCCGGCGCTGTCTCTGCTGGCGCTCCTGAGCGCGCCGCTGAGCTGCTGAACCTGATTGACCTGTCTTTGCCATAACTGCCACTCGTCTTCCTTTTACCAATGAAAAATCTGTGTCTTATTCTATCATAACGCAGATAGGGAAAGGCACCTCTCATTGTCTTTTTTTTGCGCCCCAGATTTCTCCAATTTACTCCAAAACTTCCCGGCATCACCAAAAATTGACAGGCTTTGGAACTCGTCCCAAAATGGCTTGACAATTCCTCTGTTATACGCTACAATCTCACTGCCTGCCAATACGGTGTGGAGATTTGCCTCGTTCGTCTAGTGGCCTAGGACGCCGCCCTTTCAAGGCGGAGACCACGGGTTCGAATCCCGTACGAGGTATGTATTTTGAGAAAAGCCTGTTGCGCCTCTTTATTTTCTGGCGCAGCAGGCTTTTCTCATTGAATTTGTGTGCACACGCTGTTTCGCAGCAATTGCTTGTTTCATGGGAGAAGAGAGATGATCAGCGTCGAAGAAGCCCTGGAACGCATCCTGGGCGAAATCCACCCCCTGCCAACTACCTATGTTCCCCTGGCGGAAACGCTTGGCCTGGTTCTGGCTACAGATGTTGTCGCGCAGGAAGATATGCCACCGTTTGCTAATTCTGCCATGGATGGCTTTGCTCTACGCAGCCAGGATAGCCAGTCTCAGGCCGGGCAACCACCGCGCCTGCGCGTGACTGGCGGCGTGGCCGCGGGCTATGTGGCCGATCACGCGGTACAAGCAGGGACCGCGCTGCGCATTATGACAGGCGCTCCCGTGCCCCCCGGCGCGGACGCGGTTATTCAAATCGAACTCACGAAATACGATGGACCTGACAGCACCTGGGTAGAGGTACTCCAGCCGGTCACTCCTGGCAATAATATCCGTCCCGCCGGTGAGGATATGCGCTGCGGTCAGACTGTGCTGCGCCAGGGAACCGAGATCGGCCCCTGGGAAATCGGCGTGCTGGCCACACTCGGCCTGGCCAGCGTCCCCGTCACACGCCGCCCGCAGGTTGCAATCCTGGGCACCGGCGACGAGGTTATTGATGTCGACCAGCCGCTCGCGCCGGGCAAGATTCGCAATAGCAACAGCTATCTGCTCGAAGCCGCAGTACAACGCGCGGGCGCCCGCCCGGTGCGCCTGGGAATAGCTCGCGATACCGTCGAGAGCCTGCGCGAGAAGTTCAGCCAGGCTCCTGGCAGTGATCTGATCATCACCTCCGGCGGCGTCTCGGTCGGCGACTTTGACCTGGTAAAAAACATCATGGCCGAACAGGGCGAGATTCATTTCTGGCGCATCAATATGCGCCCCGGTAAGCCAGTGGCTTTCGGGCATATTGGCCAGACTCCGCTTCTGGGACTGCCTGGCAATCCGGTTTCAGCGGCGGTAACTTTTGAACTCTTCGGTCGCCCGGTCCTGCGCAAAATGCTGGGTCACGCTCGTCTGCTGCGACCACAGGTCTCGGTCGTCGTTGAAGATGATCTCGGCGAGCGCTCGATGCGCCGCCATTACGTCCGCGCCCATGTAACCTGGCGCGATGGCCATTTTGTCGCTCGCACCACCGGCAACCAGGGTTCAAATATCATGACCTCGCTGCTCAATGCCAACGCGCTGCTTATCGTGCCCGAAGGCGGCGTGGAGCTAAAAGCAGGTGATACCACGCAAGCACTGATGCTGGACTGGCCGGAAGTCTAACCATCCTTGCGCAGATCTCTGACACGATAACGCAACTGGTCGCGCGTCAGACCCAGCAGAGCTGCCGCGCGCACCTGGTTGCCGTGACAGAGTTCCAATGCCTCCTGCACCAGCCTGCGCTCAATTCCTATCACAAACTTCGGCAGATTCATCCCTGTCGATGGCAGGTGAATGTTCTCCTGCCACTCGCGCAGGCGCTCTAAATCACCGCGCTCCATCTGCCGCGTGCTCTCCGGCAAATCCTCGGGCCGAATCTCATGTGCCTGGCACAGGATTTGCCCGCGCTGTATCACGCTGCGCAATTCGCGCACATTGCCAGGCCAGGGATAGCGCCGCAACAATTCCAGCGCTTCCGCGCTGATACGCAGCGGTTCCTCTCCTTCCAGAGAATAAAGCCTGGCAAAATAGCAGGCCAGGACTTCGATATCTTCCGGGCGGCTGCGTAAGGGTGGCAAATAGAGTGTAATAACCTGCAAACGATAGTAAAGATCCTCGCGAAACGCCCTCCGGCCAGTGGCATCGTGTAAATCCAGGTTGGTAGCGGAAATCACACGTAGTTGTACATGGATCTCTTTCAGACTGCCCACGCGCCGGAAACTGCGCGTCTCCAGAAAACGCAGCAGTTTGGCCTGTACAGCCGGGGGCATGGCTCCCACCTCATCCAGGAAAAGCGTTCCACCATCCGCGCGCAAAAGATATCCTTCGCGCGAACTTCTGGCGTCAGTAAACGCGCCGGCCTCAACGCCAAAAAGCTCGGTCTCCCAGAGCGTTTCAGGAATAGCCGCGCAGTTAACGTCCACAAATTGATAGGCCGCGCGCCGGCTCAACAGGTGGATGGCACGCGCGAAGACCTCTTTCCCTGTGCCAGTCTCGCCCTGTAACAACACGGTCGCGTCAGGAGACGCCGCTACCTGGCGCATCTGCTGGGCAACTTCACGCATAGCAGAACTTTCCCCAACAATCAGCCCGATATCAGCCAGAGGATCAGGCATACTGCTGCCGGGAGAACACTCCCCAGGTGGTCTATAATCAAAGCCGGAT
The DNA here is from genome assembly GCA_036384215.1 of Ktedonobacteraceae bacterium. Taxonomy (GTDB): domain Bacteria; phylum Chloroflexota; class Ktedonobacteria; order Ktedonobacterales; family Ktedonobacteraceae; genus Paraktedonobacter. The sequence goes on along the minus strand of DASVMX010000573.1, from coordinate 8,703 downwards.
GACACACGTTGTCCCTTCACACAAACCCCCACAATATATTTCGCATGGAGCATTGCTAAACAACATCAAAAGTGGTAAGCACACCCACCGCCCATCCTCAGCTTTCCCAATCACCAGGGGTTATAAAACCTGACCTCGCGGGCCAGGCCAGAGAGCCAGCATTTTCCACCACCCAACACCAGGTGGAACCATCGACAGGCGCCACCTACCAGCAAGAGTTATGTAGATAAAAAGAGATCAGACCGCCTGGCCAGCGGCGTAACAACTGCTCAGAACGCAGGGAAACAGGAATATTTAGCGATAGCCACCCACAGGGGCATAGGCTGAACTGGGCTGGTTCTGCTGCCAACCCCCTCCAACAGTGAAGGACGTGCCACTACGACCATTGCCCCATTGGGATTGTGTCTCCATGGACGACGTATAGGCATTGGGCATGGACATCATCGCTTGAGGCGCGTACACTGGATACTGAGACGACGGAGACATCGCCGCGCCCATCGCTGGCGATATCAGCTCGCTCAACGCTCCTGTTGTTGGATTCAAAGGCATAACCAGGCCAATCGCAATCAGTTCGCCAGCCACCACACAGACCTGTTCCGCGAGCGCGTTTAACATCTGGCACAGACCCTGCAAAGGCAACTGACCATCCACCAGCGCGAAAAGGCTCCACTGATCAGGGGTCAATTGCACCCGCGGATTGCGGTCGCGCAAAGTAGAGAGATCGACTGGCGCTAATACCAACTCCGGCGTCATAAACGAGGTATCAATACGCGCCGGCGGTAGTGGATTAGGCACGGGTTGGGGAGGAAGAATAGAAACCTGGGGAGACGCGGAAATATCCACTTCTGGCCCAAATATCGCCGATGGATTAGCCGCAGCAAACGAGGGCGGCGGCACATCTGCAACCAGTTGGGCTGCGTTGACTGAACCACCAGAGCCACCCATGTTGAATGACGACTCATCAATCAGTTGCGAGGCATTAAACAATCCCCCGCCGTCACGAGAAACCCCTGGTTGGCTAAAAGCAACCGACGGCTCGATCAACTGCGAAGCACTCAGCAAACCAGCACCATTGCGCGGGGTCTCTGACTGCTTGAAAGCAACCGACGGCTCAATCAACTGCGAAGCATTCAACATCCCCTGCGTGGGCGGGGTAACAGTCGGAACTCCACGCACCTGTCCTGCCAATCCTACCTCGGCCAGAGGAGAGGGCATCGGCGTAACCACGGGCAAAGCATAGGCCATATTCTGCGGGGGATGCGAAAGTTCATCGGTCGAAGGCGCGCCAGCAGCAGCGGATCGAGGCGCGGGTGTCGCGGCAGGCATGGTCTCAAGCAGCGCTGAAACAGAGAGGGCAACCAGCAAACGGTCAGGAGGCGTCGGTTGATCATCTTCAAAATAGATCTCACCGCCCGGCCAGGAGAAAATAGCCTGCAGAATCTGCGAGGTTTCATGCGAAGCCCAGGCTCGCAAAATTTCACGACTGAGAAGCCCCTCGTTGATCAAAGCCAGCGCAATTTGCGTCTCACTTACCTCAGCCGGCCCGATGATCTGTTTCACCTGCGGCAGAGACTGGGCGGAGAGCAGATTCGCCTGCAAGAGGCGATCGATCAGCGTCACATTCGCGCGCACCGGACCCACACACACAAGCTGGCCCAGGCGGAAATAAAACTCAACCCACATCGATCCCTGCTTGGCGACAAGCAGGCCAGTCTTCGAAAAGACTTCAATGCGTCGTAAAACGTTTGCGAGATCAAACTGCTCCAATGAACCTATAAGAGACACGCTTTTTCACCGTCCGTCCAAAAACGACTCTGGCCCGCGCCGATCTCGTCCCGCTCATCTGAGCCCGCCGAAATCCGCACCCGCCCAGAAATCTACTACGAAACGCCGCAATTCATTGACTATTATCTATTGGCACCAAAAATCAAACATGGTTATCCATTACCAGGAACGCCATCGTATGAGCCACAGAATCTCCCACTGTATAGTGTGGCTCACCGCGGGTAGCGGCACTGCATACCCGCGGTGAAAAATATCATGTGTACGAAACGGAGGGAGAGGGATTCGAACCCCCGGAGCTTTCACTCAACTGTTTTCAAGACAGTCGCATTAAACCACTCTGCCATCCCTCCGAATTGCAAAACACCCTGGCTGTTACACTCGACACTCCACCAGGCCATTCCCCAACTCAGTGAATTTTCTAAGAAACAGCTTAGGTTCATTAGAGAACAAGCGCGATACCTTGGTGAACAATTACCATAACGAACAATACCACAAGCCTGCGCAGCAAGTCAACCCCCATGCCGAAGAGTACCATCGTGGCGGGCCAAATAATCAGAAACGGGCTGGTGGTAAATAAACACTCCTGGCCTTTTCACTTTTGTTTCTCTTCGAGCACATCTACAGGGAACGCCAACATGGTAGTCGTGATGCTGGTATCGGGCAAGAACACAACTACATACTTGCTCAGTATAGGACAGTCTGTATAGAAAAGCCCCGGCCCTCAATAATATAGAAAAGCGGGGGCGTTGCTATTATAGAGCTTTTACGGCCCGCAGCCAGGCCTGGGCCATCAGGGCGTGGCCCGCAGCGGTGGGGTGAACTCCATCGGCGGCCCAGAAGGCGGACTCGCGCCGGGTGGCGGCCTGGGCGAAGAGACCGTCAAAGGGCACGTATAGCGCGCCATATTCGCGAGCCAGTTTGCGGACGACCGCGATCTTCGGGTCGAGATCCTCGCGCCAGCCCTCGCGGTCAGCCGGGGTTGGCAGCACGAAAGGCTCGCAGAGAATCAGATGGACCTGGTGGATGGCCTGTGCGCCGTCGAGGAGCTGGCGATAGCTTTCCTCATAGGCATAGACTGATGTAGCATCGCCGCTGTCGTAGCGACGCCAGGTGTCATTAATGCCGATTAAAATGGAGATCCAGGTGGGCCGCAGTTCAAGGCAGTCCTCCTGCCAGCGCGCCACCAGATCCCTGGCGCGATCTCCCCCGATCCCGCGATTCAGGAAACGCACACCCGTTTCAGGATACAGTGCCTGAAACCAGGCTGCGGCAAACTGGGCGTAGCCAGAGCCCAGGTGTTCCGAGTCGAAGCGGTGCCGCCCGGCATCAGTAATACTATCTCCCTGAAATAAAACCACATCCCCGTCTTGGAACAGTGTTGGCATTCCTCTTTCCTTCTCTCATGCGCGTCAGTCAGGTCGTGCGCGGCGCGCAACTGGCGGATGGCACGGCCACCCGCAACTATTTTACCTCGGCGATGGCCACACCGCAATCAATGTAGTGCTGCCCGATGGCATAGAGTATCACAGGAACGATGAGCGCGACAACCGTGGCTGCCATCTGTTGCGGATAAACCGTCGTGTAACCATTGCTGAAGTAGAGCAGACCCGGCGGGATAGTACGCGTCTGATCGCTGTTAAGGAATCGGATGTGCTCCTATCCCTTTTTCAGTACAGACACGCCCATAAAAGGCCGTAGTACTTTGGGCACGATGATGGTTCCGTCTGCCTGTTGATAGGCTTCGAGGATGGCAGCCATGGTGCGGCCAACGGCCAGGCCTGAGGCGTTGAGGGTGTGGACATATTCAGCTCGCGCGGTCTGCGCGGGACGATATTTGATGTCTGCGCGCCGCGCCTGGAAAGCTTCGCAGTTACTGATTGAGGAGATTTCAAGATAACGATGCTGTCCGGCCATCCAGACTTCCAGATCCAGGGTCTTCGCGGAGGAAAAGGGCAGGTTGCTGGCACATAGCTCAACCAGGCGATACGGTAATTCGAGCTGGCGCAGAATGGCCTCCGCGTGCATGACCATCTGTTCCAGCGCAGCATACGAGTCGCTCGGCTCAACTAGCTGAAAAAGCTCAACTTTGTTAAACTGATGCAGGCGCTGTAAACCACGATTCTGGCGCGCGGCTGAGCCGGCTTCACGGCGAAAGGCGCTGGTCCAGGCGGTATAGCGCAGCGGCAAGATGCCAACCGGCAAAATGGAGTTACTATGCAGGCCCACCAGCGGCACCTCGGCGGTTGGATTAAGGTACAGTTCGTCCTCGGAGCACAGATAAGCCTGATCCTCAAATTTGGGCAACTGGCCCGCGCCGATCATCAGCGAACGCTTGACTAAAAAGGGCGGCATGATCTCTGTATAACCGTGCTCGCGCGTGTGAACGTCGAGCATAAAGGAAATTAACGCGCGCTCCAGGCGCGCGCCCAAACCTTTCAAGACGACGAAACGGCTCCCCGCCACTTTCGCGCCTGCCTCGAAATCGGTCAGGCCCAGGCTCTCGCTCAATTCCCAGTGCGTTTTTTGTGGAAAATAAAAGCGCAGCGGTTCACCCCATGTACTCAGTACTCGATTTTTATTGTGCTCCCCGCCATCCTGCACACTGCTGTGTGGCACATTGGGCAAGCTCTGGAGCAGCGGCTGCATACGCGTCTCAAGATTGCCTATCTGCAATTCAAGCAGGCGGATGTCTTTGGTCACCGCTTTGATCTGCCTGTTCAGTTCCTCGCGCCTGGGTTCAGGGGTACCGTGGATGCTCCCGTTCAGGTGCTTTAACGCCACGTACAACCCTTCGCAGCGCGTAGCCAGCCCCCTGCGTTGCTCAAGCAAACGCAGCAATTCTTCTATGTTCTGGGGATCGTGCCGGCGCTTCAAACCAGCGCTAACCACCTCAGGATGCTGGCGAATAAAATCAAGACTCAACATGTTTCAAGTATATCACGACTGCTTGCCTCTGACTACAATTTTTTACGCGCAAGGCAGGTAGAGTCCTCCAGATCTTTTTTCTCCCCCACTTACCCTCTATACACACAAAACGAACGAAAAAAGCAGGATTGCGGGACTGAATCGCGCAAATAGGCGATTTTGCGCGGTTCAGTCCCGCAATCCTGCTTTTTCGTTCGTTTTGTGCTTATAATAGAAGTGCTGCCTCTCTCTATTGAGGCACTGGACCCATTGCAAGTATTTTATGAAGGACAGAATATTCCATGCAACTGCTCTGCTCATCTGGCGCATTCGGACGCTACCCCGTCCTGATTGACCACCTCGACATTGCCCGCTACGCGCTCCCACTTCCCATCGATGGTATTGAAATTATGTATTACCCGGAGTGGACGCCGCGCATTGAAGAGATTGCCGCCGATCTCCTGGCCACCAGCCTCTGCTTCCCTGCTTTGCACGTTGAAAAAAATGCCGCCCCGGCTCTTTTGAGTTCAGACCCGGATGAACGGGCAAAAGGTCGCTCATGGCTGGCGGGCAGTTGCCGCCTGGGACAGCTTGTCGGCGCACGGGTGGCAGTCTTCCACCTCTGGGGCGCTCCCGACTCCGATGAACACATTGAAAACAATCTGGCTATCCTCAATGAGTGCATCGACATCGCCGAGGAATACCAGATGGAGCTAGCAGTAGAGACGATCCCCTGTATAAAAAGCACGCCGCTGGAAGTCATGCAACGGGTTATTGAGCGCGACAGCCGTAGTAAAGTCGCTCTGGATACCGAGTTCCTGGCAATCCATGGACAGATCGAGCAGGCGCTGGACGCCTCATGGCTCTGGTCCTCCAACCTGGTCCGCCATATCCACCTGAAAGATTACGATGGCCAGCAATATACTGCCGACGGCTACCGGCGCTACCTGCATCCCGGCGAAGGCAATCTCGATTTTGGGCATATCTTCGCCCGCTTGAAGCAACACCAATTCGATGGCAACCTGAGCCTGGAGGCATCAGTGGTCAGCCCCGATTATTCGAGAGACAGCATGAAGCTCCAGAGCAGTCTGGAACACCTCCGCGTCCTGCTCGCGTAGTGAATAGAGCGGTGTGGGCAAGCAGCATAGCTCCATTTGCATCTGGGAAGAAGATGGGATACACTATCCTCTGGTTGTCTTTGGAAGGATGGCGTTAATTGATTGTTATTAAACTCAATCCTCTGGGTGAAGAGAAAATTCGGTATCCGGCGGAAGTCGCAACTCGTTTAAAGAATGGAATAGTCCTGGAAGCATGCTGGAAGCAGGCCAGGAGAGATCTGGGCTATACTACCTTTGAGCCTGGGGATCGCTTTCTTGAATACTTTTATAGCGACCGATGGTTTAACATCTTCGATATCGCGACCGCGGATGGCCAGCGCAAAGGCTGGTACTGCAATATCGCCGCCCCCGCGCACGTTGACGCGGCACGCGTTGAACAGGTCGACCTCCTGCTAGACGTGTGGGTCTCCCCCGACGGCCAGCCGCTGATCCTCGACGAAGATGAATTCGCCGCAGATGACACTCTGACAGAGGAACAGCGCCGGGGTGCGCTTCGGGGTCTGCAAGAACTGCTGGCACTGATCGCAGCCCGCCAGGAACCGTTTCTTGTATAGAAGAAAGATCTTCTAGCCTGGTCAGACAAACACTCTGATAAGCGCGTTGGACCTTCAACAGAGTTTCCACTCGCTTGAGTTCGTGTGTTGCAATTAACACTGTGTCGAGGCCACATTCCGCCTCGGAAAGGCCATATCTTGATGGAAAAAGGACGCGCCAGGCAGTTCCAGCCGGCCACCACTGCTCATGAGCAGAGCTGGAACGTTGTGGAGCTCACTACTCGCAAACAGATACGCCAGAAACTCAATGAACTGCTGCTACAGTGCGCTGATAGCAGCGTGACTACCAGCGACATGCGAGAGGATTTGCTCCAGGGTCTAGCAACCTTTGGGACTCAATTTGCTACCCAGCTTGTGCGTTCGCTTCACCGCGACGACGACGCGGAACGCCAGTCCATTATCTGGCTCTTAACCGTACTCAATGCTCCCGCGACTATTCCCCCGCTGCAACACATGGCTGCCAATAAACGCCTGCCGCGGGCGGTCCGCCTGGCTGCCTCGCTGGCTCTGGCTGGCATGGGCGTTACTGCGGAAACGATAGAGAAAAATCGACGCGTGCATCTTTACGCGCTCAGTTAAAATATTCCTTCAGGCTCTTATTGCGTTTTCTTTCCACGCGGAAAGTTTGCATGCCCATCAAAATGCCTGAAATGAGGCGCTGGCCATCAGGATACTCACGCGCTGGTCAGCACCTCATTTCCTTTGACTTCTCTTTCCCCAAATTGTTGTACAATAAAGGGGAACGCTTCCCCGCAGCTGCGCCAGAACGCCGGGGATGCTATTTTCTCTCAAGGTATCGGCTATATGAAAAACAGACGGGCAGGTCTTGCTACTTCAGCCCTGCCAGTTCCAGAAGCAGAACGCACAACACAATCTTCCTGGCAGGGCTTGCTCTCTGTCTGCGTGGCAGTGGCTTTCTTTTCAACAAGCGCGGTCTTCGTGCGTTGGGCCGCTCCGTTTAGTCCCATTGAGATCGCTTTCTGGCGCCTGGTTATTGCGGCGGCTCTGGTGGGACTGCTGGGACTGCTGACTCGCACGCCCCTGCGCATTACGCGCCAGGAGTTGCCGCGTTTCCTCTTCTACGGCCTGGTGACAGCCCTGCACTTCATTTTCTATATCGCGGCGCTAAGCTTTACCACCATTGCCCACGGACTGTCTCTGGTCTACACGTCGCCAATCTTCGTGACGATTCTCTCCACGCTTTTCCTGAAAGAAGCGCTGCCCTGGCGCAAATACCTGGGCATCAGTGTAGCAGTGATCGGTGTGGCGATTATGGCCGGTTTTCAACCACACTATACCAGTTGTAACCTGAGTGGCACTGGACAATGTATGGTGCTGGGCGATGGCCTGGCTGTGCTCTCTGGCATCTGCCTGGCGATCTATTCGGTGGCCGGACGGCGCGAACGCACACACCATCCACTTTTTCGCTATACACTCAATGTTTACGCCCTCGCGGCACTCTGGCTGTTGCTTCCGGTGCTCTTTCTCGCCTTCCGCCATTCCTATCCGTTGACCGCGCTGGCCGCGCTTGGCGCTCTGGGCATCTTTCCTCTCGGCCTCGGACACACCCTCTACAACGCTGCGGTGCGCAAGATCCACGCCACCTATGCCAACCTTATCGCAACTCAAGAGGTGACCGGGGGCATTCTGCTGGGCATCTTTCTCCTGGGCGAAGTTCCCTCGCTGCTGACGCTCATTGGAGTGGCCATAACTCTGGTCGGGATTCTTGGCGTCTTGCTCTAATGCCCTCTCTTAGCGCCCGCGAAACAACAGATTACTGATAACCACAAGAGCAATAAAACAAAAAATCGGACAGGAGGAGCACAAATATGCTTCTCCTGTCCGATCTGCTTTTCCTCTTCCAGTTGGAAAGGTTTAAAACCTCCTATGGGAGCGGAAAGCCCGGCACTTCCGAGGTGCCAGGCAACTGCGGAAGGTCTGACAGATCCAATCCCTGGTTCGTGTTCGTTGCCTGCGTTGGCACGGGCGCGGGCACATCTGTCGACTGCGTCGGAGCCGATACCGGCCCACCTGGCACCAGACCGTTGCCCGTGTTCTGCGTCGGAGCCGATACCGGCCCACCTGGCACCAACCCCGTACCCGTGTTCTGCGTCGGCGTCACCTCGGGCGATCCTGCTGACTGCGTCGGCTCTGAAACGGGTCCGCCTGGCACCAGACCGTTGCCCGTGTTCTGCGTCGGCTCTGAAACGGGTCCACCCGGCACCAGACCGTTGCCCGTGTTCTGCGTCGGCTCTGAAACGGGTCCGCCTGGCACCAGACCGTTGCCTGTGTTCTGCGTCGGCGTCACCTCGGGCGCCCCCGCTGACTGTGTTGGCGCCGAT
>DASVMX010000572.1:0-31905 GCA_036384215.1 Ktedonobacteraceae bacterium | reverse complement strand
AAAGAGAGAGCCAGGGAACAGGATCCTGTTCCCTGGCTCTCTCTTTGTCTCTTGCTCCTGATCACACCCGATAACGGTTGCGTACCAGGTAATAGAACTGGATCGCGGCCAGAAGGCCCATGATGGTTGCTACCACCAGAGCATCCAGCTGCGGCTTGGAGCCGATAATCGCACCCGGGCTAAAGGGAATGTTTGTCTCGGTATCGTGGAAGCCCGGTATTGAGAACAGGGCAAAGGCCGCGATATAGACAAAGAGGCTGGTGCCTACCAGCAGCCACATACCCAGACAGCCCAGCGGCTTTTCGCCAACCACGGCGAATTCGCGCCGCGACACATTGGTCCAGATCGTCGCCAGGACCAGCGAGCCGCCACAGAGCATCAACGCTATGGTCGCCTGGTACGCGTCGCTCGGATCGTACTCAATATGCGTCAGCAGCGTGGCCAGGCCCAGCACCACCGCGATAGTGACGCTGCCAATGACTACCAGATTGCGCTTCGTCTTCCACGCCCAGACAGCAGCCATTAACAGACCAAAGTTGGCAGTTGTGATAATGGAACCAATCAGGTTGCCACCCTCCTGCGAGAACGCGCAGCTCTGGGGAATCGCCGACTTACGCGCACACACCGTAAAGAAGTCGCCAAGTCCGGGCAGCATGTGCAGCCAGCCCACGAAAGGATACGCCGCAAACCAGGCCGCGAGGCAGATAGCCCCAATCGGAGCCAGGTTCACGCCAACCGCGTAGAGCACGTTCATCGTGTTCTTACGCGTCGGACGCATCAGGTAATGCAGGCGCAGGGCAAAGGCACCGAGCGTGCAGAAGATCGCCGCCACCAGGATCAAGTTGTAGACCGTGTTAACCCAGAACAGGCCAGTCGACCAGTTACAGGTCTTGCTTATAGCAGTGGCACAAGTTGGATTGATCAGTTTGGCCAGGCCATCCGGGCTGACGAAGGAAAACAGGAAGGCAAAGGCGATCAACAGCACTGTTCCGGTGACCAGCAAACCGCGGACCAGGGGCGTCGCGCCGAGGTCGCGCCGATCGGGGTTGTACTGTTCTCCGCGCGCCAGGAAACCATAGAACATCCAGGCCACACCAACGAAGACCATGGTCGCGCCCAGCGCCACCAGGTCAACCGCGTTTTCCGGGAACCAGAGGAATTTCCCGCCAAGAACCGATGCCACATCCGTGGTCGGGCTGGGAACGGTCTGGTTGCCAGTAATCACTGCCCAGAAAATAAGCGCAGTGCCAAGAATGGCCACGATAAAACCCAACCCGATGAAGATCGCAGGTGGAACCACCGGCTTGGGATCAAACAACATCACGATGGCCTGGACGACCAGGAAGCCACCGAAACAGACAAACGCCAGAGCCAGCATTCCCTGTTCCATACCGATCAGGGACGAAGATGTCATTTCTGAATTAATAAAGCTTGGGATCTGTCCTATCAGGAGAGCCGCGAGAAAGAAAAAGCCGACGCCGAAGATCAGCGCGCGGGCCCAGGATATGCGCTCTCCCGCATCCCTTTGTTGAGCTTGTTGCATGGATCGCAAACCCTTTCAACATATCGCACTCGCAACAATGCGACATGACCAGCGATCAGGCGAAAGGGTACCGCATCGATAAGACGCGGTACCCGGACAAACACCTACGGCACAATGGTCAGCATCGCGACCATGCCCGGGTGGATGCGACAATAGTAAATTACTGTGTGATCTTTTTGCGCGTTATACATCGCCTGTGTCACAGTAATCGAGAAAGTCGCTCCCGGATTGATCAGCGTGGTCGGTCCCGAGTCAAAGATCGAGGGATTAGCCACAGGAGCGCCAGGATTTGTTCCCTGAATCGCTGTGACGGTATGCGGCGTAGTACTCTTATTGATCCAGGTAATCTTGGTACCCACCTTGATCTTCACGTTCTGTGTCCCGAAACACGCGGGAGTACAGTTTTGAGTGGCACCAGGCTCCGTGATCTGAATGGTCACGGCTGTCTGAGTGGTATCATCCACGGGTGCGCCAAACTGGCCGGCGCCAGCTCCAGCGGTTGCCTGAGCCACTGCCGTCTGATAAGGAATAGGCAGATTCTGCTGCATGTATGGCCCGACCTGCTTAAAGCCGTTCGCGTCGGCCCCGCCGGGGTACCCATTGGCTTGTAAGTAAGCAGGATCAGCAGAACGGATCAGAGCAAACAAATAATCAACCTGCGGATCAGAGAGCGGGCCGCCGAACTGGTTGCCCCAGGCAGGCATCATAAACTTGGAGGGATCATTGGCATTGGGAATACCCGCCTTGATAATCCGCAAGAGATCGGTATCCGACAGCTTATTGACCGCATCACTGCCATTCAATTTTGGACCAGCGCCGCCCTGGCCATTTATACCATGGCAAGTTTCACAATACGTTGCATAAAGCGCGGCGCCCTGGGCAACAGAATTCTTCTGCTGGTCAAGCTTTGACTGTGTCTGGCCATTGGTCTCCATAATCCAGAAAACCGGGATCATGAGCGAAACGACCGCCAACATGATCAACGCGCCATAGCCGGTTTTCTCAACCGCATTCGTGCGAGAATAGACGATGTAGACCAGGGCCCCCACAGTAATCAGCAGGACAACAATGCCCACCGCGGCCTGTACGGGATCTATCATAAGAACACAACCCTTTTATTCTAGTAAAACCGGAGCAGAACTCTCTTCCCAGCCTGGCTGGTTTGAATGGGTAAAGCGCGGAAAAGCAGGCCACCTGGCCCCTCCGAGCTGATCCCCATTATTTCTGTTCTGCCAGAAATCTCTTCCCTGGCGAGCCAGCGACGCCATTCAGCGCCTGGACGCGCCAGGAAGAAGGCGCGATTACGAAGCCGCGCATGGACCAGGCATAGCAATAACGCGCGTGGTATCGTCAGGGTGCGGCACCGGCGCGCCGAGTGTACCTGTCGAGACTATCACATCACTGCCAGATAATGACATTTTAAAACGATCCAGGCTACGCGGTGCCGGGCCATCCAGAAACTCGCCATCGACATTATAATGCGAGCCATGACATGGGCACTTAAAGCTCTGGCAATCATTGCGGAACGGAACTGTGCAGCCCAGGTGGACGCAGCGCTGGTAAAGCGCTACCCACAACGAACCATCAGTATCCTTGAGCATGGACTCCGAGTCCAATTGATCCGCCAGCGACTGGCCAGTCAACAGCGTCGGCGTACCCGCAGCAACATGCATCAGGTACGTCTTGGCCTCCTGGTGATAGAAAACCCCCGCCTGATTCAATGAAAATTTGCCGGGCGCGGCAGACGGGAAATCGCTCTTCACGCCAAGTTTCAGGTCAGCACCAAACTGACCCGCGAGGTTCGGATAGAGCATATACAGAGCGCCCGCCGTCGCCGCTGTCGCAGACAGACCCCATATGGCCAGCATTGACCTGCGCAGGAAGCGTCGCCGGGACAGGCGCTGTTTCGCAATCTCGGCAGCTTCAGCCCCGCCGCCATGCAGCACTTCATACTGCTGCGGCGTAATCGCGGGACTGTCGCTGTCGTTATATTTGGTACTCATGATACATATCCTCTGTTACAGGTCAAAGTAAATGTGCACCCACGGCCATGTCCAGAGCCAGCCCTGACCACGGAAGAAGCTACCGGCCAGGGTGATAACCGCCCAGAAACACAGGAAGACCGTAAAAGTCGCGATCGCGAGCTTGCGATCCGCGTATGCGCGGCTCGGGTTGCGATCTACGTATGGCAGAACGAACAGCGCGAGCAGCGTCATACCTGGAATCATCACACCGGCACTGTTCGGCTGAAAGTAGTGCAGCAGTTCTTGCAGACCCAGGAAGTACCAGGGGGCTTTCGCAGGATTCGGTGTCGAATTTGGATCAGCCGGCGTCTGCAAGGGTGCGTCGATCACCAGGGAAAGCAGGGTAATCATCACCATTACAACCGTTGCCGCGAAAAATTCTCGCACAAGCAGATGCGGCCATACGAACACTGAGTCTTCCAGTGGCTTCTCAACGCGCGTAATCGCCTCCTGTTTGACAACAGCAAGAGTACGATAACGCCGTTGGGTTGCTGAAGACTGTGTCTGCGCTCCTGGTTCTTTTTGCTCAATTGCCATATCAATTTCCTCTCAAGCGAACCAACGGGGCAGGAAGCTCACAAGGCCCATGCCCCTCGGAACAGACAACGACCACTAGCGCTGCGCGCCGGCTGAAACAGCCTGGCGCTCCCGCTCAGCTCGCGCTTCCAATTCACGGCGTGACGGAGGTGGCGGACCAGCTTCGCCGCCATCTTTACGAATACGCCAGAAGTGAACAGCCATGAGCAGCGCCCCGGCCAGCGGTAACAGGATCACGTGACCAACGTAGAAACGGATTAGCGTGGCCTGGCCTACCGAAGAACCACCCACCAGAATCTTATACACTGTTGAACCGAGCAGCGGAGTATATGGCGCCAGGTTCGTACCAACGGTGATAGCCCAGATCGCGATCTGGTCCCACGGCAGCAGGTAACCCGTAAAGCTCAGGAACAGCGTTACGAAAAAGAGCAGCACGCCTACAACCCAGTTGAATTCCCTCGGTGGCTTATACGCGCCGTGATAAAAGACCCGGATCATATGCAGCGTGACAGAGACCACCATCAAGTGGGCTGCCCAACGATGCATATTGCGTACAAGGTGTCCAAATGAGACCACCGTGGCCAACTGATTGATGTTCGTATACGCGGTCGACGTATCTGGCACGTAGTAGAACATCAAAAAGACACCGGTAATGGTCAGCAAAAGGAACAGAAAGAAAGAAATACCACCCATACACCAGGTATAGGTGATCTTCATGGCCTGACGGCTCACTTTGACCGGGTGCAAATGCAAGAAGACGTTACCCATCATGACCAGCGACTGATTCAGCGGAGTATCAGGGTAACCATGGCGAAAAAGCGAGCGCCACACTTGACTCTCGACTATCTTCTGTGTGAGAGTGTCGAGTAAACTTTTCTTTGGAACAGAACTCACTGTGCCTCCTCAATAGATCATGCCAGATGATACTGTCAGGACCAATTGGAAAATAGCCTGATTATCAATTTCGTTTAAATACGTGTGGCCGATTATAGCATAACTAAGCGCACACTGGATACTTTACTAGGCTGAAACGGCCAGAGCACACAACTTCCGCGCCATTTCAGAATCAGGATCAGGCGGCTAGACTCACTTTTTATTGTAGCGCAATTGGCTATATCTTGAGAAGAGTCGTCCCTTGATCTAGATTGCGTACCCGATAGTATAGGCATTCTTCCAGAAAGCTTACTGCAAGTCTCTCGTGTAGACATCAGGTGCATACCTGATTCTTTTCAGGACGACACCTGATTTTCCCCTGACAGCCGAACCTTTCCAGGCCAGATATTTGACAACGGTGGAGATAGCTCACTACAATATGACTGGATCATCCAACAGCACAGAAGGGCAGGATTACAGCGATGGCGCACGCCAAAATAGAGTATATTGAAAAGAAACAACGTGGCTTACGCCTGCTCAGGCCGCTGCTGGCGCTGCCTGTCTTCTATAAGGTACTGATCGCTAACAGCCTGATCATCTTTGTAGGCGCCACCGGCGGCACCTTGCTGGCATGGAACGTGGCCAGGAACAGCACATACGCGACGTTTGCTTCCCTGGTGATCTTTGTTGCCTTTGGCTGGCTGATCAGTATCGCGCTGAATTTTGTGGTACTCCAGTTCGCCTTCCACCCCCTGCTCAATCTGGGCAAGGTGATGCGCCGGGTACAGAATGGCGAACGCTCTCTGCGCGCGCCCCTGACCGGGACCGATCCCCAGGCCGATCAACTGGCCCAGACGTTTAATACGATGCTGGAGGCTATCGACGAATCCTCGCGCCAGCGCGCCAGCCAGATCATCAACGCTCAAGAAGAGGAACGCAAACGCATCGCGCGCGAACTGCACGATGAAACCAGCCAGGTCCTGACCTCGCTGCTGATCAGCCTGGCAATCCTGGAAGAGTCTGTACAGATCGAGGAGGCGCGCAAACGTATCTCTGATACACGCACCCTGGCCCACCAGACCCTGCGCGCTATCCGCAGCCTGAGCATCGACCTGCGCCCCAGCGCGTTGGATGACCTGGGACTGCTTCCCGCTCTGCGCTGGTATCTGAAAGAGTATCAGCAAAAGTGTTCTATCGAGGTTGAATTCCACCCCACCGGCCTGAAAGATCGCCTGCCGACCGAGATGGAAACCGCTCTTTATAGAATTGTTCAGGAGTGCCTGACCAATACCGCGCGCCATTCACACGCGCGCAAAGCAACTGTGATCTTGAAAGAGGAGAGCGACGCCGTGTATGGAACCATCCTTGACGACGGAGATGGCTTCGATTACACGGCTCTGCTCAAAATACCCAGCCAGGAACGCGGCCTGGGACGCGGACTAGGGTTAACCGGCATGCAGGAACGTGCGATCCTCCTGAATGGCGAATTGGAGATCCACACCGCTCCCGGCCAGGGCACGCGCGTGGAGATCCGCATTCCCCTGCCAGAAAAACGCGCAAACGCCCCCAAACAGAAAAGTGAACTCGCGCTTTCATAAGCCAAATTCAGAGAGAAGCAAAGTAGTAAGCACATGACGATACACATTTTACTGGCGGATGACCACACCATCCTGCGCGCGGGCTTGAAAATGATGCTCAATGCTCAACCAGATATGGAAGTGGTAGGCGAGGCCCAGGACGGACGCCAGGCACTACAGGAGGCGCTGCGCCTGCACCCGGATATTATCCTGATGGATATCACTATGCCGGATATGAATGGCATTGAAGCGACCAAACAGATTAAACGCCAGATCTCCGATGTTAAAGTCCTGATCCTGACTATGCATGAAAATGACGAGTATGTCTTTCAGGCACTGCGCGCCGGAGCCTCTGGCTATATGCTTAAAGAAGCGGCGGATACAGAACTCATCAACGCCCTGCACGTCGTCCAGAGCGGCTTCTTCTATCTCTCACCCACAGCCCAGTCGGTTATGGTTGGGGACTATCTGCAACGCGTCCACGCCGGCGAGGAAAAAGACAGCTATAGTAGCCTGACGGAACGGGAGCGCGAGATCTTAAAGCTGGTCGCGGAAGGCTATACCAATAACCAGATCGCGGAACGCCTGGTCATCAGCCCTAAAACCGTGGATACGCACCGCACCCATATCATGGATAAGCTGAACCTGCATAGCCGCGCCGAACTGGTGAAGTATGCGATGCGGCGCGGCCTGCTGGAAGACTGACAACGCTCCAGAACGCCTGTCTACTCCTCTTCTTCGTTAAAATCGAGGTCGCTCTCGTTGTCTTCAGCAAAGTATTCGTCGCTATAGAAACCAACGTCCTTGCCGATGTAGACGCTGACCAGAAAATCATCGCGGGGCATATCCGCTGAAAGCACAAGATCCTCGTCAATCTGTTCGATCAATTTGCTCAGATCGGCCTCTTCCAGTTCTCTCTCCAGAATCAGCGTGCCGTGCACCGTGGTCGTGGTGAAATGAATATCCACGGTCCCCAGACGACTGTTGCTCTGCAAGGCCGAACCCTGCATAATATAATAGCTTTCCGAGTAGGGTGTGCGAAAATGTCGCTCAAAACGAATATCATCCATAGACATATGTTCCTGCGCGGCCCGGCCAGCTCCTCTTACTCAGGAGATAGCACCGTTACCGCGCCCTCCTTTCTCATCGTCCGCAGCTTCTGCCCTGCGGGTAGCGGATGGCAATCCCACAACATTATATCATGGAATTCTGAACACGAAAGGGCGTGTTGCCGTTGAGAAAAAAACATCGGCAACACGCTCTTTGATTCCTTAATAGCACTAGAGGAAACTGAACGAAGAACGTATTTGCGCAAAATGGCTTTGATCCGCTTGATTGAAGGAGACCTGGGGAGCCAGAAACTCCAACAAGTAGAAATGGCCTTTATGCTCGGCGGCATAGAGCTCAATCGTGAAAGTCGCGCCAGACTGTGTAACAGTCCCCTGCAATGCCTGCCAGTTTGTGCCCGCGATGGTAGCCGCGGAAGCCGCCTTGGGGCTGGTCACTCCAAGCTGGGTAGCTTGTTGATTGAGATAATCCCCGACCTGGCCATTCGCCGTGGACATAACCAGATTGACCTGGTCAGTATTGGTGTTATCGTGAAAATGGATGGTGCTATGTTTCTGATCAACGCTTGCATTCCAGCCTGGCGTATAGTGCAGGGAAATGTTAAACGTGCTATTCTGATAGGTCTGATATGCCTGCGCATCCTGTGATTTTCCAAGGTAATTATAGATAAAAGGTCCGGCAATGATGCCTGCAATCACCAGGATCACTAACACCGTTACCAGCACACGCCGCGTCCGCTTCTTCCTGCGCGGCTTCTCCTGCGTCCCAACGCCAGCGTCTCGACTCGATACGTTTGGAGACGAGAATGTTGAGGGCGTGGAAGCGGGCTCAAACGAGGGCGGACGCTGAGCAGGTGCCTGCGGCGGACGCGGGCTAAAGGGATCGGGAAATGGCGTGTGCGGACGCCCAGGCGCGCCTGGCATCCCTGGTCCGCCCGCTATCTCAGAATGCAACTGGGGATTCCCGGGCAGAGAGGCCGGTCCCTGTGGCAAGGGAGTCAGAGGAGGCAGAGACGCAGGATTAAAAGATGACCCGGGTTGCGCATGTGGAGAAGCGGGCCGCCCACGAGAGGCTGGCGCATTCCCAAGCATTTCCGCGCTCTGCCCCTGTGGCGGAACCATGGAGGATGATCCAGCCCCAGGTACCCCTGGCATTGACGGAGGATTCGCGGCGCGCAGAGTCGGGGGCGCACCAGATTCCGACCGGCTCGCTTCAGCTTGCTGGTCCATGCTCCGCGTCTGCTGAGGCGCGCGGGACGGGGCCGGGCTGGCTGCCATAGGCCGCGTGGGCAGGTCTTCGACCTTGTCCACATCGGACTCGGTCCATTTTTTGGGAGCTGGTGTAGAAGCACGCTCTATTTTGATCTGCGGCTCCTGCTTTGCTATCTCAGACAAAGCCAGCGGCAATGTGGGCTGATCTTCGATGCCATCCTTGCCCTGTGGAGAACCGGGGCGAGCACTCTCCCCTCGCGCTGGTGAACGGCTCTCCTCACGCGCTGCTGGCTGGCCCTCTTTCTTCGCCTCAGGTCGCTTCTCTTCTCGCAGCACTGGCTGGTTAGAACTCGCGGGTATGGGACCAGGAGGAGCCTGCCAGTGCGCCGTCTCCAGATCCTCGATCCTGGCTACCTTTTCTTCCGCGCCACGTTTGGCACGGGCCAGCGGATTCTGCTCCACAGCCGGGGCAGAACCTGGCACCTGTGGCTCCACCTGCATCTGAGGAGTCACAATAGTTTCTTCCTGCTCCCACACTTTCACGCGCAATTCACGCCGTGAGGGATCTCCCGCGGGCGTATTTTCCTGGGGCAGCGGCGTATTCAGCGCCTTGCGCGGCAGTTCCGGCGCACGCGCGACATCTCTCGGCAGCGGCCTGCTCGGTGTTTTGCGCGGCAGTTCCGGCGTGCGCGCCGCATTCTGAGGCACACGATTACCTGCCGCCAGGTCGGCGGGAAGCGTCTTTTCAGGTGAGCGCGTCTGCGGCCCGCTATTATTCGCACCACGCCGGGACGGATTATCCGCAGCATGGCGAGGTAATGCGGGTGGCTCTTGCGCCGCCTTCTCTGTTTGCTTCCCAGGCGTTGCGGTAAATCCTGCTTCGCCCTTTTCCTGTTCTTTACGCAGTTGAGCCAGTTCCTCGCGCCAGTTCGGTAAGATCATGGTCGAGACTTCCTCGGCAGGCGTTGGCATGGATGGCTTGACAGAATCGGCCAGACGAGCCATGGCCGCAAACGCATCCGCTTCTGCCTCAACCGCGTTTGCTGGAGTGGCAGCTTCCGGCGTGGACGGAGCCAGGTGCGTGGGGCGTTTCGGCATGCGCGAAGAAGGAGCAGCCGTCTGCTCGTGCTGTGGTGAAGAAAGAGGAGTTATGCTCGCTGCTGGCCCTGACAAATTGGCCTCGCGCCGAACAGGAGAAGGATCAACTCGCGTAAACTCTTTCGGCGGAAGCTTAACCTTAATGGCCGAGGGAGACTCCGCACCACTGGCGCCGGCAGGCTCAACTTGAGATCGGCCACACTCATTACAAAAGAGAGCGTCTTCCTTCGCCAGAAGGCGCCCACAAAAAATACACTGTTTTGCCACTAACCCTCTCCTGACTCTGGCAATGGTGAAGCGTCCGAAAAATAGGTTGGAGAAGACATCTACTCTCGCGCGCCTTCAACAAACAAACACGCGGAGAATCACAATAGGGAAATTCTAACATGTTCATACTTGACAAGCAAGGGCTCTAGCCAAAAATGCTGTCCACGGATGTAAACGCCATGGCCGGCAACAAGCTAAAGCCCTTTTTTATCAAGCAGAATAGCCTTGGACCTATTTGAGTTCCAGCAACGCCTCGCGCTCCGAGGCCGCGGAGAGGGTCTGCTGGCTCTTGACAATCTCAACCAGCTTCTTGCGACCTTTGGGGCTGCCAATCATCAGGACACCAACCAGTTTATTATCGCGGAAGAAGAGCTTGCGGTAGTTTTCATTACCCTTCTCACCCGGCTCGCGGCGGGAGATCGCCACCAGTTCAGGATTCTCAGATTCTGCGGTGCCAACCACGGCAATATTCACATCGAACAGCGGGCTGGTGTACGTGGGCACATCGATATACAGCTGGCGCTCACCGGCCATATTTGCCGCAACAATCCGCCCATGGCCCATCGCGTTATCCCACGTTCCCATCGTGTGATATCTACCAATGGCCGAATCATAGAACTCAGCCACGTCTCCAGCAGCATACACCCCCGGCACGCTGGTCTCCAGGTATTCATCGACGACAATCCCATTGTTGATTTTCACCGGTGTATTCTTAAGCAAACCTGTGTTCAGCGCAATACCCAGGCCAACGCCAACAACATCGGCCTGAATTTCACGCCCTTTTTTGGTCTTGATATAGCTCGGCACCCCGTTCTTAGATACCACGCTCTCAATTTCATCGCCATGAATCACATTCACCCTAAACTTCTTCGCGATATTGTCGACAACCTCGCCACCATCGGGGTCCAGCGCGCTGCGCAACCAGTATGGACCGCGCATAATCCAGGTCGTATCGAGCTTACGCATAGCAAAACCATCGCACAATTCGTACGAGATAAAGCTCCCACCATAGGCCACCGCGTGGCGCGACTCAAGCATCCGCGCGATAATGGTCTTGGTATCGTCAAGCGTCACAAAGTTGTAAATATGCTGGCAATCCTCGGCACCCGGTACGCTCAACGGATTCGCCCACCCGCCGGTCGCCACCAGCAGCGCGTCATACTGCAGATACTGCCCCTTATCCGTCACCACCACGCGCTCATCTACATTGATCTCAGTCACCATGGTCTCTGTCAGCAACTGAATATTGCGCTGCTCGTGCCAGGCAAAGTCACGAATCATCACCTTTTGCTCTACAATCACGCCCTGGAGGAAACGTGGGAGCGAAACGCGGTTGTATAGGGGGTAAGGTTCGTTGGTAATCAAATGAATGCTGCAATTGGGGTCGTTTTTCCGAAGAGTGTCAGCGGCGGTTGTCCCTGCGATGCCATTTCCAATTATCACGTAACGTCTATCGTGCGTTGCCAAAAGCCTGGTCTCCTTATCCAAATATCGAAGATTCTGAAGCTGAAAGGTCGTCGATACCACAGCCCAACTGCGCACAATAGTAGCATATTTACGTTAAGAACACCATAGGATCTATACGGCTCTTCCCAGGGTCTATTCAAGAAGATTTTTCACTTGTTCCAAAAAGTCATCCAGATCGAATGGCTTATTGATACCAACAATATCGCGCAGTTCCAGTTCGTGTTGAGGTAGGCGGGCACTCATCATGATAGCGGGAATTTGCTGCATTTCAGGCATGGAGTGGACACGATCATAGAGTTCAAGGCCATTGATGCCGGGAAGATGGTAGTCCAGAATCATCAGGCTGGGTTTCAGATGCTTGACTGTCTCCAGGGCTTCCAGGCCGTTGGCGACGAGCGTAGCGCGATAGGGTGTTTCGCCTGTAATGGCCTCGACCAGAAAGGTGCCAATGTGTACATCATCTTCAACGATCATCACCGTCTGAAAGGGATCTTGTTCCTCGATTTCGCTTTCTTTGGGCATGCCTCCGCTCCATCTCTCGAAAAGTTCTGCTGTAATCCACTCAAGCTCTTTTCTTGCAGTATATCATACTTCATAGCAGCAGGCTTACTCCGCTTCATTGCTTCAGCGCTCGGAGCACTCTGAATTTTCATTGCCTTCGTCTTCACGCATACGCTGCTCAAAGCTATTGCTATCCATCTACAACCTCTTCTTTAAAAAGACAAAGAAAACAACAGAATACACTCTCTCCAAAGATCCCTGCACACTAAATAGCAGTGAATCCAACTGGCCATTTAACGCTCTGGCAGATCCGTCCACTTCGAGCCAGCGGAGGCCGGTACATAGGCAGCCAGGCTATCCAATAAGTCAGCTGGTGTCTCTTTCTGGAGTACAAGTGACGCGTGCTGCGGAGAAATAAACCCTTCTGTGGAACTATGCTCGATCAGTGCGAGCAAGGGATTGAAGAAGCCAGACGCGTTGAGCAGACCAATCGGCTTGGAGTGAAAGCCCAGTTGCGCCCAGGTAATCATCTCGAAAAGCTCGTCAAAAGTGCCATAACCACCAGGCAAGGCGATAAAGCCATCAGAGAGATCAGCCATCATTGCCTTACGCTCGTGCATACTCTTCACTTCGTAGAGCTTCGTTCCGCGCGTATACGCCACTTCACGCGGGAACAGGGCCGACGGCAAAATTCCAATCACCTCGCCGCCATCTGCTGTCACTGCCTCAGCCAGCGCCCCCATCAGACCAACACTACCTCCTCCATAAACCAATCCCAGGCCACGCGCCACCAGCTCCCGTCCAAGAGCTCTGGCCGCCTGCTCATATTCCAGGCGCGCCCCCCGATTAGAACCAGCATAGACACAAATATTACGCATACTTCCATCCTTTCTCTCGTGCTCAATTCTCTTCTCATCAATAGAACGAATATATTGTACGCCTGACAATAGCTTGCTGTCCATGAGGCACATAGCTCTGTCAGGGCTTCCCATTCTCTACTTCACCTGTATTGGGACCGCTGCAAGCAGCGAGTTTGGAGAATGTGAAAGCCCTGATAGTTCTGTAAACATTGCGTTGAGGTGATTATTCAATCCCCTGGATTGAATAATTTGGCAGAAACATTTCTCAACCGTTATATGAATCAGCACAACTGGCGCAAATTTCCATGCTGCAATTCATTGAAAGGCTTTTTTTATGAGTAAGAAGACGATATTCTTCCTTGTTCTGTTTCCGGGTTAGAGAATGGTTTTCAAGGTATCTACACTCATATTGGCACCACACACCACGACGATCACGGTCTTATCACGGAAGCGTTCCGCTGTTTTCAGCAAGGCTGCCAAAGATACTCCTGCCGCGCCTTCAATCAGCATATGATGCGTTTCAAGGCACAGACGGATGGCCTGGCGAATCTCCTCCTCTGAAACGAGCAAGAAATCGTCAACCAGGCGCTGGCAAAGGGGAAAGGTAATCGCTCCCGCCTCGACGCCGCCAGCAGTACCATCGGAAAGGGTGGGCAGCGATTCCATGTCCAACAGTTGCCCGGCCTGTACTGATCTGGCCATGACCGGCGAGTTTTCTGGTGAGCACCCGATGACCTCAGCCTGAGGAAAAACCGTCTTCACGGACTCCGCGATCCCGCTAATCATGCCTCCCCCTCCCACTGCCACCAGCACAACGTCAATCTGTCCGTTCTGGCGGCAGAGTTCCATACCAATGGTGCCCTGACCACTGACGACGCGCCAATCGTTATACGGAGAAATATAGACCATCTCATGTTCCGCCGCGTAGGCGCGAGCATATGCCTCTGTCACCACAGAATCTTCACCCCACTGGCGCAGATCGACGCCGTACTGCTGTATCGCGGCCATTTTCGTCGGGGAGGTATTCTGAGGCACGAAGATGCTTCCTTGCATTTTGAGAGTAGACAGTCCAAAAGCAGTAGCGATGCCATGATTGCCTGATGAGGCTGTGACAACGCCACACGTCCGCTCTGCTGACGTGAGCAAGAGGAGCGCATTCATAGCTCCGCGTACTTTGAACGAGCCAGTATACTGGAGGTTCTCCAGCTTCAAATAGACGCGGCTTCCAGTGAGCTTGCTCAAAGAAAAAGAGTACTCCAGAGGGGTCGTGCGAATATATGGTCGGATTCGCTGCTCTGCCTGGATGATATCTTCCCAGATATTCATCAAGAAACCTTTCTTTTTACGCTATTCTTCTGGGCCTGGTGTAGGCCAGTTCCCTGTTCCCAGGCACTTTTGTTTGTACTGGCAATGCGCGTCCTCCACACTCCCTCTTTTTCACACGATGGAGCACAAATAAGCGTTTGCTGGCTATCATTTTTTGCAGAGAACAGGACAGCCATCGTTTCACTCTCATGTTGTGCATCTCGTTGGTGACATGGTTGTCTGAGCCTGGTGCAGCCATTGCATCATGTAGCGTACATTTGTATTATGCGTTTCATGATGGTACGCGCGATCAATGGGTGCATGATGGGAGGAGACAACGGCATCGAAAGGATAATCGATGAGTGCTGAAGGCTCCTCGATTTGCTCCTCCGCAAATCGATGGGTCAGGAGAAAGAGCCGACAACGGCGTTCGAGCTCCTGTAAATAGGCCAGGTTCCCTTCGAGCGTCGCCACAGTGGCGGTGTTGTTATGAGAACAGAGCACATGCTGCGGTTGGAGGGCGAGGAACCGATGCAAGGTGGCAATCATCGGAGGAATAGCCTCAGCGCTGTCGATCTGAGGAAAAGGTTCCTCTGCAGCGTCGAAGGCCAGGAGGACACGCAATTCGGGTATCCAGAGCGCAATGTGTTCCGATCGATGTCCTGGAGCGTGGAAAAGCTCCACGGTAAGATCCCCTCCGTGGAGGGTCAAGGTGCTGGCAAACGTGATAGTGGGTGGGACAAGCACCGTTTGCCGAAAGATAGGAAAGCGCTGAGAGGCTTGGAGCCGGGCGTGCGCCTCCGAAGATTGCAGGCGGGTTCGCCCATGTTCATGAGCAATGATGGGGGCAGTATTGGCTCCGGTAAAATAGCCGTTGCCCCAACAATGATCCCAATCGGCATGGCTATTGATCACCAGGAGGGGGCGTCCTTTGAGTTCTTTGCCCATGGCCTGGACCAACTTCGCCATATCATCGGGACAAAGGAGGGTATCGCAGACGATTCCGTAGTGTGCGGTGATCACCAGATACGCATCGACGGTCATGGTTTCAAACTGGTCTACCACACCTAACGGTCTTCGGAAGACATGGATACGACGATCAGAGCTTCCCCCTGGTACTTCTACAAGCTCTTCAAGGACAGACATAGATGAATCACTCCTTCCATTCCTCAGGCTCTATCAGGTTTCTTCTGACGTTTCTCTGTCGTCAGAACAGAGCCAACAGCAGTTTTTTCTTGCGTCTTCAACGAAGGATACCGTATAATAGTGTCAGATCCTGTCACCATTTCAAAGGAAATCCATGTCACGTCTTGAACGCCTCCTCGAATTGCTGTTGCGCTTGCGCGCACTCCAGCGTTTTACCGTCCAAGAACTGGCGGATGACTTCGGGGTCTCTCGCCGAACGATGCTTCGCGATTTACAGGCCTTATCCGCCATGGGAGTCCCTTTAGAAGCCACCCCCGGACCTGGGGGAGGATATGTACTGATTCTGCAACAACGATCGCTCCCCCTTTTCTTGACCAACGATGAAGCATTAGGGGTGGTACTCGCTTACGAAAGCCTCCTCACGTATGCAGCCGCACCATTCACGCTCCAGAGCAGCGCGGCAGTGACCAAGCTTCGCAGTCAGCTTCCGTCTGAGGTGAGGCAACAGCTTGACGAGATCCGTCCCTATCTGGCTATCCTGCATGCTCAATGCCACTACACCGCTCCCTTTCTTGCCGATCTGCTTCAGGCGAGCAAAGACCAGGCACACCTGCTCATCCGCTATGACTCCCGCTCTCAGGTAGCAGAACGGCTGATTTATCCCTTTGGAGTCTATGCCTACAACGGCCTGTGGTATTGTGCCTGTTTTGACTACAAAAGGCAGCAACATGTCTCATTACGTGCTGATCGAGTGATTGCATTGCAAAGAGCCGAGGGGCATCAACGGCCAGAGCAAGTATCTCTTCGTGAATGGCTAGCGAAAGGAGAGAAAAATACCTCGCAGGCGTTGTTGCTCAAAGCTCACCTCACCCCAAAAGGAGTCAGTACCGTTGACTGGGCTGATTTCGGCGGGCACATTACGGTGGATGAACAGGGATCTGGGACAATAGAGATGCCGATGGGAGCACATGATCTCACCTACTATGCTCATACGTTTCTCATGCTGGGAACAGACGCCAGAGTAGAATCCCCTTCTGAGCTTATCGCCCAGATACGCATGGATGCACAAACCATTCTTAAGCACTATGGAGATGTCTAGGATTTTAGATACTGGACACCTCCCCTCACCACGCAACCGTGGACGTTTCTCCGAATGATGAGGTCGTTCTTCCAGGTAAACTCTCTTTTCCTTTCAAATTAGTTAGCGTTTACTAATTTTCATAAGGAAGTGTACACTCGATCAAAGCGTTTGTCAAGAGCCTGGTGGCTCGCTTCTCTCTGTCTGTCCAATTCGCTATGGATTACCGGGTGCTTAAATCAAGCAAAAAGATAACCTGGTGGAATGCATTTTTCATTCCGCCAGGTTATTTCCATCAAGATAATCATAACCCAGGAGAATACATTCTGGATACCTGGTGGGTTATGATTCCTGTTGAAATCATAACTCTCTGTTATATGATTTCAATTTTACCCTCGACGACTGACTCATCTGGCTGAATCGAGAAGATACGAGCATAAGGCTCTTCTGGATAGAAACGGTGCGAGAAGATCAGGTAGAGACAGCCGCTGCCTTTAGCCCAATCTTTATCGCGCTGCGAGGGATAGGCCTCGCTAACAGGATGCGAGTGATAGTAGATCATCTCGCCATCATAGTCATCAATATCGTTGTAAATACGTACCAGGTCGGCCTCGCCGATAATCGAAAAGTCGTCAGGGTGCTCGGCGGCGTTGGCCGTTGGATAGTTCTTGACCACAAGCGCATCAACACTGCCGAGCGCGCCACAGCCTTCGTTGGGATAGGCCGGGACAATATGAGCCAGCATCTCCGCGTAAATAGCGCGGGGAATCCGCACTACAAACGATTCAGTTGTTACCACAATAATTTGGCCTCTAATTCTTCTTCAATGGTATCCAGGTCGCGAGTCCAGAGATCTTCGCTGAGATATTTCCAACCTCCATCGGCGAGGATCACTACAATTTTACCATGTTCCAGGCTGGACGCAACCCGCAAGGCCGCGTGAAGTGCCGCGCCGCAGGACGGGCCGGCAAAAATGCCTTCCTGATCCTTTAATTCACGAGTACGGCGAATCGCGGCGGAGCCAGAGACCAGAATCTTGGTATCGAGCAGAGATTGATCAAGCACAGGTGGAATAAAGCCATCTTCCAGGCTCCGCAGTCCCTGCACACCGTCTCCCTGCATCGGTTCAGCGGCGACAACTTTAATGGCGGGATTGTACTCTTTCAGGCGACGCGCGTTCCCTGTCAACGTACCGCCAGTGCCCAGGCCGGCGACAAACACGTCGAG
The DNA here is from genome assembly GCA_036384215.1 of Ktedonobacteraceae bacterium. Classification (GTDB taxonomy): domain Bacteria; phylum Chloroflexota; class Ktedonobacteria; order Ktedonobacterales; family Ktedonobacteraceae; genus Paraktedonobacter. The sequence goes on along the minus strand of DASVMX010000572.1, from coordinate 14,123 downwards.
GTCGGGCAGGTCTTTAATAATCTCAACAGCAGTGCCTTCGTAATGCGCGCGCGGATTTGCCCCGTTACCATACTGGTAGAGCATGACATAGCGATCGTCCTGGCTGGCCAGTTCCAGCGCGCGGCGGACGGCGCCATTGCTGCCAAGCGTCCCATCGGAAAGAATGATCTGCGCGCCATACAACTCAAGCATCTTGCGACGTTCCTGCGTCACATTATCGGGCATGACAGCGATAAAACCATAGCCCTTGACGCGCGCTATCATTGCCAGCGCTATGCCGGTGTTGCCGCTGGTGGGTTCCAGGAGAATTGAACCGGGTTTGAGTCTGCCGTTTGCTTCGGCCTCCTCTATCATTTTTTTCGCAATGCGATCTTTAATGCTGCCGGAGGGGTTGGTACCCTCCAGCTTGGCAAAAATCTGTACGCCTGGGCGCGGGCTAAAGCTTTGCAATTCAACAAGGGGGGTATTGCCAATAGTGTCAAGAATGCTACTGTAGCGCATAAGTCCCCTTCTCAAGCGGCTAGCAACCACCAGCCATGGCAGGCAACAGGATCACGGTATCCGCGGAACTGACGCTGGTTTCCAGCCCCTGGAGATGACGCACATCCTGGTCATTGACGTAGATGTTAATAAAGCGGCTGAGCGTATCGCCTGGCTGGATCTGCTCTTTGAGAGCTGGATAATTGACATACAGGTTTGACAGCACATCAGCGAGGGTCTCACCCACGGCGCTCACCTGTTTTACGCCACCAACAGAGGCACGCAGAACGGGTGCGAGTCGAACAGTTGCCATAAAGTTCATTCTCCTTAGATTCATGTGTAACGGACGCGCCTGACGTCCAGGAAGCGTTTCCTTTTTATTGTATTCTTTGCCACACCGGGCGACAAAGAACACAACTGCTGCAAGACCGTCAGCCCAGGTGCTCTGGCTCTACGGCTCGCGTGAAAATGGTAGTTTAGCGCTTGACAGCAGCAGGCATGGCGCAGACATCCGCGTATGTCGGCAGATTTTCTGGATGACCATGTTCGCCACAGGCCGGACAATTGGGATCGCGATAAAGGCTGAGCTCACTAAATTCGCTGTACAAAGCGTCGTAGGTCAGCATACGCCCGACCAGGGGTTCTCCAATGCCGAGCAGCAGTTTCAGCGCCTCAACGCTCTGGAGCAGGCCAACGACTCCAGGCAAGACGCCCAGCACACCGGCCTCGGCGCAGCTCGGCGCCAGCTCAGGTGGGGGCGGCTCGGGATAGAGGCAGCGATAGCACGGTCCCTCGTAGGGCTTAAAGACTGTCAACTGGCCCTCAAAGCGGAAGACACTTCCGTGGATGACGGGTTTGTTCGCCAGCAAAGCCGCGTCGTTGAGCAGATAGCGCGTGGGGAAGTTGTCGGTTCCATCGATGATCACGTCGTAATCGGCGATGATGCGCCCCACGTTGGTCTCGTCCAGGCGATCAAGGTAGGTGATCACCTTGACATCAGGATTGAGTGCCTCAATAGCCTGTTTGGCGGACTCGGCCTTAAACTCGCCGACACGCGCGGTGGTATGAATCACCTGGCGCTGTAGATTGCTCGCTTCAACAACATCCAGATCAATGATTCCCAGCGTACCGACGCCAGCCGCGGCCAGATAAAGCGCGGAGGGCGCGCCCAGACCGCCTGCTCCCACCAGCAAAACACGCGAGTCGAGCAGCTTGAGTTGGCCCTGTTCGCCAACTTCAGGTACCAGCAAATGGCGACTATAGCGGTTGAGCTGATCCTGGCTCAGCGTGCGCGGCTTCTTAAAGGGCAGGCCGCTGTTCTTCCACTGCCCAAAGCCACCAGACATTGAGATAACATCTTCATAGCCCATCTGCTTTAAGGTCAGGCCGGCAAACATCGAACGCGTGCCGCCCGCGCAATACAGAACCACTTTCTTTGACTTATCAGGAATAGCCTCTTCCACCCGCAATTCCAGGAAACCACGCGGAATGTGCAGCGCCCCAGGAATGTACCCCTCGTCCCACTCGTTTTTCTCGCGCACATCGACCAGGACAACCTCATCCTGCTCTTCCTTGCGCTGCCGTGTGAGCGCCTCGTTCGCCTGGTCAGGTGTCCATTCGGGCACCTGTTTACGAGCCTGGCGCATAATCTCACGGGAAGCATCGCCCATGTCAGTTCACCTTCTTCGTGTTGTTGGTATTGTTGACTATGTGTATCAAGTTTCTTTTATGATTTCCAGCAAAAAGCTTACCACGTCTACTCTCGATCGTCAAGGAATGTTGAGTTTTCGCCGGAAAGCTGAAATGCTGCGAACGTCTTCTTATTTAAAAGAACAGAGCCGGAGGCAGGAAATATTCCGCCCCGCCCTGCTTTTAAAGAAAAAAATTTTATGCGTGAATGCCCGGTGCCTGCGCGAAGCGCTGCAGACACCGGGCAGTTGGAGAAACAGTGGGTGAGACTGAAGCTTAGCGCGGCCGGCCATTGCCCGGACCAGGATTATTGCCCTGTGGCGGCTGAACCTGCGAAGGCGCGCCCTGCGGCCTCCATTGTGATTGTTGAGCTGGCTGGCCCCAGGACTGCTGCGGACCAGAGGGGGGAACTTGCGGGTAGTGGTTCATTGGCTGCTGTCCTGCCTGAAACGGAGGCTGCCCCCACGGATTGCTGACCCGTTGCTGTTCACTGGCGCTCGCCGCGGCGGCATGTTCGGCGCGCGCCTTACGGTCGTTACGAATGTGGCGCCAGATATAGAGCACCACCAGCACTACGACAATCACAACAATCAGCCCGTCGACGTAGTGCAGCGGACCGCTGATCTGCTCGTAATGATTGCCCAATTGATATCCAATATAGGCCAGCAGCAAACACCAGGGCAGCGAACCCAGGAACGTATAAATGCTGAACTTGAGTGGATTCATCTTCGTAATGCCAGCAGGTAGCGAAATGTAGGTGCGCACTACTGGCAGCAGGCGCGAAAAGAACGCTGTGGCCGTGCCCCAGCGCTGAAAAAATGCATCCGCCTTATCCGCGTCGTGCTGAGAAATCAAGACATATTTGCCATACTTGAGCATCAGCGGGCGACCGCCAGCATATCCAATTCCATAAGCCGCCAGCGAGCCAAGCAGACATCCCACCGCGCCCGCGAGTGACACCAGGAACAAATTGAGCCAGAGGGGAGAAGCGGGGCTGACCCCCAGCAGGTGTTTCGCGCCCGCCTGGCCGCTCATCGCCAGCATGGAACCGGCCAGCGGCATGATTATTTCACTTGGTAAGGGGATACAGCAGCTTTCAATCGCCATAGCCAGAACAATGCCTATCAGGCCTGTTGAGACATAGAGGTTTTGAATAAAATCCGTTAAGGATGTGATTATCGAACTCACCAGATAGTGGCCTCCTTCGGTCTCCAACACTTTTGCCCCATAGTAACACACTTTGCCTGGTGAGACCAGCCAATGAGACGAACAGGCCAGAAGCCACTCGCTCACAAAAAAACTCGCGCCTGCGGCACTCGCCCAGGCCTGCAATGCAAGACAAAAATGTTACAAATCTAGCGGTCGTCTTCCCGCTCGCGATAGGATTCGTAGAGCGAGGAGCGGCGGGTAATGGGGTGATCCTGATCGAGCTGGCGCGCGAACTCTTCATTTAGAGGATCGTCTTCATAGAGATAAGGGGCGCGCCGCACCAGTGGATTGCGCAGGTTTCCCGACAGGCGTTCGGGGTCATGGCGTGGGCGACGCCCACGTGGGTCTTCTTGTTCATCCTCATCGTCCAGTTCCCCAGTCCAGGGCTCAGCGGTTCGAGGACGCCGGGAACGCGTCTGGCGTGGATTGCGCGGATACGAGGACTGGCGCGGATACTGTTGATAGCGCTCGTGCAGTTCCTCGGTCGAAAAATCAGCCGAGAAGTCCTCCGCCTCAGGCCAGGCAGCGCGAGCCCCATACTGGCGAGCCTGCTGGGTATCGTATTCATCCTCAGACGAATACAAATCTGATGTGTGATCCCGCGGCCGCAAAGAATGCGAAGTTCGCGGACGCTGCGAAAAACCCGAATGGCTGCTCTGAGAACGCCGAGACTGCCCGGCGGTTCCGCCATGCTTCTGAGCAAGGCGCTGCTGTTGCTGCTGCGCCTCCTGGCGAGCCTTGCGCAAAGCCGCGGATTGATGCTGGGCCAGAGAGCGTGTCGCTGGACGACGAGTTGGGCCGCCCGCGGGCGCCGGGAAGGTTGTCCCTTCGTCAGGGGTCAGAGAACGCGCGGGATGGCGTGGCTGGCGTGGATAGTTAAGCGGAGCCCGCCGCACCAGCGGTTCCCCCTCCTCATCTTCATAGCAAGGGTCCAATTCCTGCTCAACTGGTGGAAGAGGTAGGTACCCGGAAACAGGCGCGCGGCGGTTTGGAAGAACATGCGCGCGGGTATCAGAATAAAAATCTTCTTCATTGGACAGGAGCAGACCCTCGGCCTCATACACCATCAACTCATCCTCATACGCCTCGTCTGTAAAATCTTGCACGTTTTCTAGCTCCCATGTCTCCGCGGGGCCACGCCGACGCGCCTCCTGGCGGCGGGCCAGCAAGGTAAAAATGGCCAGGGAGATGGGAATGCACAGCAAAATAGCCGCCAGGCCGCCGAGCAAGCCGCCAAGCACCCACGAGTTAAGCGTGTTGGCAAAAGCCAGCACGACCGCTGCACCTACAATCAACACAAACGCCACAGCGGCAACCCTCATAAAGAGAGCATCCTTTCCTGATCACACAACGCACCATAACTGGCTTCCTGGACAAATGTTTAGAAAGCGAACAGGTATTTGTTGAGAGTATAGCAGATTATCACTCAAATCTCAAGAATCATGGCAAACCAACAGACAGGAGAGTTGAGCAGATAGAGCCCGCGCGGGCCATATCTGCTGTCTGGTTCAAGACAGCAAACAGCCCTGCCTGACAGCGGGCAGCTCAGGCAGAGCGAAGCGAGTTTATCAGCGCGTATGACGGCGAGCGCGAGCGCGAGGAGATCAGGCAGCCGGGTACTGGCGGAAGATCGCCACCACTTTTCCCTGAACATGCCACTCGGTATCCCATTCACGTCGTGAGACATAAATGGGGTCCATCTCTGAATTGGCTGGCTGCAGGCGCACCTGGTCCTGTTCCTGGAAAAAACGCTTGAGGGTAGCGCTGCTCTTATTCTCTTCCAGGAAATGCACGGCAACCACGATATCTCCATTCTGACAGGAGGATTGCGGCTTGATGACCACATAGTCCCCACTACAAATATGGTCTTCAATCATTGAATTGCCCTTGACCACGAGCGCGTAGGTGTTCTGATGCTCCAGTTCATGACCGGCTTCCAGCATCTGATCGGGGTCCGTCAGCGTCTCAATCGGAAGACCTGCGGCAATGCTCCCCATAATGGGTATGCCCGCAGGTCGCTGGTTTACCAGCTTGATGCCACGGCTCTTCTTCGGTTCGCGCTGGATGTAATTTTTCTTCTCCAGCATAGAGAGATGATAATCGACATGGCCCGTGCTGGCAATTTTCATCGCCTGACCAATCTCACGATTTGTCGGGGGCATGCCTTCATCTCGCATGTATCCCACAATAAAATCGTATATTCGCCGCTGAATATCGCTAGCTTGTTCGGAGGACATCCGCATGTTTCCTGCCTTTCAATCGATAGGCCCGCATCGCCTGAATTATAATGCGCCAAAGTAGAACTATTATTCAAATGATAGCAGACTCAGTGGCTCAAGTCAAGCGGTTATCGAACGAATTTTTCAGCAGCACGCAAAACATGTTCGTACATAGCCCTCCTTCCCACTCCAGCCCGCTCGCCCTTCCTTGCCAGAGGGGTTATTGAACGCTTTGTGCTGCTACATTTTCAAACATGGGTGTGCTATACTTCCAATAAGATAGGCAAGCGGAGAGAGAAGTAACTCCAAATCCTTGCGGATAAGCTTTTAACCTTTTGCTCCTGCTGCCCACCAGACCCGGCCAGGAAGGACCGGGATGCTGAGAGAAGGAAGCGAAGAAGAGAACAGATTGAGCCGCCAGCGAGTGGCCATTTGCGCAACTCCCTGGAAAAAGTGTACAATCAAAGCGACAGAGGCTCTTGAAGGTTCCCAGCCGCACAAGAGGGAGTCAAATACGTCAGGTTTCTGGCAGGTACCCTGTAGTTGAATGCCAGGGCTTATCAACAGTTCGTGGCTTTCCATGAAGCTGTTGCAGGCTTGCCTGTCCAGACTCAGTTGGCACATAGCCTGGATACAATCTGTCTGGTGTCAACTACGATATCGGCAGTGTTCAAGAACCAACCTTGGGGTGCGTTGCCAGCGAAAGCTCTCGAACTTTCAAGTTTAAACAGGTATATAGAGGGGTTAAAGCCAGTGCTTGAGAGACGTGCAGACCGATATCATTGTCAAGGCGAACATTACTTTGTGCGGAAAAGGGCGCTAGCCATCTCTAGCACTGAGAGGGAGACCGCACTTCTGCCTCTCCCCCATATGGGGATTTCTTTCCTCCCCATGCCTAAAATGGGGGTACCCAGAAAGGACCGATCAGATGGTTGAGATGACAGTAGAAAGCGTGCGCATCAACTTGCAAACGTCGCAGCGGGTCGTCATCTTGAAAGCAACAAAACAAGAACGCTATCTCTTCATCTGGATAGCGCATCCTGAGGCCTATGCTATCGCCATCGAATTGCAGGGCACCAGTTCGCCACGCCCACTTACGCATGATCTATTAAAAAATGTGATCCATGATCTGGGAGCAAAAATTGAGAGCGTGGTGATCTCGGATCTGCTTGAAGACATTTTCTACGCGCGCATTGTGCTGGATGTCGCTGGCCGGCATGTGGAAGTTGACTCGCGCCCCAGTGACGCGATTGCGCTGGCTGTACGCGCCAAAACCCCGATTTTCGTCGAGGAGAGTGTGCTGGAGCGCGCAGGCGTGGCGCTGGAATCAAATGACGAGTCTTTCCCGGCCAAAAGCGAGATGAAGAGGGATGACGAGGAACCCGATAATCTCGACGCCTACCGCGATTTTATCAATAGCCTGGATGTCCTGGACGAGTTTGGCAAGGACTGATCGCGCCTCCCCCCTCTTGCCTCAGTCTAAAATGGCGCGCAAGAGGAGGGTCAGGAACCGTGAGCAGAGCCCGTACGCCAGAATAGCGACCAGGAACTCCAGGTAGATAAGCAGCGGCGAGCCCGTGAGGATGGGGAGGTTGATATTTTCCGCTAACCAGCGCGCTGGCAGTACAAACAGATCGCCCGCCGCAAACAGCAGGGTCAGCCAGAGCGCGGTATTTTGCACCCCAAACAACAGGCAGACCACACGCGCCAGCAGCACCAGTTGCATCAGCAGAACACAAAACTTCACTACCCCAGGCACGCGACTGCGCCTGCGCGCGGGCTCCCTGGCTGATGCCCCTCCAGGAGGCTGGCCGCGATAGGTTTTCAGTGGCGCTGGCGGCAGGACAGGGTAAACAGATGGTGATGGCTGATACACAGGATAGGCCGGTTGCGCTTCCGCCGTGTATGGCACAAAGATGGGCTGGGTGGCCGGCATGGTTGGCGCTGCTCCTCCCGCTGGCTTCTCGGTAAAAGCAGGGGAGAGGTAAAGCGGCTCAGGCAATGCCTCTAGCGGTTCTGTTGTTTCGTTATAATCCTCTAGTCGAAAAGGTTTGTTCCGCGCTTGTTTCTTGCTCATAAGTGATACTCCCTCTTTTCCCTGACCACTATACCCCTGAAAAATGGCTGATCCGCACTGGTCAACACGTGAAATTGCCTCTTCCAGAACCGATCAGCCAACAAAACTCTTTACCGTTCTCTTTATCAAAACGGCTTTTCACGTATGATATCAAATGATAAAACAGGAGAAAAAATCGCGCCTGTTTCCTACTGTTCCGTACCAGGCTCGTCATTATAAAAATACGCCGCGTTGCTTACCAGGTTGTAAATATGAAAGTAATCAGCTACTCAAGCGAACCTTTGCGGCCTTTTCCAGATTGAAATTGCAGGGCGCCCTCCAATGCTTCACCGCTGCGCAAACTGTATATCCCCAACGCTGCTTCAAGTTTGAGCCCGGCAGCCAGCTCCTGACCCAGACCACGATAGACTGCCTGGCGGTCGTTACGCAGGCAGGTCTGCGGAAAACTGGCGATCTGTTGACTCAGTTCGATGGCGCGCGCCAGGCTCTGACCAGGCGCGACCACTTCGTTGACCAGACCCATACTCAGCGCCTCGGCTGCGGGCACAACGCGTGCGGTCAGGATAAGTTCCAGCGCCCGGCCCAGGCCAATAATCTGCGGCAGGCGCTGTGTGCCACCGTCGATCAATGGCACGCCAAAACGCCGCTCCAGACAGCCAAACAGAGCGCTCTCATCGGCGATACGCAGATCACACCAGCAAGCCAGTTCCAACCCACCAGCCACGCAATATCCTGCGATCGCCGCAATCATCGGCTTGTTGCCAACCAGACGCGTCAGACCAAGCGGTCCATGCGGCCCCTCCGCGTCCTCCGCGAGTCCATCCAGGTCGCGCAGGTCCGCGCCCGCGCAAAAGACCTGGTCTCCACCAGTGAGAATACCCACGCGCGCCTGCTCATCCGCTTCAAAGGCCTGCCACGCCTCTCTAAGTGCGCTGGCGGTCGCACGGTTAATCGCGTTGCGCGCCTGCCAGCGGTTGAGGCGCAGGACGGTCACGAAATGATCCCTGGTGACTTCGATCAATGGCTGCTCTGCCATACACTTTCTCCCATACGATTATCTGATCAGTTGTAGATACAAGCCTTACATTTCTAAGAAAATGGCGTCCAGAATCGTCGCAACGCCGCCGAGTGGCATGGCCAGGCCGTTGCATTCGGCCAGTGTGACGCGGGTACGCGCGAAAGAGGTGGGCAAACTGTGGGTTTCGATGGCCAGGCGCAGGGACTGCAAAATCAGCTCACCCGCCTGCATAGTGCTCCCATCAAGCACAATCAGCGAGGGATTCAAGGTGTTTACCAGGCCGGCCAGGACAAAACCCAGGTAGCGGCCCGCGCGGGCAAGCGCGCCAGCACAGGCGGCATCTCCAGATCGCGCAGCTTCGATGACCTGCGGCAGAGTGGTCAGGGTTGGAAAGAAGCGCTGTACTTCTAACAGGATACCGTTCTTGCCGGCCACGGTCTCCAGACACCCGGAACGCCCGCACTGGCACAGGTGACCATTGAGGTCCACTGGAATATGGCCGATCTCGCCCGCGGTCCCCGCGTATCCCCGATAGATCTCGTGATTGAGAATTAGCCCGCCAGAAATACTTGAACCTACTTTCACGTAGATCAGGTTGCCTTCGTTGCGCCCGGCTCCATAGCGACTCTCTCCCAGCGCTCCCATATTTCCATCGTTGTCCAGGTAGATCGGCACCCCTAGCTCGTCTTCCAGCACACGCTGAATATCAACGTTAGCCCAGCGCGCAAACGCGGCGGGCAAGGCGGTCTTCTGTGGCAAAAGCGCGAGCGGGCTGACAATCCCCAGGCCAATGCCCACGATCATCTCCCAGGCAACCTGCTGCTGCGCAACAAAGACCCTGAGCAGTTTTGCCAGCAAGGGCAGCGCCTCTTCTGGACCTTTGCTCAAGGAGAAAGGCACCTCCAGATGCTGTTTCTGCTGACCGCTGAGGTCGGCCAGTAGCAAGGTCAAATGCTGGCTCCCCAATGTCCCTCCCAACACATAACCCGCGGTCGTGTTAAAAGAAAGCAGGTTGGTCCGACGATCATCGCCCATGCGATGTTCTTCCTGTTGTACAATTCCTTCTTTGAGCAATTCGTCAACTATGTTGCCAATCGCCGTGCGTGAAAGGCCAGTATACGGGGCAAGATCCGAGCGAGGTACAGTGGTATGTTCACGGATATAATTGAGCACTAACGTGCGATTAGACTCGCGCACACGATGCTGATCGGTGCCTTTGCGACCCTTCTCTTTGAGTATTTTCTCACGTTCTTGCCGCTTATCCCGGATAAGCCTGTGCCATGGCTCCATGCATTTCCCCTTTTTGCGCTAAACCTACAACAGATCTTACCACGCGTTTTAGTACCTTGTAAACCAGTTTGAAGCACTTTGAAAAATCAGACCCGCACTAGCCCCCTCTCTCCGTATATTGTAAACTATGTTGACAAAAAATCATTCGTATGTTACTATTGGCAATGTAAGCAGGTGTGCAGATATTTCAGCAAAGAAATGAGACATGTGAAGGGGCACAGGTACATACGTTCTTCCATGCAGGGAGGAATGGAGGGGTGTTTTGTGCGATTTTTACCTTTCAGCCTCATAGAATGAAATAGAAGCACAAATATGACGCTGCCAGAGAAGGGTTTGAGGTATGCGATGCCTTTGAGGAGACAGCGCGCTCCGAGGCGTCGACGACCGCAGGCCTGGCTGGCACATGTCAGCGAAGTACCCAGGTCAAAACCCATTTTCTGAAGCAGGGATGCTTGAGAGAAAATGGGTGGCGACCTGGCAAGCCCCCGATATCGAGGTTTTATCTTTCTTTGTGATGAAACGCTTCAGCGAACGAGAAGCCTGTTTTTCGCCACGGACATACGCTGGCAAGAATTTCGTCTGGCGGATGTAAGGCGGTTCGCCTGTGCTCACATCACATGTTCCACCTGGCGAGGCGAGCACAAGGGAAAGAGCAGCGCGACCGGTACGCTTGCTTTCTCGATGAACGCCATACTCTTTAAAGACTGTTGCAAACAACGAAGGTAGCACACATCTTCTCAGGAGGATACACATGGTTCAAGGTCGATCTCTTTCCTCAATCTCACGCAGGCGTTTCCTGCAATCCTCGGGCGCGGCAATGGGAGCCGCTGCTCTGGGTAGCTCGTTCCTGGCCGCGTGCGCGGGCACCAGTTCAACTCCCGGCACTGGCAATAGCAGCCTGCCCACGCTCCAGCAGTGGTATCACCAGTATGGTGAAACTGGCACCCACGAGGCAGTGCTGAGATACGCACAATCTTTTAAAAAGGCCAATGTTCAGGTCAGTTGGATCGCAGGTACTGGCAATGCCTATCCTGATAAAGTCCGCGCCTCGTTGCTGGGCTCAAATCCCCCGGATGTCTTCGAGTTGCCGACTATCAGCGTCTCAATGGTCAAAGCGGGCCAGCTCGAACCCCTGGATGACATTATCGCCGATGCGAAAAGCGATTTCTTGCCCGCGGATCTCGTTCCCTACACCGTGGACGGCAAGGTCTATGGCATCAAGATGCTCAGTGACCCCACCTTTATCTATTATCGCAAGAGCCTGTTCCAGAAAGCTGGCATCACTCAGCCGCCTGCCACCGTTGATGAGTTGATCACAGTCGCGAAGAAGCTGACCAACGGCAATCAGAAAGGCATCTATCTTGGCCCCGATGGCGGCGTAAGCGCGTTGAGCTATATCGCGGCCTGGGCAACTGGCGGGGATTTCATCTCCTCAGATAATAAGATCGCCTTTAACACCGATCGTATCGCAGCCGCCTTCGAGAAAATTTACCAGCTCAATACCTCTGGTGCTGTGCTGCCGGACGCGCCGACCTTCTGGTGGGACCCCTCGTCGTTCACGCAGGGAACCGTGGCGATGCAGTGGTGCGGCCTGTGGGCCATGCCGGGCATCAAAAAGGTTCTGGGCGATGACTTCGGTATCTTCCCCTGGCCAGCTCTCGACGCGCAGAGCCAGCCTGCTACTATCAATGGTGGCTGGGCCCAGTTTGTCGCGGCCAAAGGCAAAAACGTCGATCTCTCCAAGCAGCTTGTCAAATCCCTGTGGATCGACAGCCAGCAGACCCAGATCGACTGGAACGTCGGTTACGGCTTCCACGTGCCACCTCGCGGCAGCATCGCGCAGCAGACAACCAAGCTCCAGGAAGCCCCTGCTTCCGACGCGGTGAACATCCTCAACAAGTATGGCCACGCACTCCCAATCCTGTGGACATCCGCGATGGAGACCGCGCTGCAAAACGCGATGGCCAGTATCGTCAAAGATGGCAAGAACGCGCTTAGCCTGCTAAATCAGGCGGCTGACAAGGCCAACACAGAACTCCAGTCGGAACTGGCCTGACCTCCTGTCTTTCAAGGACAATCAAGGGAATGATGCACTTCTTGAGAGATTTGAACGGTGGAAAACAAGGGATCAGGATGTCCCTTGTTTTCCACCATATCTCGTTTTATCCCTTCGCAAGCCGCGAGGACCGCAGAAGGGTACTCAGGATGAGGCCCGGTATACTTGTCGGCTGCTCTTATTCATTAGCAGAAGGAAACGCGCATGAACGCTTTCGGTTCTCAGATCTCCTCACCGGAAACTGCGCTCGCTCCCACGCGGGGAGAACAAGCGCAGAATAGCCGGCGCCTGATACGGCGGCGAGGCCAGAAGACCGCGCTCGTCTTCTGGTGTTTTGTCGGTCCTCTCTTTCTCGGTCTTCTGGTCTTTTTCTTTATCCCTATCGTCTGGGGAGTTATCCTCAGCTTCTCCAGAGCCCAATCTACGCTTACTCCCACGGGATTTGCTGGTTTTGGCAATTACCAGGCGATGCTCAGTGACCCGGATTTTATCCATTCGCTGGGTACTTTTTTTGTGTTCACTCTGTTCATTGTGCCCACAACTTTTATCTGCGCGTTAGGCCTGGCTCTGCTGGTTCATTCGACGAAAGTGGCACAGGGCTTCTTTCGCCTGATTTTCTTCCTGCCCACCGCCTGCTCGTATGTCCTGGCCTCGGTTGTCTGGAAAATGAATATTTTCAACGGTTCCTTCTATGGCCTGGCCAACCAGTTCCTCCAGGGTCTCCACCTGCCAATGGTTGACTGGATCTTCACTCCTAATCCTCCGCTCTACTGGATTGTGCTGGTCACTGTGCGTCTCTGGCTGCAACTGGGACTGTATATGATTATCTTTATCGCCGGACTCCAGGAAATCCCGCGTGAACTCTACGAGGCCGCGGCAGTTGATGGCGTCACCGGGGGCTGGCAGCGCTTTGTCCATATCACCTTCCCCCTCCTGCGCAATGCTTCGATCTCTATTCTGCTCCTCAATGTCATCGCGGCTTTTCAGGCGTTCGATGAATTCTTTAATATCATGTCGGGCGGCAATGGCATCCTGGCGCGCCCTCCGCTGGTGTATCTCTACAGCGTCGCTCTGACTGGAGGAAACTATGGCTATGGAGAGGCAGGAGCGTTGATTCTTACCTTGATTATCGTCTGTTTTACCCTGCTCCAGGGGCGATTTCTGGGCTTTGGCAGAGCAAACTAGGACAGAACCACGCGCAGCCCCCTGGGCCAGCGCTAGAAAGGACACTCTATGGAGACATCCATCTCGTCTTCGCGGGAAATAACGCGCAGGCGCAAGGTGCCGGCCAAAAAAATTATCTGGACCGTTCTGCGCTACGCGCTGCTGCTGTTCCTGACAGTGGTTTTTGTCTTTCCCTTTTATCTCATGCTCAGAAATGGCCTGGCGACCGATCAGGAGATTACTTCTCCGCATTGGACGTTCTTCCCCACCACGCTGCATTTTGAGAATATTCAAGAATTGTTCTCAGATCCCGAAGTTACTTTTATGGACGGACTGATCAATTCGGCAACTATCGCCACGCTGCAAACCATTGGCCAGATCCTGATTTCAGCTCTTGCCGGCTACGGCCTGGCGCGCATCCCGTACCGCTGGTCAAACGTGGTCTTTTTCGCAATTCTGCTCACACTGATGATCCCCAGTGCCGTGCTCTATGTGCCAACCTATGTGATCGTCTCGTACCTGGGCTGGGTCAATACCCTGCAAGGCCTGGTCGTACCGGGCATCTTTGCCGGCTTTACGACCTTCCTGTTCCGCCAGTTCTTCCTGGGCTTCCCTCATGAATTAGAAGAAGCGGGCCGTATCGATGGCCTGGGCTACATGGGCATCTTCTGGCGCATCGTCGTACCTAATTCCTACGGGATTATCGCGGCCCTGAGCGTGATTACCTTTATCACCAGCTGGAACAGCTTCCTCTGGCCGCTGGTAGTGGGCCAGGACCAGTCGGCCTTCACTATTCAGGTCGTACTCTCCAACTTCTTGAATGCCCAGGTGCTCAATCTGCACGAACTGTTTATGGGCGCGATCGTGGCCACACTTCCGCTGGTCATCATCTTCCTGCTCCTCCAGCGTTACATCGTCGAG
>DASVMX010000571.1:0-4054 GCA_036384215.1 Ktedonobacteraceae bacterium | reverse complement strand
CTTCACCGGATCATGTGGCTCTACCGAATCCTCGTGCCTGTAGCATTCGCACTGTAAGAACCTGTGCGAATGCTACAGGCACGAGGTATTACGTAGTGCCGGGCGCGCCCTTAATCAGAACCTTTTCCATGACCGCGGCGGCAATTGAGCCGTTGGCGTTGCTGGGAACAGAGAGGAAGAGGATTCCTTCCTGTGTGCCAGCCGGGAAGGTGGTCTGGTAGCTCACGGTTGTCGAGAAGGTGGTCTGACCCATGCCGCTGGCTCCTGTGGCGCTGGCCTGTCCGAGCGAAGCATACAGGTGATCGAGGACGATGACATTGCCGATAACCCCTTCAAACGCCGAGCCTGTGCCTGTAACCTGAACCGGGTTGGCGACCTGGGCAAGCGGGGGCGGGCTGGTAAACGAAAATCCCTGAGCCCCAACCGAGATGACCTCCCAGATGTGCCCGCTGTTGATATCGCCTTCCAGGCGCGAGAGGGTGACGGTAATCGTTCCTGCCGCGACCCCGCTGTTCCTGACACGCACGACCGCGCTGGCATCGTGTGTCCCGCCGCCACTGAGCAGTGTGGCGGTGGAATTGGGAGACCATTGGAGCAGACTCACCGCCAGTGCGATTGCAACCTGTGTTGCGCTGAGCTTCCACGGCTGATGTCCCTGGCTGACCTGGACCTGGTCGGCCTCTGCCTGGTAGCGCGTCATGTCGGGAAACATGCCGGGAAAGGCCGTCTGAACCAGCGTCTTTGGATTCGCCGACCACTTGAACTCGCGAAACAGGTCCGCGGTCATAGCAGACGTTGCTTTGCCCGCGTTGGGTGCGGAGAGCTGGTCGGCCTGGGCTGTCATGAGCGTACTATACGCGCTGATCTTCGCGTCGCCCTGCACCAGGCCCATCAGTTGAAAAAGCTTCATCGGGCGAGCATCCAGAATGTTAGTAAAGACAAAAACATCCAGTGTACGCGCGGCGTCGGCGCGCCTGACAGTTACCAGAGCTTGCAGCGCCGGGGTGCCCTGTATATTGGCGCAACTGACCTGCTCAACATGGTGAGCGCCACCATAGGCATAGGGCGCGACGATTGGCTCCCAGTAGGCCGAACTCGCGACCTGTTCGGGGCAGGGGCGCGGACCGCGCGCAAGACTCTGCTGCGGTGTGGCGCTTTGCGCCGGGGTCGCGACTGGCGTAGAAGCAATCCCCGGCGTCGGGGTAGCTGGACCTGAACGCGTGTCGCGCCGCAGCAAGTAAAATGTTCCACTCAGCGCGCCCACCAGGAGCAGTGTGAACACCACCGCCGCCAGTGTGTTCAGACGTGACCAGCGCCGGACAGGTCTGGAGGCCACGGCAAACGTTCCCGCGGGCGGCATGGGAGCCGCCGGGGAGGGAGCCTGGCGCACAGGTCGTGCTTCGGGCGGATGGATCAGCCTGGCGGGTGGCTGATTGGCCGTATAGAGCGCGTCCAGGCGCCAGACCAGGCGAGACAGCGCGGGATCGTCCTGGCCCTCCAAAAGATCAGGGTAACGCGTATCGAGAGGTGGCTGATTATTCATGATACTGCTCCTTGAGCGTATGAAGAAGGCGGGTAAGCTGTTTTTTCACGGCGGCGTGGCTTTTGCCAACCACCAGAGCGATCTGTGGCGTACTCAGCCCACCAGCGAAGCGTAGAGCCAGGAGTTCGCGCTGCAAGGGACTGAGCCCGGCCAGCAGCGTTTTCAAAAGGTCCAGGTGCTCCTGGTGGATGAGCCCGCTATCCATATCTCGGTAGCCAGGGGCCGGGTGAAACGCGACTGGCAGGGCATCCCAGGAAACAACGCTTTTGCGGCGCCGGTGCGCGTCGATTACCGCGTGGCGGGCAATCTGAAAAAGCCAGGCCGCGAAAGGCGCCCCACCCGGTCGATAGGCAGGCAAGGCGCCCAGAGCCTGGAGAAAAACCTGCTGCGCCAGGTCAGCCGCGTCTTCCTCGCTCTCCAGGCGAGCCCGAATATAGTTGTACACTCGCGGGAGGTACGCCTGGTAAAGAGTAGCGAACGCGGCAGGATTAGCCTGAGCCGCGCGCACCATCTCGGCCTCGTCCGTATTTCTTGCCGCCGACAGATTGAGAGATTTTTTCATAGCTTCCTCCCTGGAAAGCCATTTGCATATTCATATCACTTATCACAAGCTTAGCACAGAACCATATACATAAAAACGCAGCCGCGAGAAGATGGAGACATTGTTTGGCAGGCTTTTGCAATGGCATACTGCACGGTCCCTGAATATGCTCCATCCACAACCCTATCGCGCAGCAAGACAACATACACCAATCCAGCCAGATTCACCAGAGGGTGTATTTCATGGAGCGATGGAGCGTTTTTCTTCTCGTGTGGCTCTACAGGCCACTTCATATACACTACATATATATTATATATAATATGTAGCGATGGAGTGAAACGATGACAACGGAGCTGGCCTCCGTTGTGAACCTTCACTGGATCATGTGGCTCTATCGGAATTCCTCAGGTTCTGAGGAAACGCTGCATCGCTACATGAGTGTTTTTGTCCATATAGCGCACCTGAGATGGCTCTACAGGCCGCTTCACAAGGAAAACACTCCATCGCTACATGAAATACATCCTTTTGCTTTAGAGTCCACAACGGAGGCCAGCCCCGTTGTGACTTGTTTGAATGGGATTGGACCACATCCCAGACACAGAGAAGAGGTTTTCGGGCCGGGGCGGAGCCTCGGCCCGAAAACCTCTTTAAAACCAGGGGCGGGGCAAAGCTCCGCTGAAAGGCGACTTTGCAAACAGAGGGGCAAAAGCTCGGCCCAGGTTACAGAGAAAGTTTAATCATGACAGTCCTTGTGTTACAATAGCGCCGTAACCAGGCAGGCGCGCATCGCGCATCCGTTTGAGAATTGACGCGCTCTCTAAGAGCAGGCAGGCAAGAGGTATGCATAACATCGATGAACTCGCACATTTATCAGGAGTTCCCAGCCGCACAATTCGTTTTTACAACACACAGGGGCTATTGCCGCCGCCGCTTATGCGCGGGCGCGTGGCTTTTTACGATCAGGAACATCTGCTGATTCTGGGAATTATCAAGGACCTGAAAGAACAGCAGCACCTTTCGCTGGAGATCATCAAGCAGTTGCTGGAGATTCGCGAACGCGAGGGGGATGTGCAGATGAACCTGGCGCTCAAGCAGCGCCTGCTCCGTCCATTGGGACAGGAGATCGAGCTGGCACAGGACGAGTTTTTGCGGCAAACGGGCGCGAGTCTGGAACATATCGAAGAGTTAGTGGAGCAGGGTCTGCTCTTTCCCACCAGCGCGGCAGAGGGCGCGGCGCGGATATTTAACGGCGACGATGTGCTACTCTACCAGCTCTACGAGCGCCTGGGGCAACTGGGACTGCCGCTGGCGCTCCCGACGCTGATGCGTTTTCAACTGCGCCAGTTAGTGCGCAGTGAGATCGCCGCGCTGGAACAGCATATTCAGCCCCACTGGGAGCAGCGCGGGCTCTCCCTGCGCGAGCAAACAGCGGAATTTCAGACCATCCTGGCTATCACCGATACCCTGATCTCGATCCTGCACCGCAAACTGCTCTATAGCTTATGAAGCAGGGAGGCAAGCTCCCAATTTACATGAAATAATCAGCATGGCCGGTGGAACCGGCCATGCTGATTATTTCATGTAAATTGGGAGCTTGCCTCCCTGCTTCATTTTGTGTCCGCGCTCTTTACTTCCTCTGATTCATGATCGGCAGCGGGGACATCGTCTGTTTCGCTCTCCTCTGGTTCTGCCTGATCCGCGGCGGTGCCGTCTGTTTCTTTTTCCTCGTCATCGTCGGGCAAGTCCGGGGTGGGGGCCTGGGGAATGCCGTAGGTGGCGGCGACCTCGCCATCGGGCACGGGTTGGGCGTTTTTTGTACGCATGAAGAAGATGGTGACGGGGATTAGCAGGATAAAGACGATCAGGGAGGTCCACTGAGCCTGCTTGAGACCCCAGTTGAGTGGTCCCAGCGCTACCACATCGTTTGCGCGCACAAAGAAGATCGCGAACTGAGTAATGGTATAGCCAAA
>DASVMX010000570.1:0-6053 GCA_036384215.1 Ktedonobacteraceae bacterium | reverse complement strand
TGGGTCAAGAGCCGGACGGATGAACCCGACCGGGTTGAGGGTGACCTCTTCGGCGCGGTTGCAGCAACGGTTGATCGGCACCCGATCTTCGAACTCGATCCGACCCCTTGTACGCCGCAGTTGGGCCGACCCGGTCTCTGGTCCGACCGCTTACCTCATTTCCGCATGAACGACACGCCGAGCAGCGGTGAAGAAATCCAGTCGGAGTACCTCTTGCCACGTCGACATGCCATAGGGGCCATAGAAGCCGTGCGCGCCCTGGCAGACGGGATCCGACCAATCCTGCAGGTGAGCGAGATTCGCCGGGTGGCCGCAGACCAGTTGTGGATGAGCACGAGCTACGAGCAAGACTCCGTGGCTATCCACTTCACCTGGAAGCGCGAGCCAAACGCGGTCCAGAAGACGGTCGCCCAGATCGAGAATGCCCTGACCCCGTTCGAGGCGCGCCCGCACTGGGGCAAGGTCTTCCACGCGGGCGCGGCGGCAATCGCTGTGCTCTACAAGCGCCATTCCGACTTTGTCCGTCTGGTTGAGCGGCTCGATTCGCGCGGTGCGTTCCGCAATGCATGGCTGAAGGCCCGTGTGCTCGGCGACAAGTAAAGTGAGAGCATGATGTTCCTCTTCCCTCTACAAGGATGAAATGTAGTTGCCCTGTTCCCGTTTCCAGGCACATTCACAGAAAAAGAATGAAGAGTGTATAATTCTCATACACACATCGAGGAGGAGAGAATCCCCTCCAAAAAGGAGCATCCACGCATGGAAATGTTTCGTCAGGGAGATGTCTTGATTACACGTATTGCTCGCTTGCCAGAAGGGCTGAACGAGCGCCAGAGCGGGGTTATTCTCGTAGGAGAAGTGACCGGGCACGCTCACCGTTTGGCGCAAGGCCGCGTGCTGGAAGACGCACACGGCGCGCTCTTCCTGGAGGTGCCTCAGCGAACGCAAGTGGTACACGAGGAACACCGCACTCTCACCCTGGAGCCGGGCTGTTATCGGATTACCCGGCAGCGTGAGTACACGCCAGAGACCATCAGGGAGATTGAGGACTGATGGATCTCGCGCAAGAGCCGCCCTGCCCGAACATTGGGCGAAGGCAGAAGAAACTCACGCCAGAGCAGGAAGCATACGCCCGGCAATTTGCCCGGGAGCGAGTCACGGCCATGCTGGAGCCGGAGGTCGATGAGCAGGCCGCCGAGGACCATTTGCGCCGGGCGTACCAGGTCGCTGGATTAGCGCCCCCTCGCATCCGCTGGTTTGATTCTCCTGTGGCCTTCAATCAGGCCCGCGAGATGGCCAGTAAGACCGAACAGGTACAGGATCAGGAGGCAAAAGGGCTGTGGGACGATATGCAAGCTTGCGTCACCCGTTTGCAGGTCAGCATGGGGTTTCTGCCACAGCGTGTCTTCCGGCGAAGGCTGCGATGGGTGGGGATTGTCCAGGTTGCAGGTTATCTGGCTCTGGGCGGTGCAATGGTTTTGCTCTCTCACTGGTTGCCCCGGCGGGGATGGCTCTGGTGGATGAGCCTGATGCTCCTCCTCGCAGTGCTCTTTCTCTG
The DNA here is from genome assembly GCA_036384215.1 of Ktedonobacteraceae bacterium. Lineage (GTDB taxonomy): Bacteria > Chloroflexota > Ktedonobacteria > Ktedonobacterales > Ktedonobacteraceae > Paraktedonobacter. Next base: position 4,498 of record DASVMX010000570.1, on the reverse strand, counting down.
GGCCTGGATATGGAAGAGGGTAACAAAGCGTTTGCGCAGGGGCCGGCATAGCCGGGAGCGTGAGAGTATTTGGATGTGCCTGGATCGTCAGGTGGACGCCGCGCTCCACAATCGTCTCATGTGGCCATGGGATCTTTTGCCAGCGATTGACGGTGGTGAGGACGAGGACAGCATCTGGAACCAGACCGCATGGCGCTGTATCAGGGCTTATACTGAGCAGGGTCAACTGACCGTCTGCTGGTTCTTGCACGACGTGTTCGAGCCGAACAGGCTGATTCACCTGGCGCGTTTCAATGAGCTGGTCTCCGGCTATGATCTGGGACACAAGCTGGCCTGGCTGGTGCGCAAGCCCATTCGCATACAGCAAGACGCGGATGGTTTGTTGCACGCTGGCTCCGGGAAGTGCCTGGAGTATCGTGATGGGTGGGGAGTCTATGCCTGGCATGGGGTAGTAGTACCAGAGCGTGTGATTGTGCAGCCCGAAACCCTCACGCGCGAGGATTGGCTAAACGAGCGCAATCTGGAAGTGCGGCGCGTGATGCAAGAGCGCATGCCCAACTTTGTGGAGACCATCGGGGCTCAATGGCTTGAGACAGGCAAGTACGGCAGCCTTTACGCTGTCGACCTGGCGCCCGATCCCGAAGAGGTTGCCCACTATGTCCATGTCCAGGATAGTTCAAGCGCGCACTCCTATTATCTGCGCGTGCCCCCGACCATCCACCGCGCCGATGAAGCCGTCGCCTGGACCTTCGGGCTGAGCGAGCAAGAGTATCAACCTGCGCAGGAGGCGTGAAGCTGCACCTGGTACCCGCATACTCGTACCGGATAAAACGTCATGGCATCGAGAGACAAGAAGGGATGGATTGAATGCCTCATTCTTCTGAACGTATCATCGAGATCTATGAGCGCTACGCGCTTGAATGGGATGCCGACCGCAATCGCAGATCATGGCATGACAAAGGCTGGCATGATCGATTCATCACCTGCCTCACCGCTGGCGCGAGTGTCCTCGACCTGGGATGCGGGTCAGGAATGCCAGTGGCACACCACCTTGTGCAACTGGGCCTGCACGTCACGGGTGTGGATACCTCTCCGACACTCATCGACCTCTGTCGCAGGCGCATGCCGCAGCAGGAGTGGATGGTGTCCGATATGCGAACGGTCGCGCTTCATCGGCACTTTGACGGGATTCTCGGTTGGGATAGTTTCTTCCACCTCACCCCTGATGATCAGCGCAAGGTGTTCGACGTGTTCGCAGCTCACGCTGCTCCTGGCGCTTTCCTTCTCTTCAATACAGGCCCACGGCAAGGCGAGGCTATCGGCGAGTATCAAGGAGAACCGCTCTACCATTCCAGCCTTGATCCAGCGGAATACCAGTTGTTGCTGGATCGATCCGGTTTTGACGTGGTGGCGCATGTGGTCGAAGACCCAATGGCCGGCGGGCGAACGATCTGGCTTGCTCAAGCTCGAAAGCAATCATCAGCGTCCCTCATGCGGATCACATCCGGTTCATGACGAGAACCTCAATGCGAAACACTTCCCTTGTCCTATGCGGAGAAAGGGGCATGCTCCATGACTGCCTGAGCATCGACCAGCACTGCGTGCGACTGCTGTGGCCCAAGCAATGCTATCATCTGTGCTTGGGCTTGCTTCCACAGAGGAAGGGCATCATTCACCTTCTGATATCCCTGAGGTGTGAGGGTGATAATATGGACCCGCCGATCCTCCGGGCTCGTTGCAATCGTAATCAGGTGTTGACGCTCCAGGGGTTTGAGATTCCTGGTCAGCGTCGTTCGATCCATCGCAACCGCTTCTGCCAGACGTGTCAGCGGCACCTCGCGCGCGAGCGCGATGGCCACCAGGAGGCTAAATTGTGTGATCCGCAGATCGCTCGCTTGCAACTGTGCTTCATAGTGATGGGTCAGTGAGCGGGCCATTTTGCGAACATTGAGACACAGGCATGTAGTTTCGACTTCCGCCAGGGCCAGCGCATCAGCGTGTGGTGTTTCGTTTTCCATACTACGAGTATATACACCTATTTGGTTTTTGTCAACCCCAGGTCTTGGGGCTCTCTCAGAACTGAGTGATGCAATGCGGACGTGATAGGTATGACTGAAGGACTCTGAGCATGAAATGGATCCTTTTCGCGCAGTGAGCAGTTGATGAAGAGCGTGCTCCATCAACTGCTCACCGAAAGCGCACTAACGGCCCTGGCCGCTTGAAGCCGCTGCGCCTGCCTGGCGAGCCGCTTCAAAGGAACGATTCCACTCCTCGAAGTTCTGAGCGATCCGGGTGGCGGCGTCCTCCTGAGAAAGGCGTTTGGCCTCGAAGTCCACCACGGCTTGCCAGAAGCTGGTCCGCCCAACAGCAAAACCAAGAAAGCCGGGCACGCTTGCCGCCGTTTGGAGCCAATGCAGAACACGTGCCTCACTTGCCCCGCGCCCCAGCACAATCAGGCCAACATTCTGGCCGCCGTTGCGGTGCGCAGTTTCGACGATGTTCTCACAATCGGCGCGCTGATCCAGTCCTTCGATTTTCCAGACATCTGGTTCTACTCCGGCCTGGCGCAATTCTTCTATCGCCTGAACCATGAGGCGAGGCCGCACCTGGGTATCATACGTCTCTTTATTCTGATCGACGTGTTCCAGCTGGTGAAACTCAGCCGGAACAAGCAGTTCGAATAGAAACAGATAGGGAGACTGATGCAAGTAGTCGGAGAGACGTTTCAGCCGTTCCGTTTGCCGCTGATTCAGCGCGCGGTTCCCCTCAGGGTTATAGCGAACCAACGCCTTGGCAAAGGTTGGCTGCATCGCCTCGATATGGTACGCAAAGTCGTCACCATAGACAAAATCAAACTCGTCCTGTCCGCTTTTTTCTACCGGAACTGCCATGATAGTACCCTGTTGCCTGGCGTCGCGGAGGATGCCAACACCGTATTGTTCGTCCACGAGGATACCTGCCTCCTCTTTGGGGACGCGGGCTTTTTGAAAACCCTCGTAGATGACACGCTTACTTTCGGCAACCCTCACCGCTTGCTCAACATTAAGCGGCTCCTTCCAGCCAAACAATCCACTGATATACGAGGCACGATGATCGAACGGTAAAATGGCGAGTGTTCTGCTATAGCCTGTCGCCCTCATTCTGTGCTCCCTTCTTCTCACCTGTCGCATGCCGGTCACCTGTCGCATGCCAGCTTGGAGGCATGGATGTGTCAACGTCGATCACTCTCTGAGTGCCTGAACGTTACTGGTGAGGAAAAAGTTTCTCGGTCAGGGCCAGCGCCATTTTCCATCCTGATCCGTATTGATTTGTGGAGCTCTGACGTGCCGAAAGAGACAGCGATAGCGTGGGGCGTGGAACAGCTTGGCGGTCAGGACATCGTGGATGCCGACTCGACCCAGTGATCGAAAGAGGAGCACGGCACACAGTGCTCCAAAAGGCGAGGCGAGGTAATAGATCCATTGATCGTACCAGAACCAGGAAACCAGCGCTGGACCAAAGCTGCGCGCAGGATTGAGGCTGGCGCCAGAAATGGGCGCGGCCAACCAGTACAGAAGCGCCGCCAGCAGCCAGGTCATCAGAGGGGTCCAATGCATCAAGCGATGGCTGCTGAGGAAGAGGAAAATAGCCAGCACCAGCAGGCACGTACATCCCACCTCGATCAGAAACACGCTCCAGAGGGGATATCCCATCCCTGGAGCGGTGACTCCATTCTGGACCTGCGCAGCACGTTCCCTCCAGACCAGCACCACCACTCCCGCACCGAGTACCGCGCCGAGCAACTGGCTGACCAGATAGCCAACCAGATCATGCCGATGCATCTTGCCTTGCAGCCAGAACGCCAGCGAGACCACGGGGTTGAGATGACCGCCGCTCAACTTGCCAGGAGGGGAAATAGCCACCAATGGCCCGCTGCCAGCGAGAATCAGTCCCGTGATCAGCCGGCGCGCGCTGCGATTGGGAAGCACAACGGCCAGCGGCGAACCCGACCCCAAAGTGAAGGTGACTGCGCTGAGCGCGATGAAGACGAGAAAGGCCGTCCCTAGCAATTCCGAGCCATATTCGGGCCAGTGGAGTCGTTGCCACCAGGGCTTCTGCATGCCATTTTCTCCTCTTGTGTTCGTCTCGTTGCCAGCACCGCCGGGTACAGGCAACAATCGTTCCCATCCACACGCGTACCTCCCAATGATCGTGTCTTTCTGCTGGCATGGTGGTCACAACGGAAGCGAACCCCCTCTCGCACGTCAGGAGCTCAAGCTCCTCTTTCCGACTTTTCCAGATGCCCACCGAACTCGAAACGCATGGCCGACATCAGTTTAGAGGTCTCCCTCTGAAGTATACCTTCGGAGGAAATCGCTGTGAACAGACGTGCCAGATAAGAGGATCGCTCGTGAGCATCTGGCAGTTGCCAGGTGTTGGGGGATTATGGGACTGCATCATGACACACCTCCTGAACTCTTGAGTTTTCCTCGTTGAGTAGACTACTGGAAGTAGTGTG
>DASVMX010000569.1:0-4402 GCA_036384215.1 Ktedonobacteraceae bacterium | reverse complement strand
GGGGCGCTTTGACGAACTTTTGCAAAGTTTGGGATGACTGATAGTTTCAGGCAAGAGTTACTTGCTCAAAAACGGGTGATAACTCGCATTCAGGCAGCATCGGTGGCGGCACTGCTGCCGTCATCTTCTTCGGTGAGCTGGCGCGTCTGGCCATCCTGTTTGCGCAGGCGGATCAGGCAGTCCAGACCCTGGTCAAAGGTGTCGTCGTGGCTGATGACGATCAGTTGATCAAAGCCGCGCACGCGCCTGATCTGTTCGGCCAGGTTATTGCGGCGCTGCTCATCCATGTTCTGGGTTGGCTCGTCAAAGAAGGCCAGGTTGAGCGTTGAGAGTTTCTTGAGCAGCGCCAGGCGCACGGCCAGTGCGGCGCTCATCTGTTCGCCTCCGCTCAACTGGGCAAAGGTGCGCCTGACACCCTGGCGCAGCAGAGCGATTTCGTAATCGTCGCTCCAGCTTAACTGCGCGCTGCGGTCGCCCATAATTTCGCCGAAGATGCGGTTGGCTTCGGCTGAAATATCGTTGAGCATAGCACGCAGCACATGAGGCGCGGCCTCTTTGATCAGTTTGCGGAACTGTTCCATCATGGTGCCCAGCTCTTCCAGGGTCTGCTTTTCCTTCTGCGCCGCCTCCAGTTCAAGCAACAGCTCCTCGGCGGCGGCGATCTTTTGTACGAGATCATTGATGCCATCCTGGAGCTGGTTCATCTCAACGGCCAGGCCGGCGATTTCCTCACCCAGACTTTTGATTTCCGTTTCGACGCTCTGAAATTCCTGTTCGCTGAAAGCCTCCGAGGCCAGTTGATAGGCTTGCCGGGCCTGGGCGAGTTCGCGTTCGGCCTGGTCTACGCTCGTCTGCGCGCCGGTGCAGGCCTGCTCTTTTTCGGGCAGTCGCCTGGCCGCGGCCTCGTTTTGCAAATATTTCTGGTGTCCAGCCGCGGCCTGTGAACGCACCAGTTCCTGGCTGGCGATGGATTGATCGAGGTAGGCGTAGATCTCCAGTTCTTTGCTCAGTTCGTCGAGCTGGCGCGTGGTCTCCTCGCGGACCTCCTCGGCTTCGCGCAATTGCTGGCGGTAGCTCTCTTCTGGCTTGATAATGGCCTGCGCGGTCTTGCTCTGTTGACGCGGATCATTGAGCGCAGCCAGCTCGCGTTTGCGCTCCTCCAGCAGGGCGCGACTCTGTTTGAGGGGTTCGCTCTCGTTCTTGAGTTCCTCAAATTCGCTGACATACTGCTGAATAAGCTCCTGGAGCTGTTTGACCTGGGCGGAAAAGCCCGGCAACTGACGCGTCAGGCGGTCGGCGTTCTCGCTTTCCGCGTAGAGCGCCTGGGCGCGGCTGATTTCCTGGTCGATCTGCTGTAAACCCTCCCACTCGCCGCGCAGGCGCTCGGCGTCGCGCTCCAGGCGGCGAATCTCCACGTTCAAACGTTCGATGCGCTCGGCGTTCCCGTCGCGCTGCTCGATATACTGGCCTAGCTTCTCCAGTCCCTCGGCGTGCTTCTTCAGGATGCCCCCGCGCTCAACAATCTGGACGAGCTGGCGTTCAATACTCGCCAGTTGTTCCTGCTCCTGGTAGAGTATCCCGTCAAAATAGGCTTCCAGGCTCAACTGACCCTGCTGCTGGATGTTCAGGCAGGTCTGGTGGAGCAGCGGGCACTGGCCGCCGGCTGACTTGTTGCGCGAGTCGGTGTAGCCCTCGATATTGCCGCGCAGGTGGTGCTGCTGATTTTCCAGGCTCTGCTGCTGTCTGAGCACCAGCGCGTATTCCTCGCCTTCCGAACGGTGAGACTCGATTGTCTCGATAACCTTCTCGGCCTTGTTCAGCTTCGCCAGCGCCTGCTTGAGTTCGTTCTGCTTCTCCTGCATGGCCTGCTGCTTCTCTTCCAGTTGCAGGCGTTTATCCTGGCGCTGTTCGCTCTGGTTTTTCAGAAGGGCCACGCGGGCATTGCGCTCGTTGAGCTGGCTTGCCAGTTCTTGCAGTGGCTCGATCTCGGCGATGCGCCGCTGAACCCTGGCCAGCTCGTTCTGACTTTTCTCGCGCGCCCGGTAGATCTTCACCCCGGCCTCTCGCAGTTCTTCGTAGCGCCGCGCGTCCTGCGTAAGTGTGGCAATCTGCGTATCCAGTTCGGCCTGCTGCTCGACCGCGGGCATGAGGTCCACGATCAACTGGCGCGCGCGCGCGACTTCGTCCAGGCGGGACTGAATGTGCTGGATATTGGCGCGCGTAGTCGCGAGGCTGTTGTTGAGGTTGGCCTGCTGCTGGCGCAGTGTGTTGCGCTTGCGCTCATCCTGGCGCAGATGGGTCAGCTCGTCTTCAGCCTGGCGGTAGCGCTCAAAATCGGGCTGGCTCTCTTGCACAGTCGCGTGCGCCATTCGGGCCTCGTTGAGCGCCAGTTCGGCGCTGGCGAGCTGTTGGCGGGCGCTATCGTGTTTGAGAATGCTGTGCTCATGCTGCTGTCTGGATTCCTGGAGCTGGAGACGGCGCTGTTTCAACACCTCGACAAATTCCTGGCGTTCACTCAGAGTTCGCGTGGCCTGGACGTTGCGATTCTTGAGTTCCTGGTCGCGCGTGCGCGCGGCCTTGAGGGAGGCGCGCCACGTTTCCACGTCGCGCGTCTCAAAGGTCAGGCGCTGAATTTCGCGCTCCTGCGCCAGCAACTGCTCTTTGTACTGCTTCTGGGCTTCCAGGAGATACTCGAAAGCGTTCTGATAATCTTCAATCTGGAGCAGGGCATCGAAGGTCTGTTTGCGCACCGCGGGCCGTTGCAGAAAAATAGACGTGAAGGTTCCCTGGGGAACGCCCAGCGCGTCGCGGAAGAGGTTTTCCAGGGAACGCTCGCGTTCAATGCCGAAGAGTTCGTGCAGCTTATCCTGCACATCGGCGCGCTGTTCCAGGCGCAGATTAGCCTCGCTGTCGAAAAGCGTCCAGAGCGCGCCAGAGCCACAGCGGCGTTCTACCACGTAGGGGCGGTCATCGTTACCGATCAAATGGATCACAACACGCCCGTACTTCTCGCCTTCGCGCACAAACTGATCCTGCTTATAAGGCATCGAATCAAACAGAGCAAAGCCGATGGCCTCGACCAGAGTGGTCTTGCCCGCGCCATTGGAGCCGCTGATAGCCGTGGTGCCGCGCTGAAAATTGATCGTGAACTGTTTATAGCTTTTAATGTTTTCTAATTCGATCTGCGTGATGAGCATACGAACGTCCTCTACATCGAAACAGACTGTTTGTCTTTCCCATTCTTCCGCCACTGTCAAAAAGCGGAAAACAATTAAGCCGATTATAGCACGCTGCCGCGTTTTTGTGACCACATAACTTGAGAGGCTAATTCCTCAGCGCCGTAGGCGCTGAGGAATTATGGTTTTCTTTAAGAAACGATGCCAACGTCGTTGTTGATGGATTCACCGGCCTGTTCGGCGGCGATCTGTTTGGCTTCTTGTTGCTGCATCCAGCGGATGAAGAGGGCGCTCATGACGCCGATGTAGAAGAGGTTGACGGGTATCCACATAATCAGGCCGCCCAGTTGCTGGTCGAGGGCGTGGGAGATGCCCCAGACAATGGGGTGAGAGAGATAGGGGGCATAGAGCGGCTGCATGAAGGTCAGCCCGGCTCCCAGGAGGACAGCGGGCATGCCGTTCATGAAGATGTAGAGCACCTGGCCGCCGAGCGAGAGGCGCGGCAGTTTGCTGGACGGGCTGAGGATGGGCCACCAGCTCAGAATGCCCAGCGCGATAAAGGTCATGTGCTCAAAAATATGCACGGTATCGTTCTCCAGCGTCGCGTTGTAGAGCGAGGGAATGTGCCAGATCAGGAAGTCCGCGTTATAGAGCATAAAGATCAGCGGCGCCCAGACCAGGACTTTTAGCACGCGGAAAAGCAAGCGATTATTCAGCAGGCGTTCCAGCATCCATTCCGGCGTGCCAACCAGCAGTAGTGGCGGCCCGAAGGTGGTCAGGCAGAGATGCTGGAGCATATGCGCGCTGAAGAGATAATCGTCGCCCAGCGCGTCCAGCGGCGAGATCAGCGCGAGCAGCATCAGCGCCACGCCCAGAAAAAACGCCACTGCCTGGCCCTTTTTCACAGGGATCGAGGAGTAGTAGCGCCTGTGATAAGGACCGAGCGCGTAACAGTACAGCGCGATAATCAAGATGCCTCCGAGCAACAGCGAAGGCGCCAGGTTCCACTCTGTCAGCCAGAAATGAAGATCTATATTTGCTGCCATGGCAGGATGCCTTTCGAGAAAAATGTCTGTATCCACTGCTTACTATAGCAAAAGCCAGGCACCCCGGCAAGTAAATCCCCACACGCTCTTTTTCCCACCCACACGCCCTTTTTGATCGTGTTCAGGTAATTGTAAGGTAGGCCTGTGGGTTTGCAAGGCGGAGGGGAGGGTACTTCCCTG
>DASVMX010000568.1:0-2497 GCA_036384215.1 Ktedonobacteraceae bacterium | reverse complement strand
GAGATTCTGTCCGGTGGCCGCTTCCACGGCTGGTATGGTGGCCGGTTGGCCGGTGTCATTTTGGCCGCTGGCCGCTGGAAGGTGAAGGAGTTGGCCGCTCCCCTGCTGGCCGCTGGCCGGGTCCTCGGTGACCTGTGTCAGGTGGTAGGGAGTGCCAGGGGCGGCAATAATCGGCATGACAAATGCCTTAAAGGCGGTAAACTCGTCAGCGGGGAGCGCCTGCACCAGGCGGACAATATCCGTGCGGTTGGCCAGGCGGAGCACACGATTGACGGCGCGCCGCTTGATCTGGCGGGTGGCCGTGTTAGTGAATGTATTGACCTCCTGGTCCAACTCTTGTTCCAGCTGTGGCCGCAGCTCCTCTGCCCACGCGCCCATGATAAAGGGCAGGATGCCCAGCACGCACATGCCCATAGTCAGTACCAGTTTGAGCCCATCGTTACCGGCTTGATCGCTGGTCGCTGCGGTAACGGAACTGGCGGCAGCGGCTCCGGTCGCCGTGAGAATGGGCTGAGCGTAGTTCATCCAGATGGTGCCAGCCCAATCGTGGATGATGACGAAGACCATGGTGCAGAAGCTCCAGAAGGTGAGCTTGCCGTGCGTCGCGACCATGTAGCCGCACAGGAAGACCGCCACGAAGACGATGATGCATACCACAATCATCTCAGGAGCCGGCATGTGCGAGTTTAACACGTCATAGTAGACGGTGGCTGCGCGGAATGCGAAGAACGCCTCGATGGCCAGCAGCGCGGTGACCAGGCCATAGTATTTGAACTTCTTCGTATGCACCATGTCCAGCAGATCCAGGAACAGATAGGGCAAGAAGAGGAGCATACCGCTTAGCCAGGATGCGCCGCCCCGGCGGGGAATGAGCAAGCCCACGAGAAGCGAGCCGATCCCCACCAGGACGGGCAAGGCCCATGGCTGCGCGATGAGTTGTGATACAATGGGTGGCATGATACGAAGTCCTTTCTCTCTGCTTGGCGCTCATTATGAGCCGCCAAAATTGCTCTGGCGTGGTCGCAATAGCGCTTCCCTCTTCCCATAGCAGCCAGTGCCTTCTCGACATTGCCACTTGCCCGTTGCCAGAATGAAGTGCCCATTGAAAATGAAGTCGATCAGCTTGAGCGCGGCTCTGATACAGCCGCTGCTGACAAAGCGCTGCAAGCACGCCACCAGCCGCTCCCACCATCCGGTGTCGCCGGTTGGGGGTGTTGTCTGTGCCATCGTTGCGTTCTCCTCCTATGCTTTGGCTCTGGGATCTATCCCCAGGTACTCACATGCAGCCTTGAATTTTGCGTACCGGCGGCCATCCATCTTGACCAACTGGGCGATGTCGCGCAGTGGCCAGCCAGCCTCATAGGCACCTTGAATCTGGTGTAACTGGTTCCAGGTCACTCCATCGGGGAGTGGTAACGGTGCTTGCGTTTCCGCGTTTCCCTCGTCGAAACCAGGCATTTTGGCCTGTTTCCGGGGATTTTTCGCGTGTTCTGGAAACGCCATCACATTGTTTCCGCTATGGCGCTCAAACGGCGCTACGAGCCTGTTTACAGTGCTTCCACCAGCGTTTCCAGGCCCGTTTCCACCGCTTCCCGGCGTTTCCGCGTTTCCCCACCAGTCCTCATCCTCTTCATCCTCATCTTCCAGTTGATAATTCCCTTCGGCAAGCAGGGCACGAATATCCTCAACAGTGGTAAGAGGGATCGACACAATGGTGGCACGAAGGAGTGATCCACCGTCAAGGATGGCGTACCCCGCCGAGTCTGCTCCGGAGATGAGCGGCAGCAGCTTCTCAATAGCTTCCTGCTCAATCCCGATGTATTGGACCTGCCGCTCGCGCGACTGGAACGCGTATTTGGTGTTAATGAGATCGACAGTCCCACTGCCCCCCTCACCGAAAAGCGCGGCTGGCATCGTTTGTCCACCAAGAATCACGCGCATTTTAAATTTTCGACCCTCGGCGATCAGTGAAAGCAGGGTATCGGTCACCAGATCTCGATCAGCCTTGCGATTTTTCAAGCGGAGCATGAGCGCGTTCAGTTCATCGACAATATAGAAAAGTTCGCGCGTTTGGTTCCATTCTCTCAGGGCTTGCTTATCCCTGGCTCTCGCTTTCTTGCGCAAAGCCAGGCGCCGATCACGCTCTTGCTGGAGCCACTCGCAATCGTCCAGGATCTCGTCCACTTCCTCCAGAATGTTGAAAAAGCTCCCCAGGTCCGCGGCGACATCGCCATGGAGATCCCATCCCCTGACGATCGCATTACGGCACACCGCTTGCCCAACGAAGAAGGTCAGACAGCTCGTCTTCCCTGCACCAGGAACGCCGATCAAACCGATGTTGACTGATTGCTGCAAAGATTTGGCAGAGATAAACCGCTTGCCATCAAAGCCCAGAATGTCCATATCAGGAGCAATCAGGTGCCGCATCTGGGCAAAACGTGGACTGCGCCGGGGAAGCGCCCCTCCCGTCGGCTTTGGCTGCAAATCCTCCATACGA
>DASVMX010000567.1:0-6095 GCA_036384215.1 Ktedonobacteraceae bacterium | reverse complement strand
ATGGGGGTTGAGGAGCACGGCGATGCTTGCCATCGCCTTGCTCCTCAACCCCAATTGTTGGTGGAACCTTTGCAAAAAGCAGAGCCTTCTCACCTCCTGTCTGTACATTTCTATCGATTTTCTCGGAGGCAAGCTCCGTTGTGATCCTTTTAGTAGGGTTTATGCGTTCTCGTCAAAAGCAGGAGTGCAGGGGACGGCGAGTTCCCTGCCGGAGCACGAGGTGTCCTCGTAACAACCGCTTTTTTTTGAGCGAGCCGCCGCAGGCGGCGAGTTCGGAGAACGCATAAACCCTGATCCTTTTAGCTGGAACTCTTGCTTAGGACTGGCGGAGACTCTTATACTATAAGGCGTGGATATTCAGGAGGCCTTTTGACTATGGCAGAGACACAGAAATCAGAAAAAGCGCATAACGAATCTCACCTCAAGAACAGGTCAGATCAAAAACAGAATAGATCGGAAAAAGAGAGCACAAAGGAAGAACAGCGGATCGCGCGTGAGCAGCGGCAGGAGCTGAAGAACGAGCTGACCGAGAACTTCGCGCAGCGCCCACGCCTGCCCAGGAATCGGCAGCGGATTATTACATTTAGCGTGCTGGGCGTAATTGCTCTGCTGGGCATCCTTTTCCTCATTTTTGTGCTCCTGCCCGCCTCTCCGCAGGTGCCGCGTGGTGGGGTCGCGGTAGGTGAGCACGCGCCTGATTTTAACCTGCCGGTGGCAGGAGGACCTGGGAAGGGCAGTATCGGCCTGGGGGGTCTGCGCGGGCGTCCGGTAGTGCTCAATTTCTGGTCTGTGACCTGTCCGCCATGTAACGCGGAGGTGCCCTATCTGCGCGGCCTCTACGCCCATTACAGCGCGAGCAATACCTTTACCCTGCTGGGGGTTGACCAGGCCGACCCCGGCGAAGATATTCAGAGCTTTGGTAAGCGCTTTCAGGTCAACTATCCCTTGCTGTTTGACGCGACTTCTTCGATCAGCCAGCTCTATGGAGTGACCTCGCTGCCACAGACCTATTTCATAGATAGCAGCGGGATTGTGCGCTATGTGGTGCCGCAGCAGTTAACCCCCCAGGCGATGCAGCAGGGTCTACAGGCTATCGGAGTGAGCGCCTCCTGATAGAGAGCGCGCTGACAGGAATTGGAAGGCCTTGAATTTAGTGCCTGGCCGGATTTCTGAACAGTTTGCTCATGAGCACGCCCAGGATGCCTAGTAGCAGAAGGGCGCCGCCAATTGTCAGGCGCCCTTCTGTCCGGCCCAGATTCAGCGTGGGCGGCAGTTCAGGAGTCTGTGGAGGTTTGTTGTGCTGTCGATTATCAATTCCGTATGGCTGTCCGGGTGTAGGCGTGAGGCCGGGACTGGGCGCGGATGTAGCCGTGCCGGAGTACGTGCCTGTGGCATGGGGGGTGCGATCCTGCGCGGGTGTGCTGGCTCCCGATTTTGTGGACGAGGTAGCGGGCGCTTTACGCGTTGCCTCGATGCTAGAGGGCGCGGTTACGCCTGAAGCAGTTGACACGCCGCTGGTGACGCCGCCGTGCGGCAGCGCGGAGATCGTGCCTGCCAGGATAAAAATCAGGCCCAGGATTGCTGCCAGCGTGCTGAGCGTGCGGATGGTGCGTTTCAAGACCAGGGGAGCCAGCGACGATGAACGGTTTGGCGCCTTCGTTACCATAGCCGGCGTCTCGGGCAGAACGGCGATATTGGTTGGCAGCACAAACGAGCGCGGCACCGCCACCTGTGGCATACTGCTCAGCAGTGCGGAGGTCAGGCGCAGATCGGACAGCGCGGCCTGGCAGGGCTGGCAGGTCTGAATATGAGCATCACACAGCGCCAACTCCGCGGGAGTCAGCTCTTTGTCGAGATAGGCCGAAAGTTCTGTGATTGTCAGATGCTCATTGCTATGCTGTGCCACGCCAGTACTCCACTCTTGAAAGGATTAATCTCTGTCAGTCATTAAACGATAGCTCCGGGGTAAAAGTTCCTGATGCTGGTAAAGGTAATCGCGCAGCCGTGCCCGCCCGCGGGCGATGCGCGAGCGGACCGTGCCCAGAGTTGTGCCAGTAGTCGCGGCAATTTCGTCGTATGAAAGACCCTGGAGATCGCAGAGAATCACAGCGACGCGCTGATCCAGGGGGAGCGTTTGCAGTCCGCGCGCGATCAACTCCTGGAGTTCGTGTGTGAGCAAACTCTCTTCCGGGTTGACCTGGTTGCCGGTCGCGATCAGCGTGCTCAGCGCGCCGCCAGTATGGGGCTCGTCCTCGTCGGTCAGGCTATCGAGTGATTCCAGCACGTGCCGGTGAGTGCGCCGCCAGTGATCGCAGGCCTGATTCGAGGCGATGCGCAGCAGCCAGGCGCGAAAAGAGGAACCGGGACGAAATGACTTGATAGCGCGCAAAGCAGCGAGAAACGTCTCCTGCGTAACGTCCGCGGCGACATCGCTATCACCCAGCATACGCAGGGCCACATTATAGACACTCTGTTGATAGCGCAGGACCAGCAGGTTGAACGCGTTTATATCTCCCTGCTGACTGCTCAGAATGATCTGTGCCTCGTCGCCCTGCAAAATTTCTGCCATCGAGCGCCTCACCTCTCCTCTGATTTGCCCCAGTGTAGCACACTTTTGTTTTTTCGTGTATACCTTCCATCTAAATCGTTTGGTGTTGCTACTCTGTCACCTCTCCCCGGCAAATCAGGAAAACTCTCCCAGAGGAAACCTCGCGCCTGTGCAAGTGTCCCAGGCGGGTAAGACGGCTTTTAAGGTCGTTGCGGCGTACTGATTTGTTCGTCCTTCTTCATTTACAGGTAGACGTATGGAATGCTGATGGAGTTTGTCCGGGTAACTTGTTGGTAGTACCAGAACATAATGGCTCCATCCGCGAAAGTGATCTGGTAGCGATTGTAATTGCTGTTGCCGGGCAATTGTGTGCTGATGGTGCCGGGTGGAAAGAGGAGACGCACTCTTTGCAGCTGATCTGCTTCGCGCTTTTCTGTCCACGTACCACCATGTTTTTCTACGTACTTCCTGAACAGCTCATAAAAATCGCCCTGTAAAGAGTTCACTGTCAGCTCGGTAATGGGAGTTCCCTTTTGCATATGAGAATCCCCTCCAATTCTTGTATGCTCTCTCTTTGCTGGCACAAGGAGGCCGGCATACAGGCGCTGATTGTCGATCTGCGCATCAATGTGTGTGAGACTGTGTTTGTCTTTGTCTCCATTCTGCTCGTTCTCCACAGGCTGTGCTACCTTGATTTTGAGGTAAAAATAACCCTGCTTGTTCCAGTGATAGATTGGTATATAGCTGATTCGGATGCATCATTTCTTTTTCTTACCTTGCTCATCTTTACTGCCTGTATTCACAGGTATGCAAAGATGATCTCAACGTATGTGAGAACGTTAGCCAGTTATCTTGATCTTTGGAGTCTGGCATGGCTATAATAGTTTACAGAACAGCAATCTACTTGTTGTGGAGAAAGTTGTCAGCTTCGCCGGGGAAGCGACAGTTCCGTGACCCGCTCTAGCGCTGGATGCCGACCCGCACTGCCCATCATTCGACGAAGCGTCATTCTTTGGAGGAAATCTATGCCTACCACCACTGATGGACTTGAAGATATCGTAGCGGCACACTCGCATATTTGCGATCTGGACGGCAGACTGGGGAAACTTACGTATTTCGGCGTGGATATCCATGATCTGGCGAATCACGCCAGCTTTGAGGAGACTGCCTATCTTCTCTGGCATGGTACCCTGCCCACGCGTTCCCAGCTTGACGAGGTAACCGCGCAGCTCCGGGAGGCGCGCTCTCTGCCCGGACCAGTGAGTGAGTTTATGCGCCTGCTGCCCGCGTCCTCGACGCCCATGGATGTCTTACGTACCATCGTTTCCGCCCTAGCTATGTTCGATCCCAATCCCGATGACAAATCCCCCGCCGCCAATCGTCAACGCGCTATTCGTCTGACCGCTGTGATTCCGACGATTGTCGCGTCCTGGGATCGCCTGCGCAATGGCAATGAGCCGGTGACTCCTCTGACGGATGGCGGTCACGCGACCAACTTCCTGTATATGCTGCGGGGCGAGATGCCCGATCCCGTGGTCGCGAAGATGCTGGACGCGGTGCTCACTTTGCACGCCGACCATGAACTCAACGCCTCAACCTTCGCTGCCCGCGTGACCGCTGGCACGCTGGCGGGGATGTATGCCGCGATTACCTCGGCCATCGGCGCGCTTTCCGGTCCGCTACACGGCGGCGCCAACGAGCAGGTCATGCGTATGCTGCTGCGCATCAACAATGTCAACCAGACTGAGACCTATCTCCAGGGAGCGCTGGAGCGCAAAGAGCGCATTATGGGCTTTGGCCATCGCGTCTATAAGACCGAAGATCCGCGCGCGACCCATCTGCGCAAGATGTCCGAAGAACTGGGCAAACGCACTGGCGACAGCCGCTGGTACGAGATGTCGCGCCGCATCGAGGCCTACATCAAAGAGCACAAAGGCTTGAACGCCAATGTCGATTTCTACTCTGCCTCCGTCTACTACATGATGGGCATTCCCATCGATCTCGACACCCCCATCTTTGCCAGCAGCCGCATCACCGGCTGGACCTCGCATGTACTCGAACAATACGACAATAACCGCCTGATTCGTCCGCGCGCCGAATATATCGGCCCCAAAAATGTTCACTATGTACCCGTCGATCAGCGCGGCTAACGTACATCACAAAGCAGGCCAGGAAACAGCAGTTTCCCGGTCTGCTTTTACATTGTTTTCCAGCCCGGGTCAAAGAAGCGTGCAGCCGCTACTGTTTCATTGGGGATGAACTGTGATCGCTCGATCTGTTCGCCGCGGAACACGCCCAGCGAACGATATGCGCCAACTTCGAGCACAAAGACTTCGATACTTTGCTCGGCAGGGTCGACCAGCCAGTATTCAGAGACACCACTTTCGGCATAAAGGGCGTATTTTACCAGCCTGTCATATGTCGCGGTGCTGGGAGAAATGACCTCGACGACCAGATCAGGAGCCCCCTCGACGTATTGTTTTTTCAAACGTTCATGGCGCTGATTGAGCAGCACTGCTAAATCAGGCTGGACAACTTTTTTTTGTGAAAGAACGACATCTGTTGGGCCAGGAAGCACTTCGCCGCGTTTTGTCGAGAAAATTTGTTCATCCAGGTAGCGGCTAATTCGTTGAACTACTCTCTGGTGGGCTATCTCCGGGGCTGGCGACATCATCAACACTCCTTGCACAACTTCGTAACGATGACCATCATCGGGTAGTGCTGCGTACCTCTCATAGGTCCATTTGCCCTGGCGCGGACCCGCTACCCAATCGGCAGGCATAACCATAGGTATCTCCTTCTTGTCACTCGTCATAGTCAAGGTGTCTCGCCTTTCTGGTGTGACATATTGCGCTGTCGCGATCATATTATACCATGCCTCCTTCTGCGGTTATTCAAAAGCCGACTTTTTGCCGTTTCAATGTGATAGATTGGGTGAGAACTCGTTCAGCATTACCTCTGTACATTATACACACATATGCAAATGTTTTCAATAGTGTACTTTTTAAAAGATGCTAAATAGTTAGAGCAGCTTTTTGAGGTCACGCTGGATGTCGGCGTAGCTCTGGTAGCGGGCGGAGACATCTTCCATGAGGGCAAGGCTGAGGATGCGTTCGAGCTCGGGGGAGACGTCGGAGTTGAGCACGCGCACTGGTGGATAGGTGGGATAGTGCGGGGGCGGGTTGTTGGTCAGCATGTGGTGCATGCTGGCAGCGAGTGTGTAGATGCAGGTGCGCTGGTCGTAGTACGGATCTTTGAGCGGCAGGTAAGGTGAGATGGCGATTTTGCGCGTGGTGCGATGGCGAACCAGCGAATCGGGCTTTTCGGGAGGGGGCGCGGGCAGTTGGAAGCCGGTCAGAATGGCGCGCTCGCGCTTCTGTTCGATGATGATGTTGGCTGGCGAGATGTCGTAATGGCGCACGGGCGGCCTCATCTGTTCCAGGGCGACCAGAATGTTGAGCAGGGTGTTCATATGCCCGATGACCTCGCGTTCCGGCAGGGGTCTGAGCAGCTTGAGCAGGCGCTCCTCCAGGCTTTCGCCGGGGAT
>DASVMX010000566.1:0-11206 GCA_036384215.1 Ktedonobacteraceae bacterium | reverse complement strand
CTTTGTTGGAAGGGACTTGCCCTGTTCAACCTGGCCAGACAATCAATCAGGCTGGGAAGCAGCGTATGTGTATAGTTGAGTGGCGGCTTGACGGTGCAAAATGGCGCGTGATACAGTCTCACATAACCGGAACGTCCTGTTCGCCAGACCGAAGATCTCCGGTCTGCTGACGTTTATTTTCAACACACTTGCATAGAAAGGCTCATCTCATGACCGATAATCAGCCACAGGAGACGTCCTTCGATTCATTAGTTGTACAGGGTCAGCAGAAGATTCGCTGGGCGGAGATGCATCAGCGCCTGCTGGGGCGTTTGCGGGCGCATTTTCGCGAGACACAACCGTTTGCGGGGCTGACGATTGGCATGTGTCTGCACGTTGAGCCGAAGACTGCTGTGCTCTGCTCTGTTTTGCAGGCCGGGGGCGCGCAGGTGGTGATTACGGGGAGTCCGGGGACGACAAAAAACGATGTTGTGGCCGCGCTCAGACATGCTGGCATAATTGTATACGGGCGACAGGAGGATGATAGTTCCCAGCACCGGGAGAATATTCGCCAGGTGATGACACATAATCCTCATTTACTGCTGGATAACGGGGCTGACCTGGTGGCGGAATACCTGGCTAATCCCGGCCTGGGACGGGTGATTGCCGGGACGGAAGAGACCACAACCGGCGCCAACCGCCTGCGCGGCGAATTAAGTGGCGGTGTGGCATTCCCCGTCATAGTCATTAACGATAGCCCGCTCAAGCTGATCATCGAGAACGAACACGGCGTCGGACCAACCATCATCGAGGGCTTTATGCGTGAGACGAATTTACTGGTGCAGTCTCGCCGCTTTGTGGTTTTCGGCTATGGCTCGGTGGGCCGCGGCATCGCTCGCAACCTGCGTAAGCTTGGTGGGCATGTCGTGGTCATTGAGCCAGATCCCATTCGTGCGCTTGAGGCTGTTCTCGATGGCATGCGCGTCGTGGAACTGGTGGAAGCTCTGCGCATCGGCGAGGTCTTTTTCACCGCGACTGGCCGGGCAGGCGCCATTCCCGCTACCGCCATCGATCAGCTACCAGACGGAGCCATTCTGGGCAACGCCGGTCATTTCTCCTGGGAGATCGACCTCGCTTACCTTAGAAGCCAGGCTAGCAAAGTAGAACACTTCCGCGAGTGGGTTGAACTGTTCACTCTCGTGGACGGTAGACAGATCACCTTGCTGGCTAAAGGAGAAATGCTCAACCTGGCAGGTGGCGGCGGCAACCCTATAGAAACCATGGACCTTGGCTTCGCGCTCCAGGCCCAATCCCTTGCTTATCTTGTTGCCCACCATCGCGAACTCCTTTCTGGCCCGCAGCCCGTGCCCGCCGAAATCAACGCCATCACCGCGCGCGGCATGGTTGAAGTGCTATCGCGCGGTGAGGTATAGAAACATTGCTCAGGTCCATAGAATAGCGGCAAGACAACCACTGCTTGCACTATTGAACTGCCGAAGAGTTGGGAGGCTGCCACTCGTCCTTTAAGAGACCGAAGAAATGCTCGTCAAGGAGGCGCCCACGGAAATAGAAGCGTTTGCGCAGGGTACCTTCGTGGGTGAAGCCGAGTTTGCGCAGCATGCCTTTGGAGCGCTCGTTGACGTCATCGACAACCGCTTCGATGCGCAGTAGTTCCAGTTCGTTGAAGGCGTAGTTGAGAATGGCCGACATAGCTTCGCTGACGATGCCCTGACGCCAGTAGGCGCGGTTCAATTCGTAGCCAGTTTCAGCATGTCGTGATTCCATGTCAAACAGGTAGAAGCCGCACGAGCCGATAACTTTATCATCACCCTTGAGTGTAATACCCCAGCGAATACCCTCGTGTTGGGCGTACCACTTGTGCTGCTGGCGAATCAGTTCACGCGAATCCTCCACGCTTTTGTGGGGCAGGTGACCATAAAACTCCATGACCTCTTCATCTGAGAATGTGGTGAAAAGATCGTCCGCGTCATCCAACTGAATCTGTCGCAACCGCAATCGTTTGGTAGTGAAAACTGGGAATGTTGTGAACATTGCATCGATAGCCATGTCATATCTTTCCTATAGCCATAAAATATACAACCAAGAAACTTTACCACCATATTCACGGGGAGAAGCTATTCCACCCATGAATATGTATCCAGATGTTATCGTGCCAGAAATTGTCCGATTTCTGCCAGCGCAGACATAGCGCGGCAGGAAATTTCGATGGATTCGTAGTAGGGCACACCTTCTTCGCGCAGGATTTTGAGCGCGGGAATATCGTGGCGGGCATAGATGGTCTGAACAATGACGGGTTTCCGGTGCTCGCGCACCAGGCGACCCAGTTCACGCGCTGCGGCTTCTTCGCGAGAGCCGAAGTCCTCAGAGAGTAGCCAGCGGTAACCACCGAACAGGCCGGTAATGATCACGCCATCGACAGCGTGATCTTTCAGACAGACCTCAGTAAGCCAGGCAAAGGAGAGTGGATCTTCGTCAGCGGCCCCGGCAACATCGATGGGATTGGTAGAGGTAGCGCGGGCGGGCATGAGTTTGCGTAATTCTCGCTGGGTGTTGTTGCTCAAGAGGGGGATTTCCAGGCCCGCGCGCACCGCAGCATCACCGCTGGCGACCCCGCTGCCGCCGCCATCACTGACAATCGCGATGCGCCCACCGCCTCGTGGCGTCGGTGGCTGAGTTGCCAGAGCCCGGGCCACGGGGAAAAGCTCGTCGGAGCGCAGCACGCGTACCAGACCGCTGCCGCGCAGACTGATGTCATGGTCTGGCCGCACCTGCGAGATTGTGCCCGTGTGGGCCAGGGAGGCGCGCACCCCCACCTCGGTTGCTCCACTCAGGAAGATTACCACCGGCTTATAATTGCCGCGCTCGCGCATTTCGCGGGTAACATCTTGCAGCGTAGCCTCGTCGATAGCCTCGATATACGAGGCGATAACCTTTGTCTCTGGATCATCAGCCAGGTATTGAATGTATTCGGGCAGGCGCACGTCAGCGGCATTGCCCACGCTCAAGAACGTATTAAAACCCAGTCCATCCAGGTGGGCCTGTGCATAGAAATACATGCCCAGGTTACCGCTCTGCGAAACCAGGCCGATAGGACCAATTGGCAGAGGGAAGATCATACCCAGCGCGTTAAGCTTGGAGCCATGCACATAGAGGCCCATACAATTGCTGCCAATGACGCGAATTCCCTGCTCGCGGCAGCGTGCCACCAGCGCCTCCTCGCGTTTACGCCCCTCGGGTCCAGTCTCGCTAAAGCCAGCGGTAATAATCACAATCCCCTTCACGCCTTTAGCAATACAGTCGTCAACCGAGCTTTCGACGTAATTGAACGCGGTCGCGATAATCGCCATGTCCACGTGGCCAGGCACATCGCGCACATTGGGATAGGTCTGCCGGCCCAAAACCTCGGGGACCGATGGATTGATCAGATAAATATCGCCGGGGAAGCCACCGGCGATCAATTGTTTGGCTGCGACATTGCCCCATTTATGTGAAGCGCGCGAGGCGCCTAGAATGGCGACAGAGCGCGGGTGAAGCACATCTTCCAGAGAATAAAGCGGCACATTCGTCATCAGTTATCATCATCCTCGTCAAAATCTTGCTGTTGTTGTTCGCGCTGCTGGCGCAGCAATTCTTCTACACTACGGATCAGTGAATCGGCGCTGGGCAGGGGGCCAGTGCTGGCCACACGGTCCGGGTGGATGACCATATCGCTATCATCATCCTCGTCTTCGTCGTCTTCGTCATCATTCTCCTCTTCTTTCTCCTCCTCCTCCTCTACCTGCTTTTCCAGCTTACGCACATACTCACGCGCCTCAGGGTCGCGTTCAACCAGGATCGTAATCTGTTCCTCAAAGCGCACCGCGTCTGACTGAATCTCCTGGAGGTCCAGGTCAACATTCAGGAAGGTATTAAGATAGGTCAGCAGAGCGGCGGTCACCTTGATATTTGGAGTCGCGGCCAGGTAATGAGGCGCAGCGGCCCACAGACTTGCCGTGGGAATACTTGCCTGGTTGAGCGTTTCCTGGATGACCCCAACCATGCCAGTTGGGCCTTCGTAGCGCGAATCGCGCACGTCCAGCTCACCCAGGCGCTCGATCAGTTCAGGATTCGAGGCCGAGCCAGTAATTGGCACGGTAGCGGAATGGGGGATATTCGCCAGGAATGCGCCTAATAACAGCACTTCAGAAATATTGAGATGTTTGCAGACCCCCAGAAACTCGCGCGCGAACGTTTTCCAGCGCAACTGCGGCTCTGGTCCCAGGTAGAGCACGATATCATGATCCAGCTTCGGGTCGCCGGTATGGGCAAGGAAGCGGCCACCAGGCCAGACCAGCTTGCGCAATTGACCTTTGGTAAACTGAACAGTTGGGCGGGTTTCAGTATAAAGAAAAAAGTCCTCCCCATCGATATCTGCAAAACGCTGGGGTTTCCAGCGCTCAATGAGAAATTTGAGCGCGGTAGTCGCGGCATCCGCAGCGTCGTTCCACCCTCCAAACGCGGCGACCAGAACGGGATTATGCAACTCCAGTTCTTGCGAATATTCAATAAATGTCATCAGTATCTACCTCAACATATGCCGGATCATGAGCAAAGGCAATCTCGCCAGAGTTGCTCTTATTTTACCACGTCTGAAAAGGGGGAGAGATCAGCTTTTTTGTGAGGAGACGCCGCTGCTAAGCCGCGCAGGGGCGTCTCCTCACGTAGAGTGCTTGACGAATACGACAGGCTCTCCTATACTTGGCTACATGGAGCAAAGCAACATCGCAGTTATTTACCAGGATCATCATCTCTTGATTGTAGACAAACCCGCCGGGCTGGTTGTTCATCCCACCTATAAGCACACGGAGGGCACATTGTGGGATCTTTTGCTGGATGACCTGGCGCGGCGGGGGCACGACGGCTGGTCCCCGCCCATTTTGCCAGATAAACCCGGTTGGGAGCACGCACCTGAGGAAATCCGCCAGATGTTGCGCGAGAAGCGCCTGGCAAAGATCCAGCGCGAAGAGGGCCAGTTGGATCGTCCCATCTTGCTCCATCGTCTGGATAAGGACACCTCCGGCGTGCTGGCGCTGGCGCTGACTGGCCTGGCCTGCCAGCATCTCGCGCGCCAGTTCATCTCACATACCATCACCAAGACTTATTTGGCCGTGGCCCGCCGCGCAGCCCCTTCCTGGGCACAGCCGCGCGCACCCTTCACCATCACGCTCGCCAGTTTACTGGAAGGGGAAACGCCACCAGGTCAGCTGCTGGATCTCGCGCTCTACGCTGGCTCCACGCTTTTGCTTGATGGCGCGCTTCAGCGCGATCCAGATGACCGCCGTCGCTGCATTGTCGGGCCAGATGGACAACAAGCGCGCACCCACGTGCGTATCCTTGCCGCCTGGGATGAATACGCGCTGGTTGAGGTGCAGCCGATTACCGGGCGCACCCACCAGATTCGCGCGCATCTCGCCGCTGCCGGCTACGCCCTCGTTGGCGACCCCACCTATGCTTCCCCAGCCGCAACCAGCAGCCCCGCCGCACAGCTCACGCGCCAGTTCCTGCACGCCCATAGTCTCACCCTGCGCGACTATCCCACCAACCGCCCGCGCATCTTCACATCCCCCCTGCCCACGGACCTCGCCGCCTGGCTGCGCACCTATGGCCCTGTTGACTGGGAACAGGCTATTGTCCTCTAAAGTGTGGTAGAACACCCCTGACCGGTGGACAGGTGAAAATCATATTTTTCGCAGCGTGTAGCTAGCGTCACCCAGCTTATCAACCTTTTACAAGGTATTTTCTTTCCAAACGGCTTACCTGGAGAGAAGCCTATCAACTTTTTGCAATAAAGCATCTATCTCAAACGGCTTGCTCATATAAGGAAGATGCCGTTTTTCAAGAAGATCTTTTGGGGCATGCGCGCTCAGAAACAGCACAGGAATAGTCGCAAACTCCTTCGAGTCGTGAAGTTTCTGGTAGAGTTCAAGGCCATCTATATCTGGAAGCCGATAATCAAAAAGAAAAAGATCTGGTTGCACGCTTTGCACAATATTCAAGGCCTGAGAGGCATCCGCCGCATGTATCACTTGATAGGAGACAAATATCTCTAGCATGCCTTTGAGCATTTTGGAAAGATCCGGGTCATCTTCTACCATTAAAATGACTTTCGTCGCGAAAGGATCGCGCTCAGCTAACTCTGGAAGATTGGCCATATAATTTTCCTTTCTCTTGGATCAAGACTTCAGGAGGTATTGCTTTTTTCACGTTTGTTCTCTCCACGTTCGTTTCACGTTTTGGTTCACTCTTCGCCCAAGACTCTCATGTAGGAGCTACACCACGTATCATGAAAATAGCAGTTAGCGAACGAGAAAAAGGCAAGCCTTCAAGCAAGCGCAGCACTACTGGTAGTCACCAGTAGTGCTGCGCTTGCTTGAAGGCTTGCCAGGTTAATCCCTGGAGAGGTAGGAGCGGCGATTGTAGACAACTACCGCACAGAGCAATCCGACTACCAGCGGGAACACCGCGCTGACGCCACCACCCCCCAACAGGGTATATATCGTTGCTCCAACCATCTCTACGACCAGAGCCGCGGCGGCCAGTGGCGTCAAGACCCGCCAAATACGCGTCAGTCCGGGCAGTACCAATCCGAGCGCACCAGCTACCTCACACACGCCGACAAAATGAATAAACAGCCCGGAAACCTTCAGCGGCATCTGTGCCACCATCACCTCAGTTGGCACAATCAGCTTCATACCGCCAGCGAAGAGGAAGATCAAGGCTAATAAGATCTGAACCGTCCAGAGGGTAACGGTTGTCAATTTGCGAGATGTCGAGGAAGTGCGGCTTACGCTTACCAGTTGGCTCATGTTCATTCTCCTTCATTTTTGTCTTCTGTAAAATGGCTTGCATTTCGCAAGTATCTGTTATATATATCTTCTTATTGTTTGCCGGAAAAGCGGAAATGGACATGACATAGAAGCCGCTCATCTCAAATTGCGCTCATCAGACAGCACTTTTGATGGCGTGGTAGGGGCAGGCAGTGGCGGTGGCAGACTGTTCTGTGCTGTCAGGAGCCACGTCTGACCTGCGCCGGTAGCGCACGATGGTCTTTTCGGGACGGCTGGCGCCCATATCGCGGGTGGGCTGAGGATTATTGGTGACGAGTTCCAGGTCGAACTGCTGGATAAGAAGCGAGGAGATCATCATCATTTCGTTGTTGGCGAAGTTCATGCCAGCGCATTTGTGGAGTCCGCCGCCGAAGCCAATGATCGCGAAACGGTGCTGGCGATCCTCTTTGCGGTCGGGCGAGAAGCGCAGCGGATCGAACTGCTGAGGCTCAGCGAAAAGATCGGGCAATTGCTGCGCGATGCCGGGGCTGACCATCAGGTTCCAGTCTTTGGGAATGCAATATTCGCCCAGGTCGATGTCTTCTTCCGCGCGCCGCCAGAGCATGTCGGCGGAGGGATGGATGCGCGTTGTCTCTTGCACAGCCCAGAAGACGTGCTCAAGCGAACTGAGTGCTTTCGCGTCAATGGTCTGGCCGGGAGCGAGATGGCTGGCGAGTTCCTTTTGCACCAGTTCGAGATACTCCGTATGCTGGAGCAGTTCAATGATAGTCCAGGAGGCCTGGCCCACCGTCGTTTCGTGTCCGGCAAACATGAGCCCAAGAATCAACGAGAGGATTGTTTCGTCATCGACCGGGCTGCCATCTTTGTAACGAGCGTTCACGAAGTCTTGCAGGAAGTCTTCGTACTGCTCAGGGTGGGCGCGCCGCTCGACCAGGATAGGCCGCAGCATCGCGCGCAGTTTGTTTTTGGCCTTGTCCCGGCGAATAAACTTGGGCAAGGGTAGATTGGGTGGCAGCATAGCGTCAAGCGATTGGCCCAGGATCAGGTAGAGATCCCAGAACTCGCGCCCGGCCTGTTCGCGAAAGGCCTGGCCCATCAGCGCGTGAGAGGCCACGTTTTGCACCAGTCTGGCCACCTCGCCGACCAGTTCTATTTCCCCTTGCTCACCGAGCGAGTCAAGCCATTGCTGGACCTCGGTTTGCATGACCTGGATAGATTTTACTGCCTTTTCCCCCTTGAAGGGACTGTGCAGAATCGAGCGCTGCGCGGTATACACTTCCGGTGGTCCGGCAAAACCAACTTCGCCAAAGGCAGCGGTCAGAAAGCGATAGGACTTATGCATACTCAGCTTTTTGTCGGTTTCACTGAAAAACATCTGGTGGTAATCCGGCCCAATCAAGACCGCCGCGTTTTTGCCAGCCAGTTTGATCGAGAAGATCGGTCCAAGTAACTCAAAGCCTCGCCGGAGCAGGCCATCCCGGTCTTTCATAAATTGTAATGTATTTCCTACAAAGGGCGCTCCTGGCAGCGCTGGAGGGGTGGGTTTCACGATGCTTTCTCCTTCTATGACTTTGTCTGATACTTCCTGGTTTCTTGAGATGTGATACGGCAGATATTATACGACACACAAAGAAACTTATGGTATATATGATATCATTACTTTGCCATAAAATGGAAGAGGCGGGAAAAGTTGGGGAGTTCTTGTTGAAACTCTCGCGACAACGAGGCTTGCTGGTTGCCCTGTCTCTTTTTGGGATGGCATAATACA
This sequence comes from Ktedonobacteraceae bacterium, assembly GCA_036384215.1. Taxonomy (GTDB): domain Bacteria; phylum Chloroflexota; class Ktedonobacteria; order Ktedonobacterales; family Ktedonobacteraceae; genus Paraktedonobacter. Next base: position 2,611 of record DASVMX010000566.1, on the reverse strand, counting down.
GGGTGGGAGCTATTTTCCCAGGAAGAGCGACGATAGAAAGGACAGGAAGAGATGCGCACAAACGAAGTAAAAGCGAAACTCAAGCGGGGTGAACCGTCATTGGGAGCGTGGCTGAGTCTGCCCGGCGTGCCTGCGGCGAGGATAATGGCGCGACTGGGTTTTGACTGGCTGCTGGTTGATATGGAGCATAGCGCGCAAAATCCCGCGCTGATGGCCGATATGCTTGGCGCTATCGCCGATGCCAGCACCAGCGCGCCTTTTGTCCGTGTGCCCACATTAAGCGTAGAGTGGTTCAAATGGGCACTGGACGCCGGTGCCTGGGGCATTGTAGTGCCGATGGTGAATACGCGCGCGGAGGCTGAGCGAGTAATCGAGTACTCAAAATATCCGCCGCTGGGTCTGCGCAGCATCGGGGGCGCGTTTGGACCCTACAGTTTTGGTATCGCGAACTGGTCTGAATACGCGCGAGCCGCTGACCAGGAGATCCTGGTGGCGGTACAAATCGAGAGCGTACAGGCGCTGGAAAATCTCGACGAGATTCTCTCCGTGCCGGGGATAGATGCCGCCTTTGTTGGCCCCAACGACCTGCACGCGCAGCTCGGTCTTACGCCCAGCAGCGACGGAGATGAGCCCGAGTTTGTGCTGGCCCTGGAGCGTATTCAGGAAAGCGCGCGCAAGCATGGTGTGGCTCTGGGTATTTTTAGCGGCGGTGGAGAGGCGGCTGCTCGCCGGGTCAGCCAGGGTTTTCAGATGGTCAGTGTGACGACAGATATCAGTTGCATGATCGCGGGCGCGGCGCAGCAGTTGCGTCTTGCTCAAGGTGAGAAGTAATCCAGTTCATGCCAGAAAGGGAGGTCAAGCATGGCACAGGTATGGACCGGGGGAAAGCTGCGGCCCGAAGCGCTGGCGGTTCTCGCGGGCCTGGCGGATGTGATCGCCAGCCGCGTGGGAGAGCGCAGCGAGTGGTACGCGGAGGCGGCGGAGGCCGACGCGATCATTGTCGCGGGCGGAACGCAGATTACAGGCGCGGTGATGGACTGCCTTGGCGCGCGTTTGCGCATGGTTGCTCGTCCGGGTATAGGCGTGGACGCCATTGACCTTGAGGCAGCTACCCAGCGCGGTATTCTGGTCCTGAATACGCCCGATGGACCAACCGAATCCACCGCGGAACACGCTGTCGCGCTTCTCCTCAATCTGTGCAAGCAAGTCAGCGTAGGAGACCGTCTGATGCGTTCCGGCCAGCCCGGCGTGGGACCGGGGCAGGTCTCCCCTGGCGTTGAAGTCGCCGGGATCGTCCTGGGACTGATTGGTCTGGGACGCATCGGCAGCCGCGTGGCGACTATCGCGCGGGTACTGGGAATGCAGGTGATGGCTTTTGATCCTTTTCTTGCGCCTGAGAAGGCCAGAGAACTGGGAGTGGAACTGGTGCCCTCCCTCGCGGAATTGCTGCCACGCGCCCGGGTGATCTCTCTGCACTGTCCTTCTACCCCGGAGACCTATCGGCTGTTGAACGCTGAAATGCTGAGCCTGCTGCCGCGCGGCAGCTACGTTGTCAACGTTTCGCGCGGCGCCCTGATCGACGAAGCCGCTCTGCTGGATGCTTTGTGCTCAGGCCACCTGGCGGGCGCGGCCCTGGATGTCTTCGACCCAGAACCGCCACCGGCTAGCCATCCGCTTTTCGCGCTGCCCAATACCATCTGTACACCTCACATTGGCTCTTACACCGGGGCCAGCGTCTCGCGTATGCAGGTTATGATCTGCGAACAGATCGCCAACGTACTGCGCGGCGAACGCCCCACCAACCTGGTCAACCCGGCAGTCTGGGGCCATCATCGCCGCTAAACAGTTCTGCCGGTAGGAGCGAAGCGACGGTCTTGCTAAAACGTCTAAAGTGTTTTAGCAAGACCGTCGCTTCGCTCCTACCGGCAGAACTGTTTGCTGTATGGTATTTTAACCGTTCTTACGTACAAGCTCAACAACCGGGATTTTTCTGCTGGTCTTCTTCTCGTAGTCACCGAAGCCAGGCATGCGTTTGACCTGGCGGGCGTAGACCTCGGCGCGTTCCGCTTCTTCCAGAACTCGCGCCGTGGCCTGGAATTTTTTCGTACCCACCTCGACCGTGGCCACCGGATTCACTACCAGGTTATGATACCAGTCGGGATTTGTCGGCGCACCGCCTTTTGAAGCGAAGACAAAGACCCGTTCACCATCTGGCAAATACGCCAGCGGCGCAATACGCGGCTGTCCGCTCTTCGCGCCCGTGGTGGTCAACAACAGCAACGTCGCTCCCTCGAATGGCCCGCCAACCTTGCCCTCGTTGGTACGAAACTCTTCAATAATTTGCCTGTTCCAGTCATTAAGGTCTGCCATATTTAATATACTCCTCTTATTTCCTGACGATGGAGAGAAGATGCTTCCCTCTCCCATCGAGATGTAAGATATTGTAATCACCACTCTCAACAACACTTCCTCCCATTCAATTATTCCTTTGCGAAAGTTACTCGCAAAAAGATAGGAGATAAGTATTATATGGTAGCGAAATTTTAGTTCTCTCTTTCCTCTTTCCTCTGTCCGCAATAGCTCAATGAGAGAAGCGCCGATGGAACAAGGT
>DASVMX010000565.1:0-2575 GCA_036384215.1 Ktedonobacteraceae bacterium | reverse complement strand
CGCCGAGGGGAACTCGTTTTGTGGAGAGGAAAAGAGGTGGGTGGGCGGGTGAGAAATCTCTTCTGGGACTATTTGCCGCGCATATTTACAGGCCGACTGGCTATGTTATACTAATTCAGTATCCTCAAGCGGATCGGCATTCAGTCTTGACCAGACAGCCCGCGCCCTGGAGGGGGATATCTGAAAAAGCCGAAAAGGTCAAGTGGTTTTGCACCAGGCCCATGATTGTAGGTGTCGCTGAAATAACCCTGCATTTGCCGGAAAGCCATTCGTTGAAGGACAAGCGGCAGGTGATCACATCGGTGATGGCGCGTGTGCGCCAGCGCTTTGAGATTGCTATTGCCGAAGTTGACGAGAACGAGCGCTGGCAGATTGCGAAGCTGGGCATGAGCTGCGTCAGCAACAGCCGCCAGCATGTTGAAGAAGTACTGAATCACGTGCGTCGCTATATTGAGGAGACGCGCCCGGATCTTCTGGTGACTGACTCTGAAATTGAGATAATGAACTGGTAAGAGCTTTCTGTATTTTGTGGAATAAGCATATGTCAACACAACTATCAATGGCGGAGCGACAGAACGCACCTGAGTCGATCTACGTGCTGGGGGTGCGAGTTGACCGGGTTTCAAAGGAGCAGGTTCTGGGGCGCATGATGGAGATTATCGCGCGCCGGCGTGCCTCCGGGGATCAATTGCCCTGCCAGCAATTAATTACGGTCAACCCTGAATTTGTTATGGCGGCCCAGCGCGACGACGCTTTCCGCGCGGCCATCAACGCGGCCACGCTTGTCGTGGCCGATGGGGTGGGCGTGGTCTGGGCTACGCGCTATCTGCGGGCGGCTACCCCTGAGCGCATTACCGGCGTTGACACGCTGGTTGCCCTGGCCACGCGCAGCGCGAGCGCGGGCTATCGGATCTACCTGCTGGGCGCGGCTCCTGGTATAGCCGAGGAGGCCGCGGCTCGCTTGCAAAGCCTGGCGCCGGGTTTACAAATCGCCGGGACATACGCCGGCACACCCGCGCTAGCGGAAGAGGACGAAATTATCGAACGCGTGCGCGCCGCGCGGGCCGATGTGCTGTGCGTGGCCTATGGAGCGCCCGCGCAGGATCTATGGATTTATCGCAATCTTGCGCGCCTGCCCGTGGCCCTGGCCGTGGGAGTAGGCGGCGCCTATGACTTTATTTCGGGCCGCCAGAGACGCGCGCCCCATTTGATGCAGCGGCTGGGCCTGGAATGGCTCTACCGGCTTTATCGCGAGCCGTGGCGCTGGCGCAGAATGCTGGCGCTGCCGCGTTTCGCGCTGCGCGTGGTACTGAAAGGACGTGCGCGGCATGGCAACTGAGGCGAAATTTCATATAGTCGAGGAACGTATTCGGTCCCTAATCTCTGGTTTTGCTGGCAAAAAAGTGCTGGTCATCGGCGACATGGTGGCTGACGAGTATCTGATTGGCAATCCAGCTCGTATCTCTCGTGAAGCGCCGGTGCTGATTCTGGAATTGAACGAGGAACGTACTATACCTGGAGGTGCAACCAACGTCGCGGTCAATGCGCGCACGCTGGGGGCAGAGGTACTCCTGGCTGGCGTGGTGGGGAACGACCTGCCGGGCCAGCGTCTGCGCAGCGCCCTTGATAATCTGGGGATGCACCAGGAAGGACTGATCAGCGACCCCGGGCGTCCGACCTCGACCAAGACGCGGATTCTGGCGGGTAGCGCGCAGATAGTACAGCAGCATATCGTGCGCGTGGACCGGGTGGACACCTCCGAGGTGGGGGAGCCGAGTCGTGGAAAAATTGTTGAGTATATTCAGCATGCTCTACCCGGCGTGGACGCGGTGATGCTCTCGGACTATGAGAACGGCATGATCAGTCCGGCGGTGCTCGAATGCTGCCTGCCGCTGGCTCGTCAACTGGGCAAAGTCATTATCGCGGATTCGCACGGCAAGCTCGCGCGCTTCCAGGGTGTGACTGCGCTGACGCCAAATCAGCCAGAGGCCGAACTGGCGGCTGGTCTGACGATCCACAACGAGAACGATCTGAACGAAGCGGCTCGCCGTTTGCTGGCTTCCACGAACGCGCAGAGCATTCTGATTACACGCGGCAGCGAAGGCATGAGCCTGTTCGTCGCCAACGGGGAAGCGCTGCACCTGCCGATCTTCCCGCTCGATCACCACTCCAGCGAAGTTTTCGACACCAACGGCGCGGGTGACACCGTCGCGGCCACCTTTACCCTGGCATTGACTGCAGGGGCCAGCTTTGCCGAAGCTGCGTACCTGGCCAATGCCGCCGCCGCGCTGGTTGTGCGCCGCCTGGGCTGCGCCAGCAATACGCCACAAGAATTAATGGAAGCTTTTTATGAATAAGACACTCACCAGCACAAAAATTTTGTCGAGAGAGCGCCTGGCCGCCGAAGTTACGCGCCGCCAGGCAAACGGTGAACGCGGCGTCTTCACCAATGGCTGCTTTGATCTGCTACACCTTGGCCACATACGCTATTTGCAGGAAGCCCGCGAGCTGGGCGAATTCCTGGTGCTCGGTCTGAACAGCGACGCGAGCGTAGGCGTGCTCAAAGGGTCAGGGC
>DASVMX010000564.1:0-3963 GCA_036384215.1 Ktedonobacteraceae bacterium | reverse complement strand
CGAGCGCAAAGCTGAGGAGGCAGGGCTTCGCCAGTGGGGATCATTCTGCGCAAATATGCCAGGTGTGCATGGTTCATTCCTCCCGTTTCTATAGCCTCGACCATGGCTCGCAGGAACGATGGCACCGTTTCAAGGATCGTGATCCTGTGCTGCTCAATCTGTGGGAGGAATTGCGTGAGATCGTGTATCACGGCGTCCGGGTAGATCTGTACACGTCCACCGGCCAGCAGGATCGCCAGAAATTGCCAGACAGAAATATCAAAGCATTGAGAAGCTGTCTGGGCCACTGTGTCAGTTTCGCTCAGATGCAGGTCAGAGATCTTGGCATACAGGTGGTTGATCATGCCTCTTTGCTCGACCATTACGCCCTTCGGAACGCCGGTCGAGCCCGAGGTATAGATCACATAGGCCAGGTGCCGCGCCGTCTGGCGAAGCGGGAGGTTGGCTTCCGCGGCTGGTTGGCGCAGCAGTGAAGCGAGGGAAAGGACGGCAGGAGGACTGTCTGCCAGTAAATGGCGAAGCTCCTGTAAATCTGCCGCCGCTATCCCATCCCCTACCAGCAGCAGCGTACAGCCGCTGCGCCCAAGGACCTGGTGCAGCCGCTCAGGGGGGTGGAGCGGGTCAAGTGGAAGATAGGCCCCTCCGGCTTTAAAGATGGCCAGGATGGCCAGCAAGAAATCGCTTGTTCTCTCGCCCAGCAGGGCGACCAGCACCTCTGGTCCTACGCCGAGCCCGCGCAGGCTGGTCGCCAGGCAATTGGCGCGTCGATTTAATTCCTGGTAGGTCAGGTGCTCCTCCGCGTACGAGACAGCGATGGCCTCGGGAGTTCGCTCGACCTGCGCTTCAAAGAGCCGGGAGAAGGCCAGGTCATAGGGATAAGGCTGATCTGAGCCGTTCCAGGCGATAAACTGTTGCTCGCGCTCGTCGCTGCTCAACAAAGGGAAGTCCGCGAGTTGTCGTGCCGGGTCATGTACGATGGCTGTGAGCAGGTTCTGCCAGTGCGTGGCCATGCGGCGTATGGTTGCTTCTTCAAACAGGTCGGCGCTGTATTCCAGGGCTGCCTCAAGCCCTTGCGCGGTTTCTCCCACGGAGAGCAGCAGATCGAACTTGGCTGTCCCGCTTTCGATAGTGAGCTTCTGGAGTTGCAGGCCGGGTAGATCCAGGACGGCGCTGGAAGCGTTTTGCAGTTCGAACATCACCTGAAACAGGGGAGCGTGGCTCAGCGTGCGCTCGGGAGAAAGCTCTTCCACCAGTTTCTCAAAAGGAAGATCCTGGTGAGCGTAGGCTTGCAGGCAAACTTCGCGCACGTGCTGCAAGAAGTCAGTGAAGCGGAGTGTCTCGGCGGGTGAGGTACGCAGGGCGAGGGTATTGGCAAAGCAGCCGATCAGCCCGGCGAGCTCGCTGTGCCTGCGGTTCGCGATCGGGGTACCGATGACGAGATCGTCCTGTCCGCTATAGCGCCGGAGCAGGACCGCAAAGGCAGCGAGCAGGGTCATGAAGAGTGTCGTCCCCTGCTGCTTGCTCAAAGCGGCGAGGGCCGCGGAGAGTGGTCCGGGCAGTTTGAAGAGATAATGAGCGCCCCGCGAGGTTCTGATCAGCGGGCGGGGGTGGTCGGCAGGTAAATCCAGGGCCGCGGGCGCTCCCGCCAGTTGTTGTCGCCAGTAAGTTAGCCGGGTTTCCATTTCCGCGCCAGACAACCACTCGCGTTGCCAGAGCGCGAAGTCAGCATACTGAATGGGCAAAGGCGGCAGTGACCGGGCCTGCCCGGAGGTCAGAGCCAGGTAAAACAGGGAGAGTTCGCTCACCAGGATACCCAACGACCACCCGTCACAGGCAATATGGTGAATGGTGAGCAGCAGGATGTGCTCGTTGCTGTTCACGCGCAGGAGATGGGCGCGCAGGAGTGGTCCCGCTGCCAGATCGAACGGCTGGCTGTACTCCTGGTGTGCCAGGCTCTGAAACACTTTCTCGTGCTGGAAAGCAGGCAAGAAGCGCAGGTCGACGAGCGGCAGTGAAATCGCCAGGGCCGGGGCAATCATCTGGGCCGGTGCTTCATCTACCGTAGCAAAGGTTGTGCGCAGAGTTTCATGGCGCCGCACAATTTCGTTGATGCTCCGCTCAAGCGCCGCGACCTCAAGCGTCCCAAGCAAGCGTATCGCCGTAGGAATGGTATACACAGAGGTCCCGGCTTCCAACTGATCGAGAAACCAGAGCCGTTGCTGGGCGAAGGATAAGGCACAGGGGCTGCTCTTTTCCCTCCGAGGAATGATCTGGCCGTCCTGGATGTTGATACCCTTTTGCCGGAGCCGCTCTTTGAGTAACTCACGTTTTTGTTGTGAGAGAGCACCTGCCTGTGCAGGAAGATCGCTCATCATGCTTTGCTCGCTTTCTTGCTCATTTATTGCCCCCTTTGCTCTACCAGCGTGGCTTGAGCTTCTTCTTCAGTAAGCTGTGCTACCTCCTTAATAGTCTGAGCAATCGCTTCGACGATTTCCCGGCTTCCCCAGAACTGGACAATCTGGGAGAGGAGTTCATCAACTGTAGGCCACTCAAAGAGGACGCGCACGGGTAGTTCTACCTGGAAGGTATCGCGTAGCCGGGCGATAAGTTGTGTGGCCAGCAGGGAGTGCCCTCCCAGTTCAAAGAAGTCATCGCGCATGCCCACGCGCTGTACGTTCAGCAGATCTTCCCAGATCCCGGACAGGACCTCTTCCGCGTCGGTCGCAGGGGGCACGAAGGCCTCTTCCAGCGGGCGAGCAACGCTCTCTGGAGCGGGCAGCGCCCGGCGGTCCAGCTTGCCATTGGGAGTCAGGGGCCAGCTTTCCACCAGCAGCAGGGCAGAAGGCTGCATGTAGCCAGGTAACTGGCCGCGGAGCAACGCGCGCAACTGGCCGAGCAACTGAGCTGGATCTTGTTCGCCTGTGGGAAGCACATAGCCGACCAGCCTGTCGTCTCCCGGCGGGCCGGCGCGCAGCACCACTACCGCCTCGTGGACACCCGGCACGGCTCTGAGCACGGCTTCGATCTCTCCCGGCTCGATACGATGCCCTCGTACCTTGACCTGCTCATCAAAACGCCCCAGGTATTCCAGTGTTCCATCCTCCAGGTAGCGCGCGCGGTCTCCTGTGCGGTAGAGGCGTGCCCCGGGTTCGCTCCCGCATAGATCAGGAATAAAACGCTCCGCCGTCAGGTCGGGACGATGCAGGTAGCCACGGGCCACGCCCGCGCCACCAATAAAGATCTCGCCGACTGCTCCCACCGGTACCAGTTGCATCCGCTGGTCCAGCAGATAAATCCGGGTATTAGCCAGCGGTCGACCGATGCCCACCGGAGCCTCTTCGTTTGTGATATGGGCCAGGGTTGACCAGATGGTGGTTTCGGTGGGGCCATAGAGATTCCACACCGCAGCCGCCCGCTGTACCAATTGCCGGGCCAGGGGTTGGGGCAGCGCTTCGCCTCCACTGAGAACTTTCAAGCGGGGCGTAGCTGGCCAGGACGTTTCCAGCAAGAGCTTCCACAGCGAAGGCACCGCCTGGATCATAGTTATGCCCGCCGAGGCCATCTTCTGTGTGATCTGTTCCCCGTCTCCTACCTCCGCTTGAGCCAGCAGAACCAGCCTGGCTCCTCCCATGAGCGGCAGCAACAGCTCCAGGAGCGCGATGTCAAAGGAGAGAGCCGTGACAGAGAGCAGTCGCTCGGCAGCGTCCAGGTTAAATTCCTGGTGCATGTATGTCAGGAAGTTAACCACAGCCCTGTGGGGGATACAGACTCCTTTTGGCTTGCCCGTCGAGCCGGAGGTGTAGATCACATAGGCCAGGTGCTCTGGCCTGACCCGCAGTTCTGGCCGGGCCGGGATTGCCCGGGAATCTGTACGCCACGGTCGATCCAGGAGGAGTACCTGAGCCTGGTGCTCTGGCAGGTGGGAGACCAGGCGTTGTTGGGTGAGGATGAGGGTCAGCCGTG
>DASVMX010000563.1:0-10813 GCA_036384215.1 Ktedonobacteraceae bacterium | reverse complement strand
TTCCAGATTTTCCCCAGAAGGGCGTTTTGTTCAAGGATATCACGCCTATGTTGCAGGATGGGGTAGCTTTCCGGGCGGCACTGGACCGGTTGGCGGCTCATTACGCGGGCGCGAGCTTTCCGAAGGGATTCAGCCCTTGATTTTTTCTGGTCTACATGGTACACCTTGATTGGCAATCAACAGACGAAGGGTACTGATTCAACGCCATCGTGTATTCCCGCGCGTGTATACTGTAGATATGCATGCGCCAACACTGTGCATAGCACCCCTCGCGAATGATAGAGCAGAAAATTATTGGAGGATTACATGGCTGAAATACGTCTGGAAGACTGGATTCGCGATATTCCAGATTTTCCCCAGAAGGGCGTTTTGTTCAAGGATATCACGCCTATGTTGCAGGATGGGGTAGCTTTCCGGGCGGCACTGGACCGGTTGGCGGCTCATTACGCGGGCGCGGGCATTCAAACTGTGGTAGGCGTGGAGTCGCGCGGCTTCATTTTTGGCGCGCCTCTGGCCTATTTACTCAACTGTGGCTTTGTGCCAGCGCGCAAATTTGGCAAGTTGCCCGCGTCGACAGTCAGCGTGGAATATACTCTGGAATACGGGACCAACATTGTCGAGATGCATAACGACTCCATCAAGCCGGGTGAGCGCGTACTGATTGTAGACGACCTGCTGGCCACCGGAGGAACGGTCTCCGCGACGATTGAGCTGGTGGAAAAACTGGGAGGTCACATCGCCGGCATCGCGTTCCTGGTAGAACTGCTGGGCCTGCATGGGCGAGACCATTTGAGCAACTATGACGTTTTTGCCCTTTTAAAATATTAATAAATGAAAGATATGTGCCCGCCAGCCTGTTTCGCAAGCTGGTGGGCACATATCTTTCATTTATTACTATTTTCCCAACCCAGCCAGTTTGTTTTTTCTGTACAGGGAATGGGGTGACGCTCTTGCGCGGGTATGGCCGGGTAGCCCAGGTAGAGGAAGGCGACGATGTGATCTTCCGGGTTGAGGCCGAGCCATTGTTTGACGCGTGGATCGTAAGCCGCGTCTCCTGTGCGCCACATGGAAGCCAGACCCAGCTCTTCCGCGGCCAACTGCATATTTTGCACGGCTGCCGCGACCGCTTCAACGTTTTCAATTTCCAGGACGCCGCTCTGGCGGGGATATTCAGCCGCGGCGACGATCACTACAGGGGCACGCAGGAGCTTGTTGCGCTCTTTCTCCAGGATGGCCGGGCCATTTTCCGCGGGCAGATCGCCCACCCGTGCCAGGAGTGCTTCGGCCATGGTCGCTCCCAGCTCGGCTCGCGCCTGCCCGGCGAGCACAATGAAGCGCCAGGGCTGGGCATTATGATGGTTGGGGGCGTGAGTCGCGGCCCCCAAAATCTGTTCTATTTGCGCGCGCGTGGGGCGCTCGGCGGTCATTTTGCCAATTCCGCGCCGCCGCGCGATGGTTTCAATAATGCTCATGTATTCGTGCCTGTTTATTGAACATAGAATGCCAGTGCTATCCGTGAGCATTCGGCTGCTAGCAGGATAGTGTGCCTGGCAAGTGGTGTCTCTTCATGCGCCAATCATAGCAGATCGCGTCAAGCGAGCTGTGTGTGTAGATTAGCCGGTATTCCTCAGACCCGCCGCGACGCCATTGATGGTCAGGAGCACGGCATAGGTCAGGCGCACGCGCTCCTGTTCCTCGGCGCTGGCGTTGTCCAGGTCGTGCTCGTCGAGCATTAGCGGCCCGCCCAGAGCGCGCAGGCGGCGCAGGAGCGCGATCTGGAAGTAGCTCAGCGGATCGACATAGGGATTGCGCCGGCGGATCGAGAGCTGGAGAACGCGATTGGTGTCCAGCAGATCCTTGCCGCCAATGATGGTCAGGAGCAGGCGCCGCGTGCGCTCGTATTCCGCGTCTATCTCGCTTGAAAGGCGCGTGCGCAGTTCGGCGTCATCGACCAGCATGGCATAGTGTCTGGCGATATGCATATCGGCTTTAGAGAGCGTCATCTGCATATTGTCGATAAAGGCGCGCATAAACGGCCATTCCTGGTACATGCGCTGGAGTTCTGGCAGGCTCTCAGGCCGGGAGGTCAGCAGTTCTTCCAGGGCGTGGCCGACGCCGTACCAGCTTGGCAGGACATAGCGGCTCTGCATCCAGGAGAAGACCCACGGGATGGCGCGCAGCTCTTCCAGACTGCGCCCCCTGGAACGGCGGGCGGGACGCGAGCCCAGGTTGAGCCAGCCCAGTTCCAGAATGGGCGTCGCCTGTTCAAAGAAGCGCAGGAAGTCGGGATCGTCGTAGATCAAGCGGCGATAGTAGGCATAGGCGCTGAATGAGAGGGAAGTCATAATCTCGACCCAGTGCTGGCGCTGTTCCTCGCTCAGACGCGCCTCCTGCGGCAGGCTGGACTTGATGACGCCCGCCACTACCAGTTCCAGGTTGCGCAGGGCAATCGCGCGCAGGCCATATTTGAAGGAGAGCATCTCTCCCTGTTCGGTAACGCGAATGTGGCCGTTGACGCTGCCGTGTGGCTGGCCCAGGATGGCGTCGTAGATTGGACCGCCGCCGCGCCCGATTGCGCCGCCGCGGCCATGGAAGAGCGTAATCCCAATATTGTGGCGCACACCCATTTCCGCCAGACGGCCCTGAGCCAGGTAGAGTTCCCAGCCAGAGGTCAGGATCCCGCCGTCTTTGCTGCTATCGGAATAGCCGAGCATCACTTGTTGCTGCTCCTGGCAGGCGCGCACGTGTGTGCGATAGACCGGCAACTGGAAGGCGCTTTCCAGGATGCTCGTACAGGAACGCAGGTCATCGATTGTCTCGAAGAGCGGCACAATTGGCAGGCCAGTGATGCCCGTTTCTTTGCAGAAAAAGAGCACCTCCAGCAGATCGCTGACCGAGCGCGTCATGCTGATGATATAGCAGGTGATGGCCTTTTCGCCGAACGCCTGCCGCGCCAGGCGGATTGACTCGAAGGTCTGCAGGATATGCTGTGTTTCGGGGCTGAGCGGCAGATTCTGGCGCGGCAGCACGCGGGGATCGCTCAGCAGCTTCTCCAGCAGTGGCACGCGTTCCTTTTCGTCGAGATCGCGATAATCGCGTTCCAGCAGGCCGGTGATGCGTAGAAGTTCCGCCAGCGCGCTGGCATGGCGCTCGCTGTGCTGGCGTACATCCATGGCCGCGAAGTGGAAGCCAAAGATCTGCACCTGGCGGATCAACGTGGCCAGGCGGCCCTGAGCCAGACCCTCCTCGCCGTCTTTGAGCAGGCTCTGGCGCACCAGTTCCAGGTCCGCGAGCAATTCGGCAGGCGAATTATAGGCATAGCTGTCGTTCCGCGCGGTATCCTCGCTCAGGAACGCGCCCAGGCGTTTCCACATAAAGGAAAGCTTACGCCGGTAGGGCTCGTGGGCGGTCTGGGGTCCGAGTTCGCGGTCGTAGTCAGCCAGCACCTGGGAGTCGCGGGCGATTGAACTGGCCAGTTCCTCGGTGATCGGGCAATAGGTCAGGGATTGCGAATACTCCTGGGCCAGCGACTCGATTGAGGCGCGATAGTGTTCGACGATGTGCGCGCGGTGCAGGTGCAGCGCCTGGAGCAGCGTGTCCGGCAGCACATTTGGATTGCCATCCTGGTCCCCGCCAATCCAGGAGCCCAGGCGCAGAAATGGCGGCACGCGGAAGGTCGTTTCGCCATGCGCCTCGGAGAGCGTCTGGAGCAGCTCGCTGTAAAGTTCGGGTACCGCCGTATAGAGCACCTCGTCCAGGTAGTAGATGCCCATCTTAATCTCATCTACAGGCTGTAGACGCACATGGCGGATCGAATCCGTGCGCCAGAGCAGCGCAATCGTGTTTTCCAGGTCGCGCCGCCAGGTCTGCTGCTGGCGCGGCGTCATCTGCGGAAAGGTATCGTGGGCCTCCAGCAGATTCGCGATCTTGCGCGACTGAGTAATCAGGCTGCGCCGCGTGGCCTCAGTGGGGTGAGCAGTAAAGACCAGTTCGATTGACAGCTGATCGAGCAACTGCTGAAGCGTGCTGACATCGACCTCGTGGAGTGTCTCAGTCAGAGAAGCCAGCGAGCCGCGCTGCACGCCAGGCATATTCGCGCGCTCGTAGGCATTCCTGCGCCGAACGCGGTGGTGTTGCTCGGCGGTATTAATCAGGTGAAAATAGACCGTAAAGGCGCGGATCACATCAATGGCAGTCTCCAGGTCGCAGCCTTCCACAATCTGCGTAATCTCCTGGTCCAGGACCGCGATCTCCTGTTGACACGCCGCGGCCTCACTTTCAGAGGCGCTGGACAGGCTTTGGGCGCACTCGCGCAGGCGCCGACAATCCAGGCGCAAGCGCTCAACCATCTCGAAGACGCGCTCGCCTCCGTGTTGCTGGATCGCGCGTCCCAGCGTCTCCCCCAGCATGCGGATATCCTGGCGCAGCGGAGCGTCTCTCTCCTCGCGCTGTTTTTGTTCTAACATAAATGAAGCTTGATCCTTTGGCGTAGTGAAGGTCTGTAAAACTGCTATGGACCAGCCAACTCATCATTGATCAGGCTGCGCTGTCGCTTTCTTGCTCTTTGTATTATACAAGTTTTGCACTCCAAAAGTCGTGTTGCCAGATAACATCTTCGTCCTGGCGATCTGACAATCGCCTGCGATTGTCAGATCGCCAGGACGAGAAAGAAAAATGTCTGGTGCTTCCACCAGGAGCAGGATTCCATTATAATGATGGGGAACGTATTCCGATAACGAGTTGGGGAGTTTCTATAGAAGATGCAACAGCAACAACACGCAGAATTTGATCTGCTGGCAGTATTTGCCGAAGAGAGCACTGCCGACGCGGCGGAGGCCAAATTGCGCAAAGAGGGTTTTGGCGATGAAGAGGTCTTTCGCCTGGCGCCGGGCTCGGTGGGACGCGGCGAGTTCCGCGAGCACGGGCCGAACCGCGAGCGTAGCGCGGTCTTTTTGCAAACAAAGCGTCCAGGGCCCAGCCCGCGCCTGGTTGTGCTTTTCGCCGTAATCTTTGGCGTCATCCTGGGCGGTCTGACCTTTGGTGTGGTCGATCTCGGCATCAAGAGCATCCAGGTCTTGCCGGCTACCCTGATTGGCGTCCTGGTGGGTATTATTCTGGGCGCGATCCTGGGTCTGACGCGCCGGGGCAGAGTGCGCGGCGCGATTGGCCAGGATCTTACCAGAGTCAAACCGCCTGAGACACCAGCCAGGAAGCAGGAGAACTCCGGCGCGCGCACCGTCGTCGCCGTGCGCCTGCCCGATCCTGACAACATCAGCCGCAAATCGAAGGCGCGAGCCATACTGCTCAACAACGGTGGCAAAATCGACCGCAGCGTCGGCAACCGAGCATAGCCAGCAAGGAGAAGCGCCAGCGTGGGATGACGCTGGCGCTTCTCTTTTTCTTCGCTTGACAGATAAGCTATAGCTTACGTATAATGCAAACGCGCCTTTCTGGAATTGGAATTGAGAAGAGGGCGTGTGGAGGGAAAGTATATGCCAGGCATGTCAAAGACTGTTCAGCACGCGGACGCGGATGTTTTCACGGCGCTGGCGCATCCCGTCAGGCGCCAGATTCTGGACCGGCTGGCGGTCGAAGAAGAGTCCGTCACGCAGCTCGCGGAGCCGTTTGAGATGACGAGGCCAGCCATTTCGCAGCACCTGCGCATCTTAAAGGATGTTGGACTGGTGACCGAAGAGCGTCACGGGCGCGAGCATTACTATCGTCTACAGCCGCAGCGCCTGGTCGAAGTGCGCGACTGGCTGCAGAAGTACGATCAATTCTGGCGCAGTCACTTGCGCGACCTGGGAGCATATCTGGAGCGAAACCATGAATGAAGATAGCATAATTCAAGAAGCAGTTTACCCTTATCCTATCTGGAGCGTGTGGAAAGCGCTCACCTCGGCGGAAGCGCTGGCACAGTGGTTAATGCCCAACGATTTCGCGCCGAAGTTGGGGCATCGTTTTACCATGCAGTCGGCCCCGCGCGACGGCTGGAACGGCGTCATCGAGTGCCAGGTCGTCGCGCTTGAGCCGCCGCACCGCGTCGCCTACACCTGGCGCGGTGGAGGTGAATCCTCGCGCATCGATACCCTGGTCACCTTCACCCTGGCAACCGAGGACCAGCAGACGCGGCTCAGGCTGGAGCACGCGGGCTTCGCCTCCACCGGGGAAGCCGGTTTGCTTGTGCGCGACCTGCTCAGTCGCGGCTGGAAATCTCATGTTTTGCAGCAAAAGCTGCCTGCTTTACTCGCGCAAATGAGCAATCAAACAGAATAGGCAGAGAGATAGTTTTTTCTGATAATGCCGATAGGTAGCGAAAAATCCTCTCTTTTGAGGGATGGAAAACGCGTATCATTGTGTATAATAAGAGGAGATATCGGCTACTTGCAGGTGCTATTGTAGAACCAACTCTCTGGAGGACAGACCCTATGTTCAGTTCATCTGTTGCTCGGCCCTGTAACCAGGTGAGCCCGGAAGAATTGACGCGTTTGCGCGCAAGGTTATTGCCGCCATATAAAGTAATCCTTTTTAATGATGATTACAATAGCCAGGATTACGTGGTGATGGTGTTACTCCACTTAATTAGCCATCTCACGCAGCCAGAAGCGCATGAAATCATGATGACGGCTCACCTGACCGGAAGCGCAGTCGTGGTGGTCTGCCCAAAAGAGAGTGCCGAATACTACCAAGAACGCCTTTTAGGCTATGGGTTAACCGCGACGATTGAACCAGAATAGCTTCGCTATTGCTTGCAAGAAGGTGAAGGCCATGGGATTGCCGCTTGCGAAACCCACAAAACCGCTCTGCCGGGGGCCGACCAAACGTTTATTTGGGATCGGCGTACACTGTTTTTTCCTCATGCGTGTCCGTACTATTGACGATCCGCCATATTACGATTTAGAATTTGTAATGGCCTGGAGGAACGCGTCTTCGTAGATCCAATTTTGGAGTCTGTATTCCTCATGAAGCCGCTGTGGTGAGCAGCCCGAAGGCTGTTCTCTGGTTGCCACGGCGCGGAGGAGTAAGCAAGAGATGATGCTGTTTTATCATGTTCCTGCAGGAGGAGAAACGAATGGTCCATTTATGGCGTAAAACCAAAGATGAAGCAGAGACAAGCAAAGTAGCTCCTGGTGTGGGCTCAACCGGCGACATTGCCGTGATAGTAGATGGCAAGAAGCTGGATAACGAACTGGTGAGGCTGGCCTGTATGATGGCCAGGCGTGCCAAACGCAAAGTACACCTCGTGCACATTATCGAAGTTCCCCGTACGCTGGCTCTGGGTGCAAACTTGAAGAAAGAGTCAGATCTGGCGGATCAACTGCTCACCGAGGCCATGGCGATCGCGGAAGACGCCGGCTGTGAAGCGGTTGCGGAAGTTGTTCAAGCGCGTGATGCCGGGCAGGCAATTGTTGAAGAAGCCAAAGATCACGCGTGCGCATTGATTATGTTAGGATTGGTGCGTGATAAGAATAAGGTCAATGGAACGCGCGATGACCTTGGCAAAACGATTCCTTTTGTATTGAACCACGCGCCCTGCCGCGTCTGGGTCGTACAAGACCCGATCTGTTAGGGAGAGGCACAAACGCGCGCCAGCGTACCGCTGCTCTTTTCGCTCTACCCATCGGTCTGCAAACAGAATGATGGGTAGCTGCCGATTCTGGATTCCCCTTTCTCCGATTCCTCAAATATTTTTTTCCGAGCTTGCCTCGGTCGGTTGTTTGTTTTGTCATGGCTTTTGAAATCGCATATAATAAGGTGGAATCGAAACAGGTATAGAGAACCTTTTGCCGGATACAAGCACTTCGACCTACTCTGGAGGATATGTCCATGACAAACGAATCCCATTCAAGCCCGGCCAGATCGCACCGCGATTACTATTCTACTCTTTATCAGGTAGCGTTAACGATCACATCGAGCCTGGAGCTTGATGCTGTGTTGCAGAGTGTGGTGATTAGTATTACGGAGGCTATGCAGGTCAAGGGCTGTATTTTGCGTTTGCTCGATCCACACAGTGGGCACCTGCGTTTGAGCGCGGTGCACGGCCTGAGCAGCAGCTATCTGGCCAAGGGGCCGATTGATGTTGAGCATAGCCCAATCGATAGCGAGGCATTGCAGGGAAAGACCGTGATTATCCGCGATGTCAGCGTGGATACGCGTTTTCAGTACAAGGATGACGCGCGCCGCGAGGGGATTGTCAGTGTGCTCTGCGTGCCATTGGAGGTGCATGGCCGGGCGATGGGCGTGATGCGCGTTTATACGACCGAGCCATGTACCTTTAGCGACGACGATATTCACTTTTTGTCCGTGCTGGCCAGTCTTTCCGCGCTGGCAATCGAGAATGCCAGCCTCTACCAGAATTTGAAAAGCTCCTACGATGGCGTGATGGACGCGCTGTGGGGGAGCAGTTTGCCCGAAGATTAAGCTGCTTAGCGCAGCAGCGTGTTGGTGAGATAGGGCGAACTGAATGTGGTTGCTTCGCCTGCGCGTTTGCCTGGTACCGGGAAGAGGCGCGCCGAGAGCGGCTTATTCAGGCGCCAGGCCAGCGTGGCGACATCCAGCAGGAGGCGAGCGATTTCTTCCGCGCTGGTATCGCCAGGCAGGGGAATGGTGTCCAGCCCGGTGCCGCAGACCGTCGAATAGAGCAGCAGTTCGTGCGCGCTGACGCGTCCCTCGGCCCAGCGCTGGCCCAGGATCGTATCTTCCAGCACGGGCAGCATCAGGCCGCAGTAGCCGCAGGTGGGCAGTGCAGTGCTTTTCAACGCGCGCGTCAGGGCCGCGGTCAGAGCCAGCGTGCCGGAACTGCCAATTGTCCCGTAGCCGAAGGCTTCCAGCGCGGCTCCAATACTCTCCGCTCCCATGGGCGCGGGCGAAAGGTCGATGCCTCCAAAGGCCAGGCCTGCCTCTTCCGCCAGCGCCTGTCCCAGTTTTACAGCAGGGCGTGCCTGCTCTTCCAGAGCCTTGCGCACGCGTTCGCTGATCTGATCGAGCGAGAGCGGGATTTGATCTCCGCTCGCGCGCCATGCTTCCGCGACATCCCTGACAATGCCAGCGCCCTGTAGACCCAGCGCCAGGCTGGCTGGTCCGCTGTGGTAGGCTGCGGGGAAGAACGGAGTGCCGGGCGCGACGCAGGCCAGGGCAGCGAAGTTAAAGTTGCCAAAGCCTTCCGCAGTCTCGTGAGCCAGGCGCAGAATCGCGCGGGCCGTGGGCAGAGCCGCTTCCTGGCGTACCCCATGTTCCTGGTCAGCCAACTGAACCGTTAGATTGCTCGAACTGCTCGCCATCAGCAAGTCCGGGATCAGCTCAATATGCTGGAGGGGAAAGTCAGGACGAGCTGCCTGGGCCGGACCCAGCGAGCAATAGCCCAGCCCGGCCTCAGCCAGCGTCCGCTGGAGTTCGCGCGCGTAGTCCAGCAAGCGGCTGGCGGACCAGTCGCCCAGATCATCGAACAGCGGGCGCGTCGAAATCCGCACCGTCTGTACCTCGTAGCCCGCCTCGCCAAAGCGCGCCCGCGCTCGCTCCAGTTTATCCGCCGCCTGCTTAATCTGCGCCGCGCTCAACGGGTGCGCGTCCTCCAGCCCGATTGTAATGGTGCGTATTGTGGGATTGTGCATGGTAGATTGCCTCTTTTCTGAATACTCTCTGGATGATACTCTAAATTATACCCCCTTATAAGCCGTACCATTTATTTTACAGCTCTGATTACAACAGGTGGATACTGCGCAGGATAGTGTTGAAAAGCGTGGGGATCGTTTACTAAAACATTTACAGCAACTTATAAATATTGAAACTGCTCGCCAACAAATCAGTCAACAGTTGCAAGGATTTGATCGCCTGTCCTTAGAAACGGGAGCTTTTTGGAAGACTGAAGATGGACAAAAAGATCGTGCCGATCAAAGATTGCTGCGCGCCATGGACCAGGTACGGCGTAGGCTTTTAGGTACATTACCCCAGGGAAAAGAGGCTGAAAGGTCGGAGGAAATAGTATATGCGTTTCTAGGAAGATCGTTATTTGTGCGTTATTTAGAAGATCGAGGTATCCTCTCGGCTGAATGGATTTCCCGGATAACAAATAGTTTTGCCTTTGATTACCTTTCGGTATTAGAGGATAAGGATACCACTTATCATTTATTTGACTATTTAAGTCAACGTTTTAATGGAAACCTTTTCCCTGTAGAAAAAGAGGAGCGTTTATGGATCACACAAACCCATTTGGGGATGATTCAGCAATTTTTGTCAGGCAACGATCTGGAGGCTGGCCAACTCGCTTTATGGCCATATTATGATTTCACACATATACCAATAGAACTGATTAGTGGAATCTATGATACATTTTTATCTGATAAAAAGCGCAAAAAGCTTGGCGCTTATTTTACTCCGCTGGCTCTTGTTGACTTTATGATAGAAGAAACCCTTCCTCGTGAGAAAACGCGCTCAGATACTACCATTCTAGATCCAACCTGTGGATCAGGCGTTTTTTTGGTTCGAGCATATCAACGCCTTGTTGAGGCATGGAAGCGAGAGAATCAAAAAAAACCTTCTGGTGAAAGCAAGCGTTCCCGCGCGTGAGAAGCCTTGACGAATATCCGTTCCTCCCGTACACTGCCAGCAGATCATAGAAAATCAGTTAACAAGGAAGCGGAAAATACAGATGGCAATGCACGAACCACTTGCCGATGTTCAGCCGGCGCGGACCTGTTTTCTCTGCGCGCTTGATCCGCACGCGTGCGCGGTGGAGCGGTTGGAGGGGACGATTGTGACGGTGGGGGAGACGGAACTGAATGGGGAGACGCTGCCATGGGTGACTGTGCAGGTG
>DASVMX010000562.1:0-1598 GCA_036384215.1 Ktedonobacteraceae bacterium | reverse complement strand
CCCCGGATGCGGCTGCCCTCTGCCGGGGGACGCGCTGCCGGGGGCAGATGAAGCGACGGGGCTTCCTTTCCGAGCGGGCGAAGAAAGCTGCGATCAAGCAACTTGCCCGCTCGGAACAAGGAGCCAGTCCCCGCAAAAAACAGTTTCCCTTGCTTTTTGCGAGCCGCCGCAGGCGGCGAGAGTGGACTTTTACATAGCCCTGTTTCTTGAGTAAAAGCAGTGTGCCGGGGCTTCTTTTTGTGGTACATTTGAAAGAAAAGCCAGAAGAGGAAGCGCGAGTCATGGGCGAACGCTCGACTATTAGCTATAAACATTTCTCTCAGCAGTTGGTAGAGGCTATGCCCTGGCCAATGCTGATTATTGACGCGGACCTGCGAGTGATATACGGCAACCACCAGGCGCAGGCGCTGTTCGAGTTCACGGGCAAGATGGCTGGCCAGTTGCTGGCGCGTTTGCTGGATGACCGGGCGATTGTGCAGTTGATCGAGGCAAGCGTTCAAACCAGCTCGACCCGCTGTGGCGAGTTTAACCGGGCCAGTACCGGCGGGGCGTGGAAGGTTTCGGTGACGCCCGTTGAGCACCGCGAGACACGGCGGAGCGGACAGAGCGGAACGGCGCGAGCGAAATCAGAAGTGGCAACGGCTCAGAATAGCGCGGGAGCTGCGCAGGAGACGAGTTATCGTTATTTTAGCGTGACAATCGAGGATCTGAGTGAGTTGCGCCGCCTGGAGCGAGTGAGGCGCGATTTCATTGCCAATATCTCGCACGAACTGCGCACACCGCTGGCCTCGGTGAGCTTGCTGGCGGAAACGTTGGAAGACACAATCGAGACCGATCCAGAGAAAGCGCAGGTCTTTGTCGAGCGCATCGAGTCCGAGGTGCATTATCTCAGCGATCTGGTAGCCGAGTTATTGGAGTTGTCACGGATCGAATCCGGGCGTGTGCCGATGAGCATTGAGCCAGTGGAGTCTGAAATGCTGGTGCGCGAAGTCATGGCGCGTCTCCTGCCCCAGGCCCAGCGGCATCGCGTTCAGTTGCGTACCTCAATCGAGCAGGGGCAGACCATGGTGACTGCAGATAGCAAGCAGATTGCGCGTGTGCTGGTCAACCTGGTCCACAACGCCATCAAATTCACGCCTTCTGGCGGCACCATCATCATTGGCTGCGGGCGCCAGGCGGATGACACCATGCAGAGTTTTTTTGTCAGCGACACCGGCGTAGGAATCGCGCAGGAAGATCTTTCCAGAGTCTTTGAGCGCTTTTACAAGGTCAGCCAGTCGCGCTCACGGGCCAATTTTGTCGGCCCAGGGGGAAGTGGCAGCGGTCTGGGCCTGGCAATCGCGCGCCATGTGATTGAAGCGCACGGTGGGCGCATTTCCGCGGCCAGTGAACCAGGCAAGGGTAGTACTTTTACCTTCACCCTGCCTGTTATTCTGTCCGCGCCATAAAAGTGCTCATTTGTGCCTGCGGCACCATTATTTGTAAGCTCGTGCCAGCGGCGCTCGCCCAGGTTATTTTGGTGCGTTGCTATAACCACGCTCGCTTCTGAAGCTCGTGTCTGCGGCGCTCGCATTCTTTTGTTCTATCGTGCGCGAAGC
>DASVMX010000561.1:0-16364 GCA_036384215.1 Ktedonobacteraceae bacterium | reverse complement strand
TCCCCTCCCGTCAACATGAATAACTTGAGTTTGGTCAGAGTTGTTACAGTAAAATCATAAGACACGGAAAGTTTTAGAAGGGGAGTGGACTGGATAGGCAGTTTTTTGTCTATCGACTCCCTTTTTGGGAGATAAATGGATTTGCGCGCTTCCTCATGTGTCAGTTATCTGAAAGGAAAAGAAGAGACGATGCGAAAATTGGGGAAATTGAGTAGTGCAGTGATCCTGAGCAGTCTTCTGTGTCTGACAGTGTTTTGCACAGGAGCTTTTGCGGAGAGCGCTGGTTACAGAGCGACGAGCGCTGTTGCTCAGGGCGTGATGATGCATGCTGAACAAAAAGTGAATGCCAGTATCCAGAATCAGGGCGTGATTCGCTCGAACAGTTGGGGGCGAGGTGGATGGTCCAGGCATGGTCGTGGTTTCAGATCTGGGCGGTCTGGTCGGTTTGGCCGCGCGGATCGCTTTGTTCGTGTGACGAGCTCGGTCCGTGTGACGAGGGTCATCCGTGTGGTACGGACGAAAATTACGCGTGTAGTCAGAACTTTGCGTGTAACCAGAATGTTTCGCCAGACGCGGTTTAGAAGAAGCAGTTGTGGTGGCGGGTGCTAAATTTTCAAGATTTGCTAACCTGCAACGTTCGTGGGAACGTTGCAGGTTATTTTTTGAGGAGAGGCTTTGCCAGTTGCTCATCTTTAGCGGCTGATTATGCTGGTGAAGAGGGGAGTGAGCTATGATGTTTTCGATGCCATCAGAAGGACCGGAGCCGAGCAAAGGTGTGGTGCCCGCGGCATGGGTGAAGCGGCTGGTGATTTCGCTGACTTTGCTGGTCTGGGTGGTGCTGGTTATTGTTGTTGCGCGTGTGCTGGGCTATGTTTCGACAGCGTTACTGATCCTGGTCATTGCTGGATTAATTGCATACGCAGTGCTACCGCTGGTGGAGTTTTTTCAACGTGTGATGCCACGTGCGCTGGCCGTTTTGCTGGTCTACCTGGTGATTTTAGGGGTGCTGGCGCTGCTCTTTTATTTCCTGGTAGTTACCAGTCTCGCGCAGATTGAGTCGCTGGCGGCGGCGACCAGTAGTTATTTCCGGTCGGGCAAGCCTGGTCAGCTCTCACCGATTATGCAGATTCTCCGGCGTGTAGGTGTGAGCCAGGCCCAGATTCAGGCGTTGAGTGGAACCATCGGTGAGCAACTGGCGGGGATTGCAACGGATGTGGCAAAGAATGTATTCCCGCTGATCAGCGGGGTCGCGGGCGGCGTGATCAACGTGTTGTTGACGGCAGTTATCAGCATCTACCTGGTTGTCGATGGCGGGCGTGTGATCACCTGGGTGCGCGACAATGTGCCGCTGGCAGTACGGCGGGGCACGATTGGATTTGTAGAGATTTTACAGCGCGTAGTTGGTGGATATGTGCGCGGTCAGGTGGTACTTTGCGCGCTGATGGGTTTTCTGGTGGGCCTGGGCATGTTTATTCTAGGCGTACCTTACGCGATTCTGCTGGGCACGCTGGGCGGCTTTCTGGAATTTATTCCGGTGATTGGCACTATCACCTCGGGCGTGATCTGCTGTCTTATCGCGCTAACTCAAGGCTGGCTGACGTTTTTTCTCGCGTTGATTTATTTTATTGTCCTGCACATTTTTGAGGGCTATATTCTGGCGCCGCGTATTGTCGGCAAGGCAATTGGGCTGCACCCGGCTGTCTCGCTGCTGGCGCTTGCGGCTGGCGGCGATCTCTTTGGTCCGATGGGTGCGATTCTAGCCGCGCCAGTCGCGGGTTTGATTCAGAGTGTGCTCATTGCTCTCTGGCTCTACTATCGCAGCAGGCACAAAGAACAATTCGCCGGGTCTGAACAGGGGAAGAAGCTGCCTTAATGCCTTGTCTGGAATGGTGGCCGCAGAAATGGACAGGTGGTTAGCGCGACTATTTTCCATTTTGAGGGAGCAGCGCGGGCAACTCCCGGCGTAGCATTTTGCCAGATGAGTTGCGTGGGAGTTCATCAACGAGGTAGATGGCGCGTGGAACTTTGTAGCGGGCGAGGCGCTGACGGGCGTGTTCCAGAATGGCCTGGGTATCCACGGACTGGCCGGGGTGCGTTTTGACGAAGGCCACGGCGACCTGGCCCCATTGAGGATCGGGTTGACCGCAGACACCAGCTTCGGCGATGGCTGGATGAGCCAGGAGTACGCTTTCGACCTCGGCTGGATAGACATTTTCGCCACCGGAGATGATCAGGTCGGAACGCCGATCGAGCACGTAGAGGTAGCCATCGGTATCGAGATAGCCCAGGTCGCCGGTACAGAACCAGCCGTCCTGAAAGGCCTCAGCCGTTTCCGCGGGCCGATTGGCGTAACCAGGCGTGATAGTCGGACCTTGCAAGTAGATAACACCCGCCTCCCCGGCTGGCGCGAGTGCGTTTTTCTGCCTGATTTCAAGCTGAACCGGTAGAAGCGGGCGACCGGCTGAGCCAAGTTTGCGCAGGGCGTCGGCTGGCGCGAGTGTGACCGCCTGTGAACACGATTCGGTCAGGCCATAGGATTGGGCGACCGGGATGTTCAGACTGGCGCATTGTTCCAGCAGCGGGCGTGGCGCGGGACCACCGCCCAGCAGAACGCAGCGCAAAGCCGCGGGATAACGCGCCCGCGTGTCTTCTACGAGCAGAGCGGTGAGCATACGCTGTAACATCACAGCTACCACCGAGATAATGGTCACTCCATCTTCTCGAATGGCCTGATTAACCGCATGCTCGTCGAATTTTTCCAGCACAATCACGCTGATGCCATAGATCACGCTGCGCATGAGGATCGAGAGTCCGCCGATGTGAAAGAACGGCAGACAGGCCAGCCAGCGATCATCCAGACTGTGGCCCAGGTTCAGGGCCGAGCTGCTGGCGTTCCACCACTGCATGCCATAGGTAATGATCACGCCCTTTGGTTTGCCCGTTGTTCCTGAAGTATACATAATGACCTGTGTTGCTGAGAGATCGATCAGGGAGTGTGGAGTGATATCACTGGAAGGATAGGGATGGTCTTCTGTTGTGTGCAGGTGGATCTGGCTCTGTTCAGGGGTGAACGAGACAGTTTGCAGGATAGCGCGTGGGAGAGCTGGCAGGGAGATGGCAATAGCACTGGCGCGGGTTTCCATGTCGGGCGTGCTGACCAGGAGTTGCGCCCGGACATCGTGGATCTGCCAGCACAATTCTTCCTGTGTCAGGCGGGTGTTAAGCGGAACGAGAATGGCTCCCAGGCGCGTGAGGGCGTGAACAAAGGCGATGTAGGCCAGCCCGTTGGAGGCCAGCAAGGCCACGCGGCTCTCCGCGCCCACACCTGCCGCGGCCAGTTGGCCGGCCAGTTGGTCGGCCTGGCGGGCCAGTTCGGCAAAGCTCCAGCGCACCGGCCCGCATTGAACCGCGAGGTCGGTGGGCATGTTTTCGGAGCAGCGAGTCAGCCAGTTGGGGAGCGAAGGTGAGAGTGTTTGTTGCATGGTTTAGCTAGCTTTCATCGGGTTGAGGGAGAAAACGGTTGAGCATGGCCTGGTCCAGGTGAACGCCGAGGCCGGGTGCGGCAGGCAGCTCCAACCATCCTTGTTGTACAGGCAGATTTGTACCAAGTAGATCGTGTTCCAGCAGAGGGAGCGTCGCAAGACCGCAGGGAAGCGTGATTTCAGGCGAGGCCGCGGCAAGGTGCAGGGCCGCGCTAACGCCTATCCCTGTTTCCAGTGTGCTGGTAATGACGCAGGTTACACCCTGCGCGTATGCTTCTTGAATAATGCGGCGGCAGGCGTGAAGTCCGCCAGCCAGTTGCGGTTTGAGAATCAGTACGTCGGCTGCCTGCGCTCGCAGAAGCCGCCGGGCGCTGGCCAGACCGCTCACGGCCTCGTCAGCGGCCAGTGGAATCGGCGAAATGCGGCGTAGCGCGGCCAGACCGCTCAAATCGCGGGCTGGCAATGGCTGTTCGACGTACTCGATATCATAGGGAGCGCATTGAACAAGCAGACCGCGGGCCTGTTCGCTTTGCCAGCCTTCATTGGCGTCCAGGCGCAGGCGTGGCGCGGGACCAATGGCGGCGCGCAGAGCGGCCACGCGTTCAAGCGCGGCGGGTGAGGCTTCTGTCAGCTTGAGTTTGAGACAGGTGAAACCAAGTGTCAGCGCAGCCTGTGCGCTGGCGATAGTGGCCTCGGTGCTTGTTCCACTGATGACAGCGTTGACAGGGACTCGCTCCCTTGACGCGACTTGCGAATTGTTGTGCTCAAAGGGATAGCCGCGTGCCAGCAGATCAGCCACGCGCAGGCCGCTGATCTGGCCCCAGGCGTCGAGCAGCGCGCTTTCCAGGCCGCAGATCAGCGAGGGAGGTAACTGCTCGTCCTCGTTCTGGACAGCCAGGAAGCGCAGAATATCCGGCAGATCCCTGCCTTGCAGGGTACGCGCCAGCGCGGGCAGAGCGCTGAGCGACTCGTCCAGGGCGTGTCCGCTGTGAGTGGGCAGCGGCGCGATTTCGCCAGAGCCAGTGTGGCCATCGGCGGTATAAATGGTCACGAGCGCGCCAGAGCGATAGGTGAGCGCGCCGTGAGCCGTGTGAAACGCCGCGCGAAACGGGACGCGATAGCGTGACCAGGTGAGATTGAGCAGTTTCATAGCGATCAGGGCAGGCGCGGGAATTTAGAGAAGTCGGGTTTGCGTTTCTCCAGGAAGGCATTCTTGCCCTCTTTGCCTTCTTCGGTCATATAGTAGAGCATGGTCGCGTCGCCCGCGAGCTGCTGGATACCGGACAGGCCATCGGTATCGGCGTTGAAGGCTGCTTTCAGGAAGCGCAGAGCAATCGGGCTTTTTTCGAGAATTTCCCGGCACCACTGGATTGTGGTCTCTTCCAGCTCGGCCAGGGGCACGACCGTATTGACCAGGCCCATATCCAGCGCCTCCTGGGCGTCATACTGGCGGCAGAGATACCAGATTTCGCGCGCCTTCTTGTGCCCAACCACGCGCGCCATATAGGTCGCGCCCCAACCGGCGTCGAAGCTGCCCACTTTGGGGCCGGTCTGGCCGAAGCGCGCATTGTCAGCCGCGATGGTCAGATCGCAGAGCAGGTGCAGCACATGGCCGCCGCCGATAGCATAGCCGGCGACCATAGCAATGACCGGTTTGGGCAGATATTTGATCGAGCGCTGTAAATCAAGCGCGTTCAAACGCGGCACGCCATCATCGCCCACGTAGCCGCCCTGGCCGCGCACACGCTGGTCGCCGCCCGAGCAGAAAGCCCTGCCGCCAGCGCCAGTCAGAATCACAACCCCGACTTCGGGATCTTCGCGGCATAACTCAAAGGCGTGGATCATCTCGGTAAGGGTCTGCGGGCGGAAAGCGTTGTGTACATCTGGCCGATTGATCGTAATTTTGCCGATGCCTTCGGCCTTTTCAAAAAAGATATCGGTATAATCTCCGATTTTTTCCCAGTTGACTGACATTCTTTTTGCTCCTTGGTTCAGTAAAAAAACAGTTGGATTCTCATCTATTATCAGCATAGCGCATTGCAAAACTCGTTGACAAGCACGGCAAAACGCGCTGGCTGTTCAAGGTGAATAGTGTGCCCGGCAGCGGGTACGAGAGCCAGGCTGGCCTGGGGCATGCTCGTGGCCATCTGGCGGGCGATCTGACAAAATTTTGCATCGAGCTCGCCTGCCATCAGCAATGTGGGCAGGTTAAACTCAGGCAAGTGTGCGTGAAGCGCGGGCTGTACGCCAGTGCCGACTCCGCGCAGGCTGTTGGCCAGGCCGCCGGCGCGATTGTTGAGGCGCTGCGCGCGTAGAGCGCTACGCGCCTCTCGTGGCAGGCTGTTCTGGCTGGCAAAGAGCGGGATTTGCTCCCAGTAGTCGATAAAAGCCTCTACACCCTCGCGCTCAATACGCTCGGCCAGGGCATTATCGCTCTGGCAGCGCTGCTCGCGTTCAGCCGCGCTGGCCAGACCGGGCGAGGCACTTTCTAGAATGAGCCCGCGCAAGAAGCCGGAGAAGGCAGTGTAGAGCGCGATGCGCCCTCCCAGTGAATAGCCGAGCAGAATAGCTTCGCCTGGCAGCACGTTCAGCACGCGCAGGGCCGCGAGAATATCGGTCTGGCAATGTTCGATGCTGTAGCGGGCGGGATCAGTTGGTGCGTCCGCCTGGCCGTGGCCGAGTAGATCCAGCGCGATCAAGCGGCGTCCAGACTGTCTCAGCAAGGGTAGGAGCACGGACCAATTTGCCGCGCAGCCAGTAAAGCCGTGGAGGAGCACGAGTGTCTGGCGTGGAATACGCGTTTCGCCGTCTTGCAAGACGCCCAGGTGGACGCCATTTACCAGAATTGGCTGAACTTCCATCTTATGCCTTGCCTTCTATCTTACGCTTCACCCGCTGTTTCATGCTTTGCCCTCTATGAGGAGTCCCGCCTGTTCCAGCGCTTGTTCCGTGGCTTGCCAGAGCTGGCGATGCATGGTGACATTGCTGGATCGCTCGGTGGGAACCTCGATGACGTGTAATCCACCGGAGTTAAGTCCGCTTTGCAGTTCCTGGCGAAACTCGTCCCAGGAGGTTACACGCTGGAAACTGCCGCCGTACATTTCCACGACCGGGCGAAAATCCAGGCCGGTGGGAGTGCCAAAGAGTTGCTCAAAATGCTCTGGATAGGCGGCTTGAGGCAGGAACGAGAAGATGCCTCCACCGTCGTTGTTGACCAGGATGATTATCAGATTGAGATGATGCAGACGGGCTGCGAGCAGGCCATTGAGATCGTGAAAGAACGAGAGATCGCCGATGACCAGTACGGCGGGCTGGTTGGGATCGCCCGCGCTGGCCCCCAGCGCGCTGGAAACAACGCCGTCGATGCCATTTGCGCCGCGGTTGCCCAGACAACGCAGCTCATATGCTTCAGGCCAGAAGAACGTGTCCATATCGCGGATCGGCATACTATTGCCGGCATAGAGCAGCGCATGAGCGGGTAAAAGCTCCGCCAGTTCGCTAAAGACGCGGCCCTCGAAAAGCGCGGGGAAGTCCAGGATAGCGCTGGCAAGTGCCGCGCGTGTGGCGCGGTCGGCCTTGCGCCATGCCGCGGCCCATGCTTTGCGTTCCTGTTGTGCCAGGCTTTCTTTTGTATCGCTCGGATAGTCCAGGAAGTCTAGCATACCGCTCAACTCAAGGCAGAAATTCTGTGTCCCACTATAGATGATGGTGCTGGCGAGTTGGGTTGGTTCTTCCCAGCCCTGGTGCGGGTCAATGATTATATGTGAGCAATGGGCATAGCGTTTGAGGTAGAGCAGAACTGGCTTGGATGTCGGCATGGCCCCGCAGCGCAGAATGAGTTGTGGCTCGTAGCTAGCGAGAAAACGTTCACTGCGCAGGAATGCATCGTAGCTGGAGATAACCAGGTCTTCGGTTTGCCCTTTGTCGCGCAGTTGTGAGAGCGGGTCGGCCAGGATGGGATAGCCAGTCTTGTGAGCGAGTTGGAGCAGCGTATTCGCCAGTTCGGGATCAGTTTGAGGTCCAGCGAGAATCAGGCCGCGGGGGCTTTCGCCAATCCGGGCGGCGATTTCCCCGTGTATTTCTTCAGTGGATGTGCCAGTGTGCCGGGCGCGCGCCACGTGAACATAGGGGCGATCATCGGCGCGCCCGTGCCATGCCAGCGGGTCGCGGACCTCTTCGGGAGGCAGTGGCTGGCCGGGGATGGGCGCGGGCAGGAGTGGTTCGCGGAATGGCATGTTCAGATGAACCGGGCCGATAGGCACAGTGAGCGTCTGAGCCAGCGCGCGGCAGGCCAGAGTGCGAATGTAGCGCAGGGCTTCGTTGCTGGCTTCGGGCAGGGCACACTCCATAAACCATTTCACGTGCGTGCCGTAGAGGCGGTTCTGATCGATGGCCTGGGGCGCGCCCACTTCGCGCAATTCGGGTGGCCGGTCGGCGGTCAGCACCAGCAGCGGCACGCAGGTCAGGTGAGCCTCGGCGACGGCGGGGAGGAAATTTGCTGCCGCCGTGCCAGAGGTGCAGACCAGCGCTACTGGCTGGTTGAGACGTTTGGCCAGGCCCAGCGCGAAGAAGGCCGCGGAACGCTCGTCGACGTGCATCCAGGGGCGAATGGCTGGCGTCGAGGCGAAGACCAGCGCCAGCGGTGTTGAGCGCGAGCCGGGACAGATGACGACGTGCTGGAGACCACTGCGCCGGAGTTCGTCCACAAATGCACCAATGTAGGCGTAGGTCGGGTTTTGTGGTTCGCTGCTATTGGAGGAACCGGTGAGCACGGTGGCTTTGTGCTCCTCGTTGGCGGCGTATGTATCCAAAAATATTACTCCTCTCCACTTAAATTGTGCAGAATGACCTGGAGCTTCAGACACGTTTCGAGATACTCGGCCTCTGGCTTCGAATCTTTGACGATACCGCAGCCGGCAAAGAGCGTCGCGCGGCGTTTTTCTAGCAGAGCAGAGCGCAGGGCAACGGCGAATTCGCCGTTGCCCTGGAGATCGATCCAACCGATTGGGCCGGCGTACCAGCCCCGATCCAGGTTTTCATGATCGCGAATAAATGCCAGCGCGGGCCCGGTAGGGGTGCCGCCTACAGCCGGGGTGGGATGCAGCGTGTGCAGAGCTTCCAGAATACTGTGACCTGGCAAGAGTTCGCCGACAATCGCGGTTTGCAGGTGTTGAATATTTTTCAAGCGCAGCAGTTCGGGCGTATCCGCAACCCAGATCCTGGAGCAAAGGTGATCCAGCGAAGAGCGCAGCATGGAGGTCACGAACTCGTGTTCCGCGCGATTTTTCGGACTGGCCAGCAGCTCACTGCCCAATCGGAGATCCTCTTCCTCGGTTGTGCCGCGTGGGGCCGAACCGGCCAGAGCCACCGTGTGCAGTTGTCCATCCTGCGCGTGGACCAGGCGTTCGGGGGTAGCGCCTGCGAAAGTGCGTTCGCCGCGCTGGAACACGAAAACATTGGCTGCCTGATAATTCTGGCGCAGGCGCTGGAGCGTGGTTGCCAGATGGAATGGCAACTGGTGCTCGCCTGGGGTCACCTCTACCTCGCGGGCCAGCACAACTTTGGCAAAATTCCCTTTTTGGATCAAGCGGACAGTCTGGCCGACCAGCTCTTTCCAGGAGCTTGCGGGCCAGATATCGCGCAGATTGTAAGGCCGTGCCTCGTCTGATGTTTGTTCCGCGGACTCAGGCAGCGCTGCCAGTACTTCTGAAAAGCGTGTTACTTCGTGTGTCAGGGCGTTCGTCAGGTTGTCAAGATTATCGGTTGCCTGGACCAGGCAGCTCAACGTGATTGTAGCCAGGTCTTTGCGCTGGCGGAAGAGCAGCCTGGGCAAGATCAACAGCCCATCGGGGAAATCTTGCCAGAGAGGGGTGCGCGGGCGCAGGGGATCGAAGCTGAAGCCACCAAAAAGCGCGGGACCGTGGTGTCCGCTGGCCTGATCTGCGAGCTCATCGGTAGTATACAGAACGAGGGCATCATCGCGCAGTTGGCGCCAGGCCAGCGCAGCGTCCACAAAGCGCCTGGAACCAGTGACCTCGATGCTCAGCGCCGCGCTTGCCCCGGCCAGAGCTGTCTGGCGGGCGGGCTGCTCCCAATACGAGCACGCGCCAGGATAAAGAAAGTGCAGAGCGCGAAAGATCTGCAAGGGATCGCTCTCAGGGAAAGGCAGGATCAGGCTGGCCAGCACACCTCTGCCGGTGTGGGTGGCGCGCATGGCGGCCTGGCTCAACAGTGTATGTAACTGCGCAAGGTTTCCAGTCAGACTGGCAACAGTGCGGGGATGCGTCGTATTGACGAAGACTTTCTCCATAATATGTCTATCTAATCATCGCGAAGCGGGATGGCCCGGCTGGGATAAGCCAGCCAACCAGGCTCGTTTGCGGCCTTTTATTTACTTTAGAAAACTGTCGGGTCATGTCTATAGTATTATAGCGCCGATCTGGAAGATTGACCAATGAGAATGGCCTGTTTGTCAGGGGACGTGGGTACAACGGGAGGCAGCGGGCGCGCCGATTGTTCACGGACAATCGGCGCACCCGCTGCCTCTCTCGCTGGAAAAGCTCAGGCGCTTTGCTTTATAGTTTCTCTGAGAGGTTGGGTTTCCTCCAGAGAGAGTTCCTCGTGTGTGATCACTGGCGTTTCGGCGAGGCCGATGTATTGCCAGAGCCAGCACAGGGGCGCGGGTGCCCACCAGTTAAGATTGCCGAGCAGGCGCATCGTTGCAGGCACCAGCAGCATGCGGATCAGTGTGGCGTCCATAATCACCGCGAGAGCCAGGCCAAGGCCAATTTCCTGAATAAAAATAATTCTGGCCATGCCAAAGGCGCCCAGCACCACGGCCAGCAAAAGCGCCTCGCTCGTAATCAGGCTGCCGGTGCGTTGTAAGCCGGACGAGACGGCCAGGCGATTGTTGCCGGTCTGGTCAAAGCGCTCCTTGATACGGCTGAGCAGAAAGACCTCGTAATCCATCGACAGGCCGAAGGCGATGGCGAAGATCAACACAGGCTGCGTTGCGTCGATGCTGCCGGTGGATTGGAAGTTCAGCAAGGACTGGAGGTGGCCATCCTGAAAGATCCAGACCAGTCCGCCGAAGGTGGCCGAAAGCGAGAGAATATTGAGGACAATCGCCTTGAGCGGCACGATCAGTGAGCCAGTCATCAAAAAGAGGAGTACAAAGATCGAAACGACAATCACCAGAATAGCCAGAGGTAGCGTCGAGGCCAGGCTGGTGAGCAGATCGATCTGTTCAGGGGTAATCCCGTCGACCAGCGGCTTGAGTCCGCCTGGCACTGTCAGGGAGCGTACCTGGTTAACAATTGAGATGGCCGCATCAGAGTGATCCGTTGGTCGCAACTCGACCGTCACGCGGGTCAGGTTGCCACTGGCCAGCTGGCGCGCTATCCAGGCCAGTTGTGGATTGAGGGCGGGCCGGGCATATATCTGTTCATATTCGGCCAGGCTTATGTTTGCCCTGGCGGTCACCAGGCTGGTTACATGCTCAACGCCGGGGATGGCAATAATCTCTTTGACATAATTGTCGAGGCTGGCCAGGTTAGAAGCGGAGAGCGCATTACCGGGGGTCTCGATTGCAATGTTGAACTGAGCATTGCCTTGCTGGGCAAAATCCTGGGCAATGCGCTGGCTGACCACACGAGCGGGTTGGCCAGCAGGCAGGATATTTTCGTCAGGCGTCGCGAAGGTAATATGCAAGAATGGCCAGACCAGGACAAGTAAGAACGCGAGCACAGCCAGAGCGACGGGTCCAGGCTTGCGCATTACCAGTTCGGAGAGGCGGTACCAGGAGCCACGATGTTCGGTGAAAGTGGTGGGGATGCGCGCCTGTGAGCGCCGGAAGAGGCGAGTAAAAGAGAGCGCGTTTACACGAGTGCCGAGGAGGGCCAGAATGGCTGGCAGCAGGGTCAGGGACGTCAGCATTACCACCAGCACTGCTGAGATGGCGCCGAGTCCGATGCTGCGCAAAAAGGTCAGCGGGAAGAGCAGCAGACTGATCAGACTGGTACCAATGGTCAGGGCCGAAAAGATCACCGTGCGCCCGGCGGTTGCCATGGTGCGTTGCAGGGCGCCGGGGACATCGCACTCATTTCTGTGCAGCTCTTCGCGAAAGCGTGTAATGATGAGCAGAGAATAATCGATAGCCATCCCCAGGCCGAGCATAGTCACTACGTTGATTGCATAGACCGAGACATCCGTCGTTTTTGTCAGCAAGCGCAGGACAGTAAACGCGCCGAGGATAGCCGCGGCCCCGGTCAGCAGGGGCAAGAGAGCCGCGATCACACCCCCAAAAACCAGCAACAGTAGCAGAGCGAGAACGGGCAACGTAAACATCTCGGCGCGCCCCAGGTCGGCATTGACCTGCTGGCTGACGGCGATATTCACCGGGACATTGCCGCCCATGCTAACCTGTACCAGCGGTGAGGACGAAGTCAGCAACGGGCAGATTTGCTGGTACTCGGCCTGTTTAGTTGCCAGGTCCTGGCTGGTTAGCTGGAAGAGGATGAAAGTTTCGTGTTCATCGCGTGAGAGGAGGAGCGGGTTGTGCGTGGTGTAGTAGGAAGTGAGCGCACCCACCTCCGGGCGTGTATTCAGGGAAGAGAGTAGTGCCTGCGCTGTTCGAGTAAAGGCCGGATTGCTAGCGCGCAGGGTTGGGCTTTGCAGAAAGACAATCACATCGGCAAAAGAGCCGCCTAGCCTGGTATCGAGCAGTTGCCTGGCCTGGGTTGACTCGCTATCAGGGTTATCATAGCCGCCATTTTTCGTCATGCTAAAGATACCGAGGCCAAAAATGCCCATGTCAAAAAGGAGCGCGAGGGCCATCAAAAGAACGACCACCCGCTCGTGGTACAGAAAGTTGCCGAATTTTGTAAGCATAACCAGTTCCTTTGTGTGAGCGCTATCTGGCGCAAAATCGGAACTAAGAGGGTCTCCTGTGCATTATTGTTCGCGCGAACATCAACGCCTGGTGATGGTCGCGTAGAGAGTTCCGGCGGGTCGCAGTACCAGGTGATCGACCAGATCCGGGTTCATGATCTGTCCTGGAACCAGAGAAAAGCTCACGCGTTGAGCGAGAGTCGCGAGCAAAAGATGACCTTCAAGCAGAGAGAAGTGCAGCCCCAGGCAGACGCGCGGTCCCGCGCCAAAGGGCACGTAGGCATAGCGTGGAAGCTGTTTTTCTCGCGCTGGTGCAAAGCGT
Organism: Ktedonobacteraceae bacterium; assembly: GCA_036384215.1. Classification (GTDB taxonomy): domain Bacteria; phylum Chloroflexota; class Ktedonobacteria; order Ktedonobacterales; family Ktedonobacteraceae; genus Paraktedonobacter. Next base: position 3,671 of record DASVMX010000561.1, on the reverse strand, counting down.
TCGGGATCAAAGCGTTCTGGTTGCGGGAAAGCATCCTCGCGGCGGTGGAGGGTGTATGGGACAAGTAGCACAGCCCACCCCCTGGGAACACAATAGCCATCAATCTCGATATCATCAAGAGCGCGCCGGCACGTTGCGTAAGCTGGCGGGTAGAGCCGGATCGCTTCTTTTAAAACCTGTAAGCAGTAGGGTAGCTGTTCCAGGTCGGCATAGGTTGGCGTGCGGCCCTGCAAGACCGAGTCGACCTCGTGCCGTACTTTCTGATACATCTCAGGATGCTTGCAGAGTAGATACCAGGCCCAGGAGAGCGCGGCGGCAGTGGTCTCATAGCCCGCGCCAAAGAGCGTCAGGCACTCGGCCATCACCTGTTCATCGCTCATCTGCTGGCCTTCATCGTCGCTGGCTTCGAGCAAAAGCGCGAGAAAATCGTTGTGCGCGCCAGGGTGTGCGCGCCGTTCCTCAATAAAGTGCCGCATATAAGAGCGCAGGAGTGCGGCGGCCTTGCGCATGCGGCGGTGGCGCGGGAGCGGCCAGCTATAGGGGAGCTGAAAAGGCAACGAGAACGCGTGCGAGACGTATTCAAAGGTCGTCAGCATCGCCGCGCCCAGTTCTCCGGTCGAGGTAAAGACATCCGCGCCGAAGAGCGTCTTGCCAATCACGCTCATGGTAATATTGCTCATGTGCTGGTTGATATCGATCACCATACCATCTGCCCAGTTCTGCTGCGTCAGTTCCCCATAGTGGCTGATAATCTCGGCATAGCTGGCAATCTGGCGTGGCTGAAAGGCCGGAGCCATCAACTTGCGCTGGCGACGATGAAAATCGCCCTCGCTGCTGACGATGCCATCGCCAATCGCGGGCCGCACGATATTATGAACGGCAGAGCCTTTATCGAAAGCATACGCATGCTCGACCATGATGCTGTGAACGTGTTCTGGTTTATTGAAGAGTATGCCGGGGAAAGGCCCGAAGTGTATACCGCAGACATCGGCGGTGCGTGCCATACGCTGGAAGAGGCCCAGGCGGTCTCTGGTGAAATCGGGCAAATTGCCCAGCAGCGGGACGCCTTTCAGGAAGTGAAATGTTTTCTGACCCGGCAGGTGGGTTGTGATATGCGTTGTTGACATACTACCTCATCCCTATCAACTTCTCAAAACTCCAAAATCCATTATAATCATCGAATCTAATAGATGTGTCAGATGATACTTCAGGAAACCTAATCAAAAGTAAATCGTAACAGAGAAGGGAAGAGATTATTGGAGGGTTGGGAGGCATCTTTACACTGGTGTCAGAGGAATGGAGTAGAGAACAACAGGGGGTATGACGATGGATCAAGCACCGGAGCCCGCGCGAATAGTATATTACGGCGATAATTTGCAGGTGCTGCGCGCGCACCTGGCCGATGAGAGCGTGGATTTAATCTACCTCGATCCTCCTTTTTATTCCCAGCGCAACTATCAAGCATTTTTTCGACAGGTTCAGCCAATCGCGCGCGGGCAGGGCAGGGCGCGAGCTTTTGGGGATATCTGGCGCTGGGGGCCAGAGGCTGAGCAGGCATACGAGGCGGTAGTGACTGTTGTGCCAGAGGTTGTGGGGCGTGCTCTGAGTACCCTGCGCGCTTTATTGGGAATGGGGCCGCTGCTGGCGTACCTGGTAATGATGGGCGCGCGGCTGGTTGAACTGCGGCGTGTCTTAAAGGCGGAGGGCAGTGTTTATTTGCATTGTGATCCAGCAGCCAGCCATTATCTCAAGTTGTTACTGGATGCAGTCTTTGGGGGAGAGAATTTTCGCAATGAAATCGTCTGGTTTTATAAGACAGGCGGCGCTTCGCAGCGGCATTTCGCGAGAAAGCACGATCTAATCTTTTTTTACTCAAAAAGCGAGCGTTATATTTTTCACGCGCAGAAAGAGAAGTCGTATATGATGCATCGCTATGGATTCAAGAAAAGCGAATTTTTGCGCGATGAGCGCGGCGAATATACATGGGTGTATATGAAAGATGTCTGGGAATTGCCCGCGTTGGGGGCCGCTGACGGGCAGCGCCTGGGGTATCCCACGCAGAAGCCGGAGGCGCTACTGGAGCGCATTATCCTGGCGAGCAGCAATGAGGGTGGAGTTGTGCTGGACCCTTTCTGCGGAAGCGGCACAGCGCTGGTGGTTGCGCAGCGCCTGGGACGTGGCTGGGTGGGCATTGAGAACCATTACCTGGGAGTTGCTTATCAGCGTTATCGCCTGGCGCGAACCTTTCCCGATTTGCGTTATCGCTGTGCTGGTGAGCCAGAGACCTTGCACGCTGCGCAGCAACTGGCGGAGGTGGACGCGCCCCAATTTCGCTGGTGGGCGCTGTCGCTGTATCCTGTGCCACTGCGTTTTGCGATCTCTTTGCCCCTGGCTATGCAGATATTTCTTGTGCTTCGTCCACACCGGAAGTGGCGCTGCAAGCCAGGGCGAAGGCGAGATTTGCGGGTCGTGTAACCTCTCAGATATTTTTAAGAGAGAGTAGATAGACGAGAAAAGAACTGCTCAGCGGATCTAAAAAGGAAGCGAGAGAGAGGCAAAGCAGCTTCTCAGGTGTAATATTATGGCCGGGCTTTTTTATGAAAAGCGCCCAAAGAAGGAGCTGTTTGTGGGGCTAGAAAAGCATGATGGATGTTTTGATTGGCCTGGAGGGAGCCTGGAAGCCCCCAATTTTTAGAGAAATTGCCCAAATCTCCAAAATTAGCTGAGAATAGTGTGAGAAAAGTCAGAGGAGATGACGTATAATATGTAGCCCTCTATATTCATGATTATGGATTTTAATTGGGCAGCGCAGCGGTGCCGTATCTGGCTGCGCTGGTGTCGCGCGGGAGTGGGCAAGAAAAGGACTCACGAGCGATATCACTGGTGTATTAGTTATTTTTAGGGAGGACACGATGCTCAAAAGACCCAAGACACGTCTATTGATGCTCTCGGTCACATTCTTCTCCTTGTTGGCGTTGTTCCTGTCCGCTTGTGGCGCGCAGGGAACTGTTGCCCCCACCAACAATAACCCGGTCAAAGGAGGAACCTGGCTTGACGAGGTTCCCGCTGCGCCAGGTTCGTTGTTGCCGCAGGGATCTGACACAACGTATTCCGTTTTGATCGACCAGGCGCTGTATACCCCTGTTGTGTATGGTGACGCGCTTGGCGCTCTCCATCCTGGCCTGATCACTGAGATTCCGACTGTTGCCAACGGTGGGGCCAGCGCGGACCTGAAGACCTGGACATTCCACTTCCGCCCGGGTTTGAAGTGGTCTGACGGCCAGCCTCTGGATGCGCGCGACCTCGCGTACAGCATCAAGACCTGGAATGATCCGACTTTTGGTGAGAAATTCACCACAGGCTTCCAGGATATCACCTCGACGGATGTTTCCTCGGATAATTTGACGATCACCATGCACCTGGACAAGCCGATTGGTCCGTTCGTGCCTACCTTCGCGGATGCCAACCCTGGCAGCCCACTGCCCATGCACGAGTTCCAGAGCATGAAGCCCGCTGACATCCTCAAGTCGCCTCAAGGCCAGTTGCCGGATGTGGTCAGCGGTCCGTTCAAGATCGATGCGGCGAACAGCACCTCGCAGCAGATCTACACCCTGGTGCGTAACCCCAACTATTATCAGGCGGGTCTGCCCTACCTGGATAAAGTGGTCTTC
>DASVMX010000560.1:0-10029 GCA_036384215.1 Ktedonobacteraceae bacterium | reverse complement strand
GACGTGTGCTGCGTCCCAAAGGACTGATCCGTTTGACCGAGGCCGACGAACTGCCGGGGGGCACCAGTCCGGCTCTGACACGCCTTTTTGGCCTGATGCAGGAAGCATTTAGCCTGGCCGGCCATGTTGTTGCCATAGATAGCAAAGGTATGGCGCAAGAGTTTCAACGCCTGCTGAAGCAGCATGGGTTTCAAAATATCCAGATGCGCCTCTTTGTGACAGAATATCCCGCCAGCACGCTTGAAGGGCAACTTTACGCGGAAGATATGCAGCGCGTCTTCAAGACTGTTGTGCCTTTCCTTCACAAATGGATCAAAGTGCCTGATGATTACGACGAGACTTACCAGCAAGCCATACGTGAAATGCAACAGCCCGACTTTGTTGGCAAAGGCACAGCCTTCACCGCCTGGGGCATCAGCCCTTCAAGCCCGGAATAACTCGTAATATGGGGATGAGCCTGGCAGGAAAATTGTCAATTTTCCTGCCAGGCTCATCCCCATTTTACGAGTTATTCCGGGCTTGAGAAAAGCGTTTACGCCCGCTTAGGAAGGGCGGCTAAGAAGGTGCCGGTGATTTTGATGTCACCGTTCTGGTCGGCGGCCTGCACTTTGCCTGCGACACGGCCCTCGCCGTTCTCTTCGTATTTCTCGGTGATGGTGCCGGTGCAGGTGATAACATCTTCCATGTGGGTCATGCCTTTGAAGCGCACGCCGAATTTCTTCAGTGCCTGCGGTCCCGCGTAATCACTAAGCATCTGGCCGACAAAGCCCATAATCAGCATACCGTGAGCGATAATGCCGCCGGTGCCGATCATCTCGCCAATTTTGGGATCGGTATGCAATGGATTAAAATCGCCAGAGGCGCCCGCGTATTTCACCAGTTGCAGGTGCGTGACTGGAGCCGTGACCAGCCTGGGAATCTCGTCCCCGATCTGTACATCTTCAAAATAAATCCGCGCCGGAATTGTCGTATTGCTCATGTTGCACGCCCTTCTTTACGCTGTTACCTACTTTTTTTCTGGTCTGCCAGCCGGAACTGTGTACTCGCCCGGCCAGATTTCCAGCCAGCGCGCAGTTTCCCTGGAGTTTTCCTGTGCATAGTATCTGGCGCCAATTGCGCCCTGTCAAGTCTCCCAATCGGAGACAAGCTCCATAGGCGCGTATTGAAGGGGTGCAGGGTCCTCCCTGCCGGGGTCCGGGGTGTCCCCAGCTTCTTCCCTCTCTCAATTGCACCGCCGCAGGGGGTGCAATTGAGAAGAAAAGGTTTTTTCGGGGACTGGCTCCTTATTCCGAACGGGCAAGCAGCTTGATCGCAGCTTTCTTCGCCCGCTCGGAAAGGAAGCCCCGTCGCTTCATCTGCCCCCGGCAGCCCGTCCCCCCGGCAAAGGGCAGCCGCATCCGGGGGATGAAACTGGCTGCCGCATCCGGGGGATGAAACTGGCTGCCGCATCCGGGGGATGAAACTGGCTGCCGCATCCGGGGGATGAAACTGGCTGCCGCCCTCTGCACTCCCGCGTGGGAGGCTTCCGCCGGAGTAAATGTTTCACCGAAATGAGATTACCAGCGTTCGGCTTTGATCCAGCGGCAGGCCAGGAGAGATTGGCGTCTGATCATCGAGAATGATTTGTCGAAGCTGGCTCGACGGAAACATTTTCTGGCGGATCTGACGGCGGCGCCGCAGCGGTGGTTGATGCAGATATGGCGGCTCCAGCCACCGTGTCCACCGGTGCCGCCAAAGCCACCGTGTCCACCAAAGCCACCAGGGCCACCGGGGCCGCCAAAGCCACCGGGACCACCAAGGCCACCGGGGCCACCAAGGCCACCGGGGCCGCCAAAGCCACCGGGGCCACCAAGGCCACCGGGGCCACCGCCGTTGCCGGTATCGATGGATGGCCCATCCTGCGCGAGCGTGGCGGCAGCGGGCTGCGCACCGTAAGCGGCGTTCTGCTGCGCGCTCCGTGCGAACGCGCTCGTATCTATTATCGCAAGGCTGAGTACCAGCACCAGCGCTGGCATCACCAGGTATTTTACAAGTTTCAACATACTGTTTTCTTTCTGTCCTCCAACGTTTAATGGTCGTAAATGAGTCTGATATCCCAGCTTCTCCCGATCATCGGAGGCTGCAATCATCTGTGAATAGGGGTCACAAATGCGAACTCCACAGGCGCCTACTGAAGGGGTGCAGGGTTCTCCCTGCCGGGGTATGGGGTGTCCCCAGATTTCTCCATTTCTCAAATGCGCCGCAGGCGGCGTATTTGAGAAGGAAAAGGGTTTTTCGAGGACACCCCGAACCCCGGTTAAGAGCTGCCGCCCTTAACCATCCCGCTGAGAAGCGTTAAGTCCGCGCCTATGGAGGCGAGCTCCGCTGCTGCGTCGCGGGCTCTGGAAAGGGACAAGCTCTTTCGAGAGCCTGCTCCCCACCCGCGATGTAGCAACGGAGCTCGCCTCCGTTGTGACACTTCACAGATCATCGTGGCCCCGCATAGCAAAAACAGCCAGAGGACTGTACTGGAATATCTTCTCTGCACTCTTGCTTTTACTATAAGAGGCGTTAAAAAACAGAACAGTAGATCGAAAACTTAGCCTGCTATGCTCGGACTTTCTTCTGCAGAACTCCGAGCCTCCTCTTTTTTGGGCAGGTAGCGCTCGGCGTGACCCAGCGAGGTGAAGGCGAAACAGAGCGGACTCAGGATGGTTATAGCACCGATGCCGCCGTAGACCAGCGCGACATTATGTGTCTGGTTAATCATAAAGCCGCCGAGCAGCGAGCCAAGTGGAATAGCTGACCACGCCAGCACTCCGGCGATGCTCATTACCCGCGAAAGCATCTGATTGGGTACGATAGCCTGGCGCAGGCTGCCCGTGTTGATGTTAAAGAGAATACCGCAGCCGCTCTGTAAGCCGACCAGGATGAGAGCCAGCGAGTACCAGCGCATAAACGAGAGAATGACGATAAAGCAGCCCATAGCCGTCAGCGCTCCCAGCGCCACCCGGCTGAAAGTCCAGCGTTTCCTGAGCGATCCCGCCAGCAGGGAGAGGACAACCACGCCAGCACTGCCAGCCGTGAAAAGCAGACCAACCTGCGTATCGCTGGCCTGCAAACGCTCCTTGGCAAAGAGCACCAACTGCGTCATTATCGTTGTGTCAAAAAAGTTGACCAGCGCCATCATCAGCGAGATGTTGCGCAAAACAGGGTGGCGCAGCACGTAGCTCAACCCCTCGCGCACATCTTGCAGGAGATGCTTGTGCTCTTGCTCGCCTGCCTCTTCTATCCGCGGGTTAAAGCTGATCGTGACCAGTGCCAGCGAGGCAGCTGAGACCAGGAACGAGGCTGCGTCGATGTACATCAACGCGGCAAGCGGCATGAAGGCAACAGCCACGCCCGCGATAACCGGACCCAGAATACTCGCGCCCGCGTAGCTGGCCTGGATACGCCCGTTGGCTGTCACCAGGTCGTCCTGCTCAACCAGGTTGGGGATTGCCGCGAACTGGCCGGTGTCGAAGCAGATATTCAGCGTCGAGGTGAGAAAGCCCACGCCGTAGATCCACAAGACAGAGAGATGGCCGACCTCGGCCATCACGGGAATGCTCGCGATCAACAGCGTGCGCACGATGTCAACCAGGATCATCATGCGCTTGCGGTCGACCCGATCCATCACAGCACCCAGCAAGAGGCCAAAGAGCAGATAGGGTACAAACTCGGCTGCCGTCTGGATGCCGAGATTCAACGCCGAGCCGGTCAGTTTATAGACCAGCAGAGGCAGGGCGAAAAGCGTGACCGAGTTGCCCAGATTGGAAATCGTCTGACCAGCCCAATATTTCCAGAAGTTACTGTTAAACGGTCGCGGAACCGTTGCCGTTTCCGTCTTTTGTGGCTCTGTGTCCATAAAAGGATTCCTTTCGCATTTCTCGCATTTCATTTTTAATGAGTATGTCTGATTTCCATCACCATTGCGTACTCGCGCCTGCGGCGCTCGCCTTCTTTCATAAGGTGACGTGGAAAAATGCGCTTCGCGTATTTTTCCACGTCACCTTATGAAACCTCGCGGCTCCGCCGCGCAAGTCCCCCAACCTGGAGGGTGAAGGCACTGAGAATCAGGTATATTCTTAGCAAAGCGCAGATTCCTATTCATTTTCTTCTTCAGAAGCAGCATCCGTTGCTGAGCTTTTGCTTTGCAAATAGGGAGGAGCCAGGAAGAAGGCCGACGAGAACGCGTAGACCTGACCATCGGGATCGGGCGCGGTAGTGGCGAATTCGTAGAGCAGAGCTTCCAGGCGTCTTTTAAAATCGATGACGTGCTCGCGGGAGAGGCGAGCGTGGGGAAAGCCCGTTGAGCAGTAGATGTTATCAGGATCATCATCAAGGAGCAGATTGGCGCCGCTGCTTTTCTCCTCCGCCATTAGCGACTCCGCGAGCTCCTCGCGCGCGTCAGTGAGAAATTTGAGCACGCTCTCTATCCTGGGCGTGACCTCTGGTGGAAAGTCGAATTGCAGCAGACGAGCTGTGCGCGCGTAGTATTTCGCCACAATGCCCCGCACCAGACGGCGCGCCACCACCTGGGCCAGGTCAGCCGCCTCCAATACCTGCAGGTGATGGCTGATCGTGCCCGGCGGAATGCCCAGACGCTCACCGAGCTGTTTGGCCGTCAGAGGTTCATGCTTGATTATGCGCAGAATGCGCTCGCGCGTTGCATCTCCCAGAGCTTTAAACTGTTGAGCGGTATGCACGCGCAGCGTCGGCGGCAACTCCGGCATTCTCACCGGCACGTCCTCCCCCAACAGCATCTCGCCCTCTCCTCCTTGTAATCTGCTCATCGCTCTTTTCTCCCTTTAAGTAGCTTCCCTCGATTGTTTTGTCGAAACGGATTGTACGGTAATTATCGTACGTGATGAAAGTATAGCTATAGAATGGCAGAATGTCAAGACTCCTCGCCCTCTTTATCCTCAACAATTGACAATCCGGTTGGAGCGTGTTATAGTCGAAAGGTAAGCAGAGAAAATAGAAGAAGGCTATGAGGGGAACACCCCGGAGCTGGAACAACGTTCAGAGAGCGGCGCGCAGGCTGCGAGCGCCGTCGTTGTACGCACCGGATGACAGCCCTGAGCCAGGCGGCGAGTACGCGTTTGCGCGCGAGGTAGCCGTTTTCTCGGGCAGCGCCCGTTAACGCGCGGCGGTTTTGCCAGCACCAGATGCTGCTGGCGAACCGCGAGAGGCTGCCAGCGCGAGTTGTGTAGCGAATGGTGGTGTTTAGAAGTTGAGGACCATCGTCCCCTGTGTCAGAAAGGTCAGCAGCGTCTGGTCGTTGACAACGGTTGCACCTTGGATCAGAGGCCATTTGACAAGGTCCAGGTCCCGGACGCTCCATGCAGAAACCCAGAGCTGACCGCCAGCGTTCTGAAAATGGCGGAGTAATTCCACCACAGAAACCTTATAGGTTCTTTGATAATCGCGTTCACGTTGTTCAAGTGTGCCAGGTCTGGCAATCTCCATCCAGCCTCCGCCCACGTAGAGGACAGTGCGTTTGTGCAGAGCGACTGCCGTTGTAGCCAGGGATAGAACCCTGACGAGCGCGCTATGAGACTCCGATTCAGTAAGCATCAGGCACATATTCTCTGCCATGTGAAAAAGATCCCCCTTTGGTTTTTCTTGCATGTTTCATGAGAAGGTCTTTCCCTACCCAGGGGGTGTTCCTTCTCTCTCATGAAGAAAACGTTCACACGGTGTCCTGATAGAGGAGCAATATGGAGGCAATCCCAGGACTTTGTGGATCGTGAAATACGTGCCGTCCGCAAAGGCATTCACAAAGATTAAGCTAAATGACAGGAAAGCTGGCGTCACTCTCCCAGAGATGGGGTAATGGGCAAGGTCAACCAGAACGTGGCTCCCTCGCCAGGAGCGCTCTGCACCCCAACGCTGCCGTGATGCCGTTCAATGAACACCTGGCACAAATAGAGGGCCAATCCGAAGCTCAGATCCAGTTCATGCTGGACGGTACTGCCTTTGGCGCGATAGAAGCGTTCCCACAAATGATCCAGGTCTTCCCTCACCATACCTGCTCCCTCGTTATGGACGGAGACACGGGCGAGCGCTTCCTCAATCTGTACCTGCACCACCACCGGTCGCCCTGGAGGAGAGTAGGTGAACGCATTCGTCAGATAGGTGGTGAGAACGTGCGTGATCCGCCCGGCATCGGCGATGATCGGCACTCTTTGTTCTGGAGACGAAACATCCAGCACAATGGAGTGCTCTGGTGCAGCTTGTTGCTGCCTGGCCACCACCTCTCTCAGCAAGGTGAGCAGGTCCTCCGGGTGCAAGGACAAGGTCAGCGTATTGGTCTGGATCTGCGCATCATCAATCAAGTTATTGATGATCCGTTGCTGAAGCCGGGCATTCTGCGAGGCCATGGCTAAGGGTTGCTGAACATGGGCAAGGGGTTCGCGGATCTGAGCAGACGGAGGAGCGAGTTGCTTTTTTAAGGCCTCCAGGCGGCGCTGTGCTAATTGCAGATTGCCCAGGATCCCTGTCAGTGGGGTGCGCAGCTCATGCGTGGCCAGGGTCAGAAATTCGCCCGCCAGGCGATTCACTTCGCGCTGGGCAAGTGCTTTCTTCTGTTTCTCTTCCTGCGCGTAAAAACAGTGGATCCCCTCAATGAGCAATATGGTCTGCGCGGTGACGGCTTTCACAAGCGCGATCTCCTCTGGCGTGTATTCCCCCTCAGCGCTCGCTTTGCCGGTAATCAGCATCCCAACCCACTGCTGCTCTAGAAACAGCGGAATGAGCAGGAGGGTCTCGGAGCCAGGAGATACAGGGCCAGGGTACGCTGGAAAAGGCATGTGTTGGCCAAGATATTCAATCGAGCGCAACTGATCAGTTGCAAGCACCACCTCCTGGTTGGCGCCCAGGCGAGCGAAGGCCGCGTCGTCAATCGCTTCTAAGGGATGGTAGCGTCCCCCAATGTCTCGCCAGCGCTGTTCTTGTTCGGCAGTAAAACCATTTCCCACAACAAAATGCAGATGACCAGTTCGACGACCGAACGCGAGCATTTTCACATCGTGACAATTCAGGACGTGCCGGATGATGTTCACCACCTGCTGGGCCACGAAGAGCACCGGAGGCGAGAGGAGGAAGGTTTCTTCTGGCAAGACGTGCTCCATCTGCTCGGGAATCTGCGCAATCGCGGTGAGCAGATCCAGCATCGACGCCTGGACACGTTGGAGATGAGAGACTTCCTGACGATAAGACGTGAGTTCCTGGAAAACCGAGACGATTTCTTCCGTGCCGCGCTCGTGATCAATCACAGGAAAGGAGCGAACCGAGACGGAGATCTTGCGCCCGGAAGGGAGATCCAGCAGCAGCGTCTGTTCGGGCGAGCTGGCTCCTGCTTTCCCAGCAAGCAGAAAGTTCATCAGCCATTGCCCTGAGGAAACGAATGGTGATTGCTCGTCAGTATGGATGTAGGGTGTGAGAAACTGCTGGTAGTCTTTTCCCTGGCAGTGGGCTTCGGAAGCCACTTCAAAGAGCTTGCAAGCAGCGGCATTGATCCGGACAATCTTCTGGTGGCGATCGCATGCAATGAGACTATCTGGGAAAGACTCCCAGACGGCTTCCACCTGGTTGAGTCGCTTATGTGCTGCCCTCAAAGGGCGAGCGTGAGGAATGGGCTTTCCTCCAGGCGTTTTACCCTGTTTCGGTTGGCGTGGCGTGAGATGTTGGGAGCTTTTATTCACCTCAGAGTTCCTTTCAGAAAGACTCTATCGCGCTGCAAGCTGAGAAAAAGAGTACTCGACTAAGGCTTATTGTATGCGTCGTGGAGAAGAGATGGCAATCTCATCACACGGAGAGTGCCAGGGAGAGCGCTCTGTATTGAAAGACAGGCCGAAGCATGAGGTGGCTCCATTTTTGTGATTGCAGCTTTGCTACGTTTCTACGGACACCCCTGGCACGGTTATGGAAAAGACTACATCACTGGTATAAGGTCACTTGTAAGCTGCGCATGCAGCACAGAGCCAGACCCATACCTGGGCTGGCTCTGTTTTGTTCAGGTGAATTGACTCAGCTTTCATGCCAGGTCAAATGAGCAGGTAACACGCCACTTCATGCCCTCATTTCTTTCCTCTGCCAGCAACGCTTACGGTGCAAGCCGATTAATGTCACGAGGGAATGTCGTAGCAAGCTTGACGCCTGGGAGGCCAACCAACTGCATGATAAGTCTCTCCAGTCCGATAGCGAAGCCACCGTGCGGCGGCATACCATAGCGAAACGCTTCGAGGTACGACTCGAAGGGTTCAACCGGCAAGCCAGCCCTGCTCAGAGCTGCCAGGTAATCCTTATAGCGGTGCAATCGCTGCCCGCCAGTGACCAGTTCGGTGCCACGGAATATGAGGTCGAAGGAGTTGGTATACTCAGGCCGCTCAGGGTCAGGATGAGTATAGAATGGCCGCTTGCGAATAGGATAGCCGGTGACAAAGAGAAAGTCGCTGGCAAACTCCTTCTGTGCCCACTCACCCAGCACGCGCTCGCCCTGGGGCGAAAGGTCAGGCTCAGCCCGCTCGTCGAGCCCACTCAGGCGATAGACCAGTTCCTGAGCCTCGGCAAAATGGATATGGGGGATTTCAGCAGGGACCACCGGCATATGCACCTGTAGCAATCCGAGTTCGGCGCTGCACGTTTCCTGCAGAGCAGCCAGTATTCCTGCGGTCACGTCCCGCAGTACGGCCATGACGGTGAAGTGGTCTTGAATGAAGCCAAATTCCGTATCGAGGCTCACGTACTCGTTCAGATGGCGGGTTGAGTCATGCGGCTCGGCTCGAAAGACCGGCCCGACCTCGTAAACACGCTCGAACACGCCGACCATGACCTGCTTATAGAATTGCGGGCTTTGGGCGAGATACGCTGGCCTGCCGAAGTAATCGAGTTTGAAGACATTCGCACCGCTCTCCGTGGCCGACGCGACAATCTTGGGTGTTTGGATTTCCGTGAAGCCACGTGCGTCGAGTGTTCTGCGGAAGCCCGCCATTATAGCTGCGCCCAGGCGGAGCACCGCTCGCCGCATCACATGCCGATTACTGACCACCGCATGATTGAGCAAGGTGGGCTGGGCTGCCTTAATTTCTCGTTTACTGAGCGTGAGTGGAGGTGGCTCCTTAACGGGGACGATCACCTCAATAGCGATAGCTTGCAACTCCAATCCCCCTGGGGCCTGGGGCGAACTCGTGACGATCCCTTCAACGGTAATGACGCTCTCGACGCCCGCCTCTACTTCCATTAGAGGAGCCAGGTCTGCTTCCTGCTCTGCCACCGCCTGGACTATGCCCCAACCGTCTCGGATGACCAGAAAGGTGATCCCACCCAGGCGACGAAGCGTGTTGAGCCATCCCGATACCCGCACGCGCTGTCCAACGTGTGCCGCAAGTTCGGTAGTGCGTAGACGTTCCATGAATGTCGCTCCTTAGCTGAATAAAACGCCAAAAAGAGGCCCTCGTTCATCAAGTGGACGAGGGGCCTCTTTTCAGGATTCTATCGTGGTACCACCACCATTCGCCATACAACCGTAGAGCGCTTACGAACCAGCTGCTTCACGTTGGTATGGCCTCATGTGGCTTCGGTGAATAATCTAAAGCCACTGCGCGGTAATGGGCGCACCCAGGATGCAGCTACTATTGTTCACTGACCAGCTCAAAGGGTGTCACATCAGGTGATGAGCAACGGCACTCACAGCAAACGCACCGCTCTCTGTATGCTACTTAATCGACTTGATGCATGTCCCTGTCATAGCGATTTTTATTTCGCTTATGCTAGCATAGTTCGAGCAAGAATTCACGGGCAAGCTGTAAATTTGCTTGCTCTGTGGGAGAAAATGTGCATGAAATAATTCCCGGAGAGATTTCTTCATAAGATTTATCATCCTTTACCTTTTTCTCGCGTCACTACATTACAAGAAATGAATCGTTTGCCAATGTACAATGTTGCGCGCTTTTTTTAAATAAGATAGCGGTCTTGTTCCTCACAATAGAGGAGACGCCATGCACT
>DASVMX010000559.1:0-4479 GCA_036384215.1 Ktedonobacteraceae bacterium | reverse complement strand
GCGCCACAGGCGCGAGAATTCAACAAATCGGGCTGCTCAGTCGTGGACAGTTTTGCTCTGCCATTCGCAGGTGGACGGAATAGCCTCCTTGAGTGCAACCGCCAGGGCATCGATATCTGTCACATCGTCGCGGTAAACCACCCAGCCTTTGGGCTTTTCCTGTGGGGAAGTCGCTTTGCATAAGACGCTAATGCCAATGCGTTTGCCATTATGGAAAAATTCTTCTTTGACGCGCGTGAGATGTTCCCAGCGAATCTCCACAACCTCGCCCCGCTTGCTGCGTTTGATCAACGCCTCCTCGCTCAGTTCAATCGTAAAAGGAACCGGCGCGATCATGCGCAAATAGTAGACAAAACCCAGCGCAAAGAGCAGCGCCGCGACCGTGCTCCCGACAGCCGAGCCGCCCTGCAGGAAGCCCTGGTAGATCCCAATTCCCAGCACCAGGGCCAGCAAAAAGATGACGCCAAAAATCGTTACAAAACGTTTAAAAGGACTGAGACCGGGGCCAACAAAGGTCTTTACCTCTGCGGTCGCAGATGCTTCCATAAAAGTGCTCCAACAAGAACTACAAATAGCTTCTTTTTCGCTCTGTGCTATTGTAGCACAGACCATCCAGAAAATCTTCTCACAGGCCGGGCCAGGAAAGAGAAGCATAGCTAAAACAACTTAAAAAGTAGCCTCTAAAAGCTTTATATGATATACTGGCTTAGCTACTTAACCCGTTTCTGCAAGTATTGAAGAGATTGGCTTGTACAGGAGAACTTTCCCGCTTCAGCAACGAAAGCGCTAGTGCTGTAGGATTAGCAAAAGAGGGAGACTGGCAGCATGGTTACATCGAAAACTTCTGAGCGTTCAGAAAAGCCGCCGTTCATGCAACGGCAATCTGGCCCCCTGGCGACGACGAGGACGACGGGCAAATTGCTGGCCACTCAGGGCTATGTGGTGGGGATCGAAATCAGTGGCAGCGGCTCCCGGCAAACGGTGGCGCTGGCAAATCTGGAAGGAGAAGTCTTACACAAGCTACGCCGGCCACTCGATTATGTCCCGGATTCTCAAAGTGTATTGAAACTCATTGATGAAATGCTGGGGGATATTACCAGGCCGGAGCGCTTACAGGATGGGCGTATTTTGCGAGTCGGGATCGCGGTAGGCGGCCTGGTGGACGCCAGGCGAGGGATTGTGCGCCGGCTTCATCACGCGCGCGAATGGAACAATTTCCCCCTCCAGGACTATATGGCTGAAAGGCTTGAAGCACCTTGTATAATAGACAACAACGCAAACGCGGCAGCCCTGGCGGAGGTCGAGTATGGCGCGCTGCGCGACCTCGAGAACGGCAATCGCCGGGCCGAGCAGGTTGCGCTCTACATCGGGTTGGGGCGAGGCATTGGCGGGGGATTAGTGGTGAATGGGCGGATCTACCACGGCTTCTCTTCCGCCGCGGGGGAGATCGGGCACATGCTGGTCAAAGAGCATGGCCCTAAATGCTCCTGTGGCGGCTTCGGGCACCTGGAAGCGATTGCGTCCGCGCAGGCCATTGTGCGGCGTATGATTGGCCTCTCTATTGAGTACCCGGAGACAGAGGAGAGCATGCGCCAGATTACCGGCGGGCGCACGGAACGCATTACCGTGGATCAGATTTTCAAAATGGCGGAAAGCGGCGACAAGGTAGCCGCGCAGGTAGTCGAGGAAGCGGAAAATTACCTGGGCATCGCCCTGGCGAATATTATTCACCTGGTCAACCCCAGCGTGATTATTCTCGGTGGGCCGGTCGCACAGGCGGGTGATCTGCTCATCGAACCCCTGCGAGATCGCGTCCGCGCTCTCTGCCTGCAAGAAGCGCGCGAGTCCATGCAAATTGTTCAAGGCAAACTCGGTGCCGAGGCAAACATTATCGGGGCGATTACGTTGGCGCTCCAGGACATCTAAGATTAGAAGCTTCTTTGTGCTTTGACCAGCGCTTGCTTTCAGCGCCGGTACAGCCGAAGCGCAAAAAGAGGGTAAGAGGCAAACTGTGGAAACAGGTCGGGTTATTCATGGGCGTTACTTGCTACAACGCCTGATCAAGCAGACGGCTTTTTGCTGTGTCTATCAGGGTATGGACCAGAGGCTCCAGCGCGCAGTAGCTGTCAAATCGGTGTTCCCCGCCCATGTGACGGCGTATCGCACGGCAATGAAGATGACGGCCAATTTTTCGCACCAGCATATTCTCGGCCTCTATGACCTGGTAATTGAGCCTGAAGCGCTGTACGTGGTGCAGGAATATGTTGATGGCGAGAACTTCGAAACGCTGGTCAAGGCTCAACTGAGTCCCTTTGAGATCGCCGAGGCTGGCTGGCAGATGTGCCTGGCTCTGATGTACGCGGGCAGTTCCTCGCGCCGCGTCTGCCATGGAGACCTCACGCCTTCCGCGATTGTGCGCGAACGTCATGGCGCAATCCGCATGAATAACTTTGCCCTCCCAACCAACCTCGCCTATTTTGAGAAGTGGAGCCATGTCGGCGGCGAAGGCGTGGCGCTTCTGGAGACCGAGATGAGCTGGGGTCAGCAGAGCGAGGCGCGCAAGGCCGACGATACGCGCGCCGTGGGCCTGCTGCTCTATCAGATCCTCACCAGCACGATGGAGCCGCAGCCAGATGGCCGCTTGCGCTTCTCGCGCGGCACCCCTCCAGAATTATGCGAGACACTCGCCCGCGCTATCGTGCGCCAGCATCCCCAGAATATCAATACGCCCGAGGCACTCTACACTCAATTCAAGACGCTCGCCGAGGCGCTGGAACCCGCGCCCGCGCCCGTTGAAGAGCCGCTGGCACGCCAGTTTTCGCCAGCCGGCGTCGGTAAAATAGGCTCTCCCCTGCCAGCCAGAGGCAGTGAGCGCGGTGGACGCAGCCTCTCTTCCTATAGCGGTCAGCTTCCCCGCATCGAAGCAACGCCCTCAGATCCCACCGTCGCCAACGCCCCCTTCACCGAGCCCAGACAACCGCTGGGTCAACCGCTGGCTACCAGCGCCAGCAAGCCTTCGCCAACGCTGATTATCTTTCTGCTTGGCCTGCTGGCCTTTGGCTGTTTCTTTGCAATTGGGTATTTCTTAGGACACACGTTAATTCATTAATGTGAACGCGCCTTCGGCCTCTGGTCGAAGGCTTCTACGCAGTTTCCCGCCTTGGCCGCGTCCCGGCCAAAAGATGATGGGCTGCACGCAGGATGTTAATGGCCGCGTTTGTGTCTCGATCTAACTCGCATCCACATGCGCACGAATGCCAGCGCTCAGACAGACCTTTTTTCGTTACGGCTCCACATCCTGAACAGATCTGGCTGGTATACTTGGGATCAACTTGAACGAGAGTCCTACCGGCCCATACTGCCTTGTAGGTACACAGGCGAACAAATTGATCCCAGCCAGCGTCTGCTATTGACTTATTCAATCCGGCTTTGGCTGATGCCCCGTTGGGAAGAAATTGTCCAGTCTCCGCATCTTGCCTGGGTTTAGGGCTTTTCATGAGATTAGTAATAGGAATACTTTCGGCTCGTCGCAACGGGATTGAATAGAGAAAACTTTGCGTTACAGGTGTCCCCCCGTTTTCTTCAAGAAGGAGCGCGTAGGCGGCCAGTTGGAGCTTGAAGTGTGGCCCGGCCTGTTGTTCAGAGAGTTTATATTCCACCACGAGAGCCGAAGCATGTGGATCAGTTCGTGACGGAGTTGCAATCGCCAGGTCCAGGCAGCCTGTCAGACCCAATTGCCTGGAATGCAGGGCCAGGTGGAAGAATCGCTCGCCATGCTGCAAGCCATAAGTGTGCAAACTGCGTCTCTCAGGGAGATCAGTTGATCGATATCGGTGGTGGCAACGCTCAAACGCAGCTTATGTGTGCGCCTGTCCTGACTGGTTAAGGCTCGCCCTAATCTGTTGGCGACCTTCTCCTCCTCACGGGCCGTTTCAGCGTTATACTGGTGGAGAAACGTGGAGATAGCCTGAATAAATTTAGCGGGATAATGGACTTCGCGCATCAATTCCTGACCGAGACCATAGCGCACCTCATAGGTCCGGTCGCGCTGTTGCGACCGGCGATACTGCGCAATGACGGTTGCCTGGCGAATAGCCGAAGCAATGCGCTTGAAACCCTCGCTTTGGGTGATTGCCACGTAATTCGTTTGTTTGCTCATGCCAATTACATACTCTAATCCAAAGGTAGTGAACTGTTGCGGGTATTTTCCCCTCTCCCGTTGACTGATGTAATACCCGCTATACAGTGCGGTAAAGTTCCAGAACGATTTGAGATCATTCCCGGAGAGAAAATCGCGGTATGCGCGCAGGAGTGCATACTCCTCAGCCCCTTCTTCATTGTTGGGGCGACCGCTCCGAATACCAGATTGCTTGTTTGAAGTCTCACACAAACCCTCGAAGTTTCGTACAAAAACCATTCGAAGTTTCACTCAATCTACCACCACTCCTGCCCTGTTGGTAGTAAGCAGGAAGAGTGAGC
>DASVMX010000558.1:0-80620 GCA_036384215.1 Ktedonobacteraceae bacterium | reverse complement strand
GTCGGTGCGCAGAACCAGCGTGTTGACGAAGAAGCCGATCAGCCCCTCCATCTCCGGGCGGGTGCGATTGGCGATGGGAGTGCCCACCGCGATATCCTCCTGCCGGCAGCAGCGAGCCAGCAGGATCTGGAAGCCAGCCAGCAGGGTCATGAACAGGGTGACCTGCTCGTGCTGACTGAGGTCTTTGAGTTGCCGGGTCAGGCTGGCCGGGAACTGGATGCGCTGGTAGGCGCCACGAAAGCGTTGGACGAGTGGGCGGGGGTGATCGGTGGGCAGGGCCAGCGGGGGCAGGTCGGCCAGTTGCTTGCGCCAGTAGCTCAGTTGCTCGTGCAGCAGCGAGCCGGCGAAGCGTTCCCGTTGCCAGAGGGTGTAGTCGGCGTATTGGATGGGCAAGGCGGGCAGCGAGCAGGGACGCCGGGTGCTGGAGGAGGCGTAGAGACTGCTCAGTTCGCGGAAGAAGATGTCGAGGGACCAGCCATCGCAGATCAGGTGGTGCAGGCACAGAAGCAGCACATGCTCCCGCGGCTCCAGGAGCAGCAGGCAGACGCGCAGCAGGGGAGCCTGGCTGAGCACGAAGGGGCAGGCGGCTTGCTGAGCGGCCAGGGAGTGCAGGACTGCTTCGCGCTGGGAGGGCAGCAGAGCAGAGAGGTCGACCAGGGGCAAGGGGAGAGGCAGGAGCGGGGAGATGACCTGGACGGGATGTTCGGCCAGCAGGGAGAAGTGGGTGCGCAGGGACTCGTGGCGGCGCACCAGTTCGTGCAGGCTTTGCGCCAACGCTGCGATCTGCAGGTCCCCAGAGAGAGAAATGGCGCGGCAAATGTTGTAAAAAGGATTGCCGGGCACCAGCTTATCCAGGAACCAGAGCCGTTGCTGGGCAAAAGAGAGGGGGAGAACCTTTTCCCTGTCTGCAACCCGGCTTCTTTTTGTCAGAGCCAGATCATCGGGCCTGCTGTGGATTTGTGTCACCGCCGTAGCAAGTTCAGCCACGTATGGGTGTTCAAACAGAGATCGCAAAGGCAGCGTTACCTGGAAGACCTGTTGGATACGTGAGATCACCCGAGTGGCAAGCAGGGAGTGCCCGCCTGATTCAAAGAAATTATCGTAGATTCCGACGTGCTCTCTGCCCAGAACCTCTGCCCATATAGCTGTCAGCAGTTCCTCGGCATGGTTACGGGGAGGCGCGTATTGTGCTCCCAGGTCCGGGTTACTGTACTCAGGGGGAGGCAGTGCGCGCCGGTCCAATTTGCCATTGGGGTTCAGTGGCAGGCGTTCCAGAATAACCAGAGCGGCAGGAAGCATATAGTCCGGGAGCCGGGCTTGCAAATACTGGCGCAGTTGCCGCAGGTCAGGCATCCGCTCTGGTTTCGGTACCAGGTAGGCAACCAGGCGTTTCTCTTCCGGTGCATCCTCGCGCAGCAGCACAATCGCTTCATGTATGTCTGGATGCTGGCTCAAGATGACTTCTATCTCGCCTGGCTCAATGCGGAAACCGCGCACTTTGACCTGGAAGTCCACCCGCCCGAGAAATTCAAGCTGGCCATCTGCCCTCGCCCGAACCAGGTCGCCTGTTCGATAGAGACGCGCTCCCAGGCGGCTACTGAACGGATGAGGCACGAAATGCTCGGCTGTCAGATCCGGGCGGTTCCAATATCCCCGTGCCAGACCGTCGCCACCAAGATACAATTCGCCAGGACAGCCGGGGGGCACCAACTGCATCTGGTGGTCAAGTATGAAGGCCTGGGAATTGGCAATTGGAGCGCCGATGGGAACAGTGAGAGCCGCTTCTGGAACGTCTTCGACGGCGTACCAGGTGGAGATGGTGGTATTCTCTGCTGGACCATAGAGGTGCAGTAAGTATTCGGGCCGTCCGGCTGTCAGGATGATTTTGACCCGGTTGGGGTTGACCGCTTCGCCGCCAAAGGAAAGGTGACGCAGTGTGCGAAACGCGTCTGGAACTTCCTGAGCAATCTGATGGAAAAGAGCCGTTGTCAGGAGCAGGACACTGATGTGTTGAGATTCCAGGAAGGCGGCGAACGCGCGCGGGGCGAGGGTGACTTCGCGGGGCACACCAACCAGCGTGGCCCCATTGAGAAGCGCGCCCCAGATTTCATATGTGGCGGCATCAAACGAGGTATTGGAAGCCTGGGCAACCCGGTCTGCTGGCTCAAATTGGATATAGTTGGTCTGCAATACCAGGCGCATGACTCCACGATGGGGGATAGCCACGCCCTTAGGGATACCCGTGGAGCCGGACGTATAGATAACACAGGCCAGATCTTCGGCCTGAACCTCGCAGACCATGTTCTCCCACGCTTCTTGCCCAATGCGTGTTCGCGCCTGATCAAGAGAGATTACCTGGATATTGAGACCTGGCAACTGTGCATGCAGGGTTTCCTGCGTCAGCAGAACACCCATATGCGTGTCCTGGATGATGAAGGCCATACGCTCCAGTGGATAGGCCAGGTCGATTGGAACGTAAGCCGCTCCAGCTTTGAGTATACCCACCATCGCTACGATCAGATCAAGGGACCGCTCCATGTAAAGTCCAACCAGGTCACCAGGCTGCACGCCGCAGCCGCGTAGATAGCGGGCCAGCTGGTTGGCTGCCTGGTTGAGTTGCGCATAGGTCAGCGTCATATTTGCGAAAAGCAGCACCGGAGCGTGCGGCGTGCACTCAACCTGGGCCTCGAACGCCCGGTGAATGCACTGATGTGCGGTGGAGTGAGTATGGAGTGAGTTCCAGTCGACCAGTTGTTGTTGGCGCTGCTCGGGTGTAAGGAGTGACAAAGCAGAAATATGCTGTTCAGGGTGGGCACAGACACTCTCCAGAAGTGTCTGATACACACTTACCATGAGCCGAATCGTCTCTTCTTTAAAAAGATCGGTATTGTACTCCCACACGAAAATCAATTCATCACGCTCTTCCTGGTAAGAAAAGTGCCGTTGCTGTTCTGCCCGGGGAATGACCACGATATTCAGATCAAACTTGGCTGAACCATTGCTGATTGCTTCCTCCAACTCAACAGACAGTCCGGGCAGGCGCAGGTCAGGCGAGGGAGCGTCGTGAAAGCTGAAGGCCGCCTGGTAGAGAGGCGAGTGGCTCAAACTCCGTTGAGGGCACAGCGACTCTACCACCCGACCGAATGGAAGATCCTGATGCTCGTATGCCTCAAGGGTTATCTGTCGCACCCGTTTCAGCAATGTGCGGAACGTTGGATCGTCCTCTACACGTGTCCGCAGCACCACAGTATTAATGATCATCCCAATAATCGGTTCCGTCACTGCCAGGCGTCGATTGGCAACGCCAGCCCCAACACAGATATCTGTTTGTCCTGTGTACCTCACCAGAAGCGTGACAAAAGCTGAGAAGAGGGTCATATAGAGCGTCGTCCCTTCTCGGCGGCACAGTTCGCGTATATTTCGTTGCAGTTCATTGGGCAAAACTATTCTCATGGACGCTCCCCTAAAGCTCTGAAGCGCCGGTCTAGGGTAATCAGTTGGAAGTTCCAGCATTGCCGGGGCATCTGAGAGAACGTTCTGCCAGTATCGCAATTGTCGTTCCCCCTCTACTCCCTGCATCCAGCGACGCTGCCAGACCACAAAGTCGACAAACTGAATGGGCAAAGGTGGAAGCTGCAGAGGCGCGTCTGTCGCAAAGGCCTGGTAAAACGCCTGCAAATCTCTCAAGAAAACCGTGAAGGACCAGCCATCATGGACAAAGTGATGCTCGATGTGAAGGAGCAGATGCCGTTGCGGCTCAAGCCGGATAAGCGTCCAGCGTGCCAGGGGAAGTACGGCTACATCGAAAGGCTTTTCCAACTCCTGCTGGATAATGCTCTGTACATGTTGCTCGCGTTCGAATTCGGAGAGCGCTTCTAGATCGATGACTGGAAGATGTAATGTGTACGTCGGATGAATCTGCTGGTGGGGCACTCCTTCTACTACCGGGAAGGTCGTGCGGAAGATTTCATGTCGGTGGAAGATGGCCTGTAAGCTTCGCTCCAGGGCATTGATATTGAGCTTGCCGTTAAAACGGAAGACAGCCTGCGCGTGATACGCTTTATTGTCCGGCTCAAGTTCCTGTAAAAACCAGACGCGTTCCTGAGAAAAGGAGACCGGAAAGAGTTGACCATCGCGCGTCAGTACGGGAATCTCGAGTGCTGTAGATACAATAAAGTCGCTTGATGCATGTTGTTCAATATATTGTGCCAGACCAGAGATTGAAGGTTCGGCGAAAAAGGCTGCTGGTGGAATGCGTATCCCAAGGGCGCTTTCGATGCGCGCCGTCACCTGGGCAATCAGCAAGGAATTGCCCCCGAGTTCAAAAAAGTTATCGTTCACGCCCAGGCGCTCGACTCGCAGAATTTCTGTACACATGTCCTCCAGTTTCTGCTCAATCGGTGTGGAGGGCCGAACGAATGGCGTGGTAAGCTCTGGCCTTACGGAATCGGGGGCAGGCAAAGCCTGCCGATCCACCTTTGCGCCAGGCGTAAGAGGAAACGCTGGAAGGAGAATATAGTGTGCAGGAAGCATATAACCCGGCAAATGGGCGCGCGCATGCTGATCGAGTCGGGATGGGCTCAATTGCTCAGCGCATCCAGCTTGCGGGACCACGTAAGCGACCAGCCGATGGTCTTCTGAAGCATCCTCGCGGCAGAGAACCACCACATCCTGCACATGATTGCATCCGCGTAGCACATGCTCAATTTCGCCCAACTCGACGCGGAAACCGCGGAGCTTTATTTGCGTATCCTCTCGACCAAGAAAGGTTATACGGCCATCGGCCATAAGACGGATGAGATCCCCTGTCTTGTAGAGCCGTTGACCGGGCTGCTGGGCAAAGGGATCGGGAATGAAGCGTTCCGCGGTAATTGCAGGCAGGTTGTAATACCCACGGGCCAGGCCAGCACCACCAAGATACAACTCACCAGTTTTCCCAGGTTGAACAGGCTGCAAGCTCTCATCGAGCAGATACAACTGCAGATTAGGCAAGGGATTCCCCAGCGCGATGGTTGTATCGCCAGGTTGACACAAGATCATTGTTGCGCAGACCGTGGCCTCGGTTGGCGCATAGGCATTGAAAAATTGCCTCCCATTTGCCCAGCATGCCACCAGATCAGGGGTACAGGCTTCGCCTCCAGAAATCAGAGCACGCCAGTCTGGCAAATCTGCGGGCGGCAAGCGCCGGAGAAAAGACGGGACCATAAAAGCGATGGAAATCGCCTGGCGTCGGAGAAGGTCGAGAAATATCCTCCCAGGCAAGATGTCCTCCTGCTTTTGCAGGCACAGCACCGCTCCCGCTGATAAAGCCAATGTAATCTCTGCAACAGAGACATCAAAGCTCAAGGAACCTATATGCAGGATGCGATCTTGCATCGTTATCTGGAGGTTCTGGAGCAAACCAGCAATCAGATTGCTCAGACCGTGGTGGGTGAGCAGGGTCCCCTTGGGACGACCAGTTGAGCCAGAGGTGTAGATCAGGTAGGCAAGATTCTCCCGAAGAAGAAAGCGTAGCGGGTTACAGGTTTTTGCGTTTTGCCAGAGAGCGGCGTCACGATCCATCATTATTACGCGAACGGTTGGAGCACTCAGCAATGGTTCAAACGCTTCCTGGGTGAGTAAGAGGGAAATGTGGGCATCTTGCAGCATGAAATGCAGGCGTTCTTGAGGGTAGGAGGGATCGAGAGGAACATAGGCACCCCCGGCTTTGAGAATCGCCAGGAGCGCAATAATCATTGCTGGAGAACGTTCCATGCTGATGCCGACGCGTGTTTCGGCACCAATGCCCTGCGCTTGCAAAAAATGGGCGAGGCGATTCGCCCGGGTATTCAGTTCCTGGTAGGTTATCTGCTCTTGATCAAAGAGCAGCGCAAGCGCATCGGGGACGCGCGCCGCCTGAGCCTCAAAGAGATCCGGGAAAAAGGGATGAACTGGAGGGAAGATATCAGCATCCCTCGTGCCAGAAGCAGATTTCGCCGGAAGGATTGGATACTCATTCTTCAGATGATCATTATGAAATGCCGCGGTAGAATCCATGAACGCCTCCTGAAACTGCCTTATCGG
The DNA here is from genome assembly GCA_036384215.1 of Ktedonobacteraceae bacterium. GTDB lineage: Bacteria > Chloroflexota > Ktedonobacteria > Ktedonobacterales > Ktedonobacteraceae > Paraktedonobacter. The sequence continues at coordinate 74,557 of DASVMX010000558.1, read as the reverse complement.
CGAAACGGGTGTTGGTTAAAGGAGCCGTTACTGGACCACCACCAGGTGTCCAGTGCCTTGAAGCGTGCTCAAGTCGATATCGGCGACACAGCGCACATTCACGTAATTCAGGGTTAGCGTTCCCTCAACGTGGGTAATGCCCATGTTCTGTGCGAAATCAGCTTGCCGGAGGTCTGTTGCGGCTTGATCGACACGTATTCCCAGATCAGTGCCCCCGCGTGTGCCGGTAAATTTGATGAAGACATATCCTATGTCTGTCAGGCGTTTTTGAAACTCTTCTAAAGAGGGCGTGGGACCACCAACGACTACAGGATGATCACCTTGCGAAAGGCGCTGTACAAGTTCATCCATGAGAGGTCTCTCCTTTGTTTTCCGTGCATATCTCTTACCAGAACAGCTTATTGCTCGGTCTGGTCGTAGACATACCGCAGGTCTTCGGGGACCGCGAACTGCAAAGCCGCCTGGCAGAAATTCTGCCAGGCAGGGGTAACTGTTGTCCAAAGAATGCCTTTATCTGCCACAATGGGACTTCTCACCACGGTGAAATCGTCCCAGAGATACACGATTGTATCGTCAGGCAATTTCTCTTCACCCGCTTCGCCTTGCTCATACCAATCAGGAAACTGGCGTAGATCTTTCAAAGGGTATGCTTTGCAATACTTTCGCACGCTAATTTCCTTTCGGTGTTTCGACCTGCCTGGCCTGCTCCTCCATCTGTCGACGCAGACTTAATGGGCGCATATCTGTCCATACTTCCTTGATATATGCAAGGCACTCTTTTTTGAGGCCACTCTTGCCCGCGTTTTTCCAACCCGCAGGATTGTCCCGATCCGCTGGCCAGATGGAATATTGTTCCTCGTGATTGACCACAACGTTATAGATGTTTGTGTCTTCTTGCCCTTCATGGATCACCGAGAAATGTCCTCCTTTGTTCGCTTACCTTCATGGTCCTGGGCATTTCGCCAGTCGCGTAAGCGCGACTATGTTTAGTTGCCCCGGCAGTGAAAGGAAAAACAGTCCATGGAAACTTCCCCAGGTTCCCAATCATAGCCAGGATCTGGTTTTCCCTGAATAATCCCCCCGTGACAACTTTCGAAAAGCCGCAGAAGATTTTTATTAGTTACCCATGTCATTCTATGTATCACGATGATATAATGCCAGGACAGGACCGGCCATTTTTTGTCCTGATCAGCTTTGCTAGGAGGAATACTTCGTGAAATATGAAGAGCAGGCGCTTCCCCCTCAAAGAAGTCTGGGTCAGCGTCTCCGTCGGTATCGTCTCCGCCTGGGACTCTCGCAGGAAGTGCTGGCTGAGACAATCAGGGTATCGGTCAGGAGTATTCGGCGTTGGGAGCAGGATCTGGCTATCCCACAAGAAGTCTCTCGTGAACGACTCTGTCGCTTGTTTGGGATCGAGCCTCAATATTTGCTCGGGTCCCTGCCCAGCGAGGAAGCGCCTCAACTCGATACCACGAATCCCATCTGGTATGTCCCCCTCTCCCGTAATGCCTGCTTCACCGGACGAGAGGAGATTCTGGAAACCTTGCACACCCTACTCGCTCCCGAACAGCCAGTTGCCTCTATCCAGGCGCTTGCCCTCTCGGGGTTGGGTGGAATCGGCAAAACCCACGTGGCGATTGAATACGCCTATCGTTATGCACAGGAGTATCGAGCTGTTTTCTGGCTGGCTGCCGAAACCGCCGAGAGCCTGGTGATGAGCCTGCAACGGATCGCTAACCGGTTGCAACTTCCCGAGCGACAGGCAGCCGAGCAATCCCAGATGATCACCGCGGTGCAGGAATGGTTCGCAACGCACCCTGGCTGGCTGCTCATCGGGGATGATGTAGAAGATCTCGATCTGCTGCGAGCAGTGCTGCCTCCAGCATCGCCGCAGGGCGCGCTCTTACTCACCACCCGTCATCAGGCGCTGGGCACTCTGGCTAAACCGCTCGAACTGCCGCCCATGAGCAGCGAGGAGGGAGCCACTCTGCTTCTGCGTCGTGCCCGGCGGTGGAGCAACTCCTTCTCTGGTAAGCGCGAAGCACAAAAAGCGCCACCGGATGGCCTGACCTCACCTGAGGTGGTGGAGCTAGTGAAGCTCCTGGAGGGATTGCCTTTAGCGTTGGACCAGGCCGGTGCTTACATTGAAGAAACAGGATGTAGCGTAGCGGACTACTTACAGCGCTACCACGACCAGCGACATCTCGTGCTGGCACGCCGGGGAACCCATGGAGGGGCGCACCCGGGTTCAGTTACCACCACCGTGAGACTCTCGGTAGAACAGGTCGAGCGGGCGAATCCTGCGGCGGTGGAGCTTCTGCGAACATGCGCTTTCTTACATCCAGAGGCTATTCCAGAGGAACTATTTGTGGCCGGCGCATCGCACCTGGGATCTCTCCTGGGGCCGGTGGTGACTGATCCGTATCAGTTTGACCTGGCGCTGGCTGACTTGCGCTCGACCTCGCTGGTGGCACGCCATCCAGAGCCGCAGACACTTTCTGTGCATCGGTTGGTGCAAGCAGTGCTCCAGGATCTGATGGAGCCTGCTGAGGCGCATCTGTGGCGTGAACGAGTGGTGCGCATCGTCAACGCAGCCTTTCCCGAGCCGCAGTTTGACACCTGGACTCGGTGTGAGCAGTTTCTGGCACAGGCGCTCTTCTGTGTCGTAGAGCAAGAGTCAGCCGAAAGCGTGCTCACAGAAGCAGGTGAACTGCTCTACAAGGCGGGAAGCTATCTGGTGGAACGCGGTCGCTATGGAGAGGCGGAGCCGCTGCTAGAACGAGCAGTGGCTCTGGGAGAACGGCAGCACGGCCCTGATCACCCGGCACTTGTTCGGCGGCTAGAGAAACGGGCCGAGCTACTTTGGCAGCAGGGGCAGTATGGCTCTGCTGAAATGCTATTGCACCGGGTGCTGGTGCTCAACGAAATGCACCTGGGATTAGCTCATCCTCAGCTTGCTGAGACGCTCAACAATCTGGCCATCGTATACTGTCATCAGGGCAAGTACGAGCAGGCAGAGCCATTATTCCAGCGCGCGCTTATCATCAATGAACAGCAAGTGGACCCGGAGCATCCAGAAATGGCGCTCACCCTCAACAACCTGGCGACCCTCTACCGGAGCCAGGGCAAATATGAGCAGGCAGAGCCATTATTTCGGCGGGTCCTTGCTATCTATGAGCGACGGGGGAGAGCCGAGCACCCCGATACGGCTCTCCCTCTCAACAACCTGGCGACCCTCTACCGGAGCCAGGGCAAATACGAGCAGGCGGAAGCGCTCTATCAGCGGGCCCTTTCCATCTACAGACGCTTTTTAGGAGCCGAGCACCCTGATACGGCTCTCATGCTCAACAATCTGGCACGCGTCTACCAACACCAGGGCAAATATGCGCGGGCAGAGACCATGTTCCAGGAAGTGCTGCAGATTCGACAGCAGCAGTTGGGTGCTGAGCACCCAAAAACGGCATTCACGCTCTCCCACCTGGCAGCCCTGTACCAGGAGCAAGGGAAGTACGAGCCAGCCGAGCCGTTATTCCAACAGGCGCTCAGTATTCTGGAGCAACAACTGGGTCCCGCGCATCCCGATACGGTAAAGTTGCACAACGATTATTGCTACTTGCTTCAACAAAAAAGTACATGTGGGGCGCGGCGGGGAGAAGCATAAGGGGCAGCACCATAATGATCAGTCTTCCCAGTATCTCACTGTCTTTCGGTGTCTCTCTTCTTTACAGATTAGCAATACACTACGAGCCTGTCAAAGTTCCTGCGAAAGGAGTGCGAAGCGGGAGTGCAGAGGGTGGCTGCCTGTTTCATCCCGCGGATGCGGCTGCCCTTTGCCGGGGCGTGGGGTGTCCCCACATTTCCTCTTCTTCCTGCGCCGCCGCAGGCGGCGACCTTTCGGATGGAGTCTGACGAAGTACTACGTCCCTGCAAGCAAGTTGACAATACCATCAAAGGTCGGGCCCGGAATCGAGGTCCGGGCGAGGCTTTTGCCGGAACCGGAGACAGTTCCGGCAAAAGTGCGTCAGAGAGAGGCTCAGGCACAATCGGCGCAGTATCAGGTAGGAGCAAAGCCAGGGGAGTTTGCGATCAACCCCCGGAAAACAGATCCGAGATGTGCGCTGGAAGAGGTACTGTACCCGCCAGGGTACCAAAGTAGCGATTGGCTGCGGCCTGATTCTCGCGTAGAGCAATATGAAGCTGCTGGATCTGGGGAGGAGGCAGTTCAAATGCCGCGGATTGCCAGTTCAACTCATAGATAGGCATGCTTGCTGCATTGCGCTTCTGTTCATAGGCTGACATCGCCTCTTCCAGTGGCATGCGTCCGGCGAAGCCAGCGTCAATAGCTTCTGCGAGCAGTTCGGCGTCGCGGAAAGCATCGGTAATCCCTTGAGCTAGAACCGCATCTTTCTGATAGCCCGCGTCTCCTACGAGCGCCCAACCAGGTCCATAGGGTTTGCGATAGAAATTTGGCTGTTCGGCAGTGCCCATGAAACGAGCCTCACGCTTGCTGCCCTGCATGCGCTCCGCGAGGCGGGGAGCCTGTTCAAGCGCTGTACGAAAGCTGCCCTCGATGTCTGCCCGCACGGTCTGGAAATGCTGAAGCGGCCATTCGATAGTAATACAGATGAGATCATCGTTGGTGGGAAAAGCAAAGATAGAACAGTGCTCAGATTTGTAGGACTCAAGGGCCTTGATAGGAACACCACTCCAGTAGGAAAAGTAGGCACAGGTGAGAGCTTGTTTTACATGATAGGTAGGAGCCTGCACTGTTCGCGCCACGAGAGAGTGCGTGCCGTCAGCGCCAACCACCAGCTTTGCTTGCTCTGTGACTATGCCCCCATCTGGCGCATGGCCACGTATACCAGTCACCTGGTTATCCTCCAACAAAATCTCCTGCACCACAAACCCCTCCCGCACCACGGCCCCCGCACGAGCAGCGGCATCAATAAGCAACTTGTCGAGCACTGTCCGCCTGGGACCATATGCCTCAGCGACCCCGTCCAGAGCGGGTGGAGAGCCAGCGAGAACGAACGGCCCTGTGTCGATGGCAATTGAGAGAATGGGCGGACAATTCGAGGCCCGGAGCTGGTCCAGCAGGCCCCAACGCTTCAGGCGAGCCACTCCTGGCTGGTGGATATAATGACCTCGTGGAACATCGCCAGGAAAGGTGGCCTTGTCGAGAAGCAGAACTCGATAGCCTCTGCGAGCCAGGAGCATCGCTGTCGGCGAACCAGCACAGCGCGCGCCAACCACTATGATATCGTACATGGTGCGTCTCCTTCTTCATTGTACACAACAAATACACCCGGATATTGATTAGCTGAGAGAATCTTGATCTTCTCTATCGAGTGTTACAGGTGTGCTTGCCTCCTTGATAAGATCCCGGGTTATCGCCGCCAGGATTTCTGCTTGATATTGGCGGAGAAAAAAGTGACCTCCCGTAAAAAAACGGGCTTGAAATTCTCCGATTGTATGTCCGTTCCAGGCAGAGATAGCCTCAGCAGGCACATAGGGATCTTGCAATCCTCCAAACGCCGAGATCGGGCATGCCAGGGGTGGTTCAGAAGTATAGACGTATGTTTCGCAAATAGCGAAATCGGCTCGTAGTAAGGGTACTACCATTGCCAGCAGCTCTTGATGTTGCAGCACTTCTTGTGGTGTTCCGTCGAAGCGACGCAGGACCTGGAGCAGTTCTTCCTCTGGCACGTTATGAATTGCGGGGCGCTGATCTGGCAGATGAGGGGCCCGATGACCTGAAACCACCAGGCGTTGTAGCTCACTGTCTTGCCTGGCACGACGCAGAAAGCGAGCCAGTTCAAAAGCGATGAGCGCTCCCATACTATGTCCCCAAAGAACAGAGGGCTTGTCCAGGTAAGGAATCAGGACCTCGGCTAGCGCGAGTATCAAATCTTCCAGGCGAGTAAAAGGCCGTTCTCTGAAGCGCTTTTCTCTCCCTGGCAGTTGCACCGGATAGACTTCGATTTCGGGCGATATTTGCTCAGCAACTGTGCGATAGATAGAGGCTCCCCCTCCTGCATACGGGAAACAAAACAGGCGAAAACGCGCCTCAGGACGAGGCAGCAGGCAATCAAACCATGTGGTGCCAGACTTGTTGCTCTTTTGCATGGGCCAACTCTATTCCCTTTTCAAACAGATTACGCCACCGACAGTGAGAAATTTCTTCACATGCACATTCCAGCATATATTTCCTCTTCCTTTTTCATCGTCATGTGCAGACATACTCCTCCTCTGTGCTCCTTTCTCTCAAGCCACATTCACAGCAAAAAGCGGGAAGTAGGTAGAGACTTTTCCTTCTACATACTCTTTAGCTAGCCTGGGAATATCTTCCCAGCCATAGGTAACACACTCTTCCAGATCGGGCATCCAGCCACGCTCTTCTATAAAGCGCACTGCGTCAAGACACTCCTGGTAACGCATAGCATGAGTATGCACATGGATATGGCGGGCGATGCATTCTGAAGCGCGCAGGTGAGAAATCTCCATTCCTTCTTTCCAACCGCAGGTAGTGATGACACCCTCACGCGCGAGCGCCCGCAGCGTTGCTCGATAAACAGGAGTTCCTATGTTATCGATAAAGATATTGATCCCCTCTCCTTCTGTCTTCTCTCTGACAATATTCAGGAATGTGCGCTCAGCTTCGAGATACCGCGCGGTGTAACTGAGGTCCTTGTTGTATTCTTGTTCTTTATAGTTGAGATGAATAAACTGATTACGGTCAATGGGCTCAATACCTCTGCGAGAGATATTTGCCATACGCTCTACATCAGATGTAATCAGGGCGGCACGGCAATTAAAGATTGTGGCCAGTTCGAGTTCAGCAAGTGCGACGCCCCCTCCCCAACCCCATACCACGGGTACGGGAAGTTCATCCTCAGAGAGCTGACACCGGAGAGCTTTGTAGGCCACACTCCAGTTAGACCACGCCGAGAAATAGCGCCCCAGGCTGGCCCATTGCTGCAAGGAATATCTGGTAGACGCAGGGATAGCAATCAGATGCCTGGCGGCGAATTTCGCGCGTTTGGCCAGCAAACCCATCGTATGAGGGGCATCATAGGCAAGGATCTTTTCTATATAACCATACCTATCAATCACGGCGTTGGGAATGAGAATGCAGAGATCGCCCTCTGCTAAATGGGTGACGGCGCTCCCAACTTTAAGGACACGCACCAGGCCACTGTTGCCAACTACCACCTTCTCCTCCCCGCGTTGCCTGCATATATCGATAGGCTTTCTCTCGATGGCATGACCCAGATTTCCTTCCCAACATCCATAGACCGGCTCCGCTAAGACTTCTGTTTCTGTAATATCCGGGAAAAAGTAGAGTTCTCGCCTTAACTCTCCTGGTTCATGCTGCTCATTCCTTGCTCCAGGTCCCTGATGGAGTACCCATGCCTCAGTTGCGATCATCTTTTTCTCCTTTATCAGCATTAATGCATCAGATAACGTTGCTAGTATCAGAAGCGAATACGTCTGATACTACTTCCGCTGGCTGGCGGGGAGCAATTGCCCCTGTTCAATGGTCTGTGCGCGGCCATTGGTAGGATGCCCTTGTTCTCTCTCCGCGAACGCATCCACCAGATAGCTTACCAGCGCCGAGATGGTGGGATGTTCCAGAACGAACATCACAGGAAGCGTCATGCTGAGATGATTTTCCAGTCTGCTACGCAATTCCAGGGACATTAAGGAATCAAAGCCCAGATTGTTCAATTCAGTCGAACCATCAAGATACGACTGTGGCAAACGCAGAACTTGCGCGATCTGGGCAATCACAAAGCTCTCCACAACCGGCAGGCGCTCTTCCGGCGCGGTTGCAGCCAGGGTCTCTTGTAGAGGAAGCTCTTTCTGGGAACCTTCCTGTTGTGGCTGTTCATCGGCGAGATCCGCGAACAGCGCCCCTACAGGAGCACCCTGATGGAAACTCTGCCATTGTCTGGCATCGAAAGGCATGACGCCAACCTGGGTCGCGGGTTCTTGCAGGAGTTGACCGAATATGGTCAGCCCTTGTTCCGGGGCAATGCTGTTCAATCCTCTGGAGGCGAGATAAGCGTTCAGGTTGCCTCTCTCAGCCAATCCTATACGCGCCCAGGGTCCCCAGTTGATACTTAACGCGGGCAGTCCCGCATGCTGACGAGCGTGTGCTAACAAATCAAGAAACATGTTTGCCGCGACATAATTGCTCTGTCCCGGCGATCCCAGGAGGGAAGCCGCTGACGAGAAGAGTACAAAGAAGTCCAGGGAATGACTGGCAGTGAGCCTGTGCAAGAGCCAGCCCCCGAAGACTTTTGGCGTCAGAACGCGCCAGAAGCGCTCTCGATCCAGTCCTGGCAGGGTTGTATCATCAATGCTGCCTGCCGCATGGATCACGCCGCGTAGCGGCGGCATTTCAGCTTCGATCATTTCCAGGATAGCAGCCATTTCATCCGCGTTGCTCACATCAGCCCCGGCGACAAGAACCTGCGCACCTGTAGCCTGCATGGCCGCCAGAGCAGGAGAGATCTCCTCTGTAAAGCCCTTGCGCCCCATCAGTACCAGGTGACGACATCCATGTTGCAGCATCCATTGCGCGACAGCCAGTCCCAGATCCCCTAAGCCGCCGGAAATGAGATAGGTGCTGTCGCTCCTCAGTTGTATCTCTGTATCGGCCTGGCACTGGTATGGCTTCAGGCGTGCTGCATAACAGCTATCACGGCGAAGCGCTATCTGTTCTTCGTGCACGTCCAAATGTATCTCGGCGAGCAGCGCGTCGATCTCCTCCTCCGGCGTATTGCTGAGATCAACGCAACTGCAACGCAATTCAGGAAATTCGCTATTGATGACTCGTCCTAATCCCCACACGGGAGCCTGCTCGATACGCAACGGCTCGTCTGCAGGAATATCAATGTTCTGTACACCGGAGGTAACCAGCCAGAGCCGTGGAGGGAGCGCTGGTAGCGTGGCCCGCATGAGTGCCTGAACCAGGTAAATAACGCTTGTGCTTCCAGTGTCGATAGCCTGGCGCAGTTTCTCCTGCGTGGCACACACAGGCGCGTCTAGATTCCACATGTGAATGATGCCTCTGCATTGATGAACCTGTGAAACAAGCACATCTTGTACGAGGCGGTCGAAATCTACGGCCTGGGAGGGATCGATAACATAGCGCCCGTCAGCACTATATTGATACGTTGCGCCTCTCTCGACGAGGATACTCTTTTCAGAGCAGGCTTTCAGATGTTGTTGCAACCGAACTGCGCTGCCCTGTGTATCCGCGAAGATGAGCCAGTACCCCTGAGCATCTTCTTCATGAAAGTCAGGAGCAGCACTACGGGCTAATTTCTCCCAGGTAAGACCGTATAACCAGCTCTTCTGGCTCAGGTTGTCCTGACTGATCAGCAGGGGACGCAGCTGCAGCCCCTGGATCTCCGCGATGGTCTGGCCATCGGGCAAATGGAGAGAGAGATTCCCGCACATGGGTTCGACAACGGAGGAGAGGGTAGCGTAAGCCCATATTTCGCTATCAGCGTCAATGCCACTCTTATATACTCGCATTTGCTGGAGACCAACGGGCACATAGGTAATGGCCGGCGAAAGTTGTGGAAGCAAATGCACAAAAGATTGCAGAGCCGCGTCAAGCAAGGCAGGGTGAAGTTGATTGGCTCCACTTTCCAGCGCGACTGCCGTGGTCTGGTAGAGCCGGGCGATCACTTCGTTGGCGCCTGACCAGGCCTCTTTTACGCCCCGAAAAGCGGGGCCATAGACCAGACTACGCTCTTGCAACAGGCGGTAATGATCCTGGTCACTGATATGCTGGTGACAGCGAGACCGCAGTTCCTCAATGTCCAACCGCAGGGCGCACTCATGCCCCTGGCTACGGCGCAGTGTACCCATGACATGCTGTAGCCAGTGCGGGCTTGCTGCTGTGCTGGATGTATGATCCTGGCTAAAGCACCGGAACGTCGCCTCGTTCTCCGTGCTGGCGCTGACGCACGCTTGCAGCAGTACGGGTTGTTGCTCCCGCAAGGCCAGGGCTTGTTGAAATTGTAGGTCTTCCAGCGTGTATTCCATATCTCCGAAGTAGTGCCGTCCTGCTGCCAGCGCCATTTCGATATAAGCCGAACCTGGCAGAAGGAGCAGCCCTCTCACCTTATGCTCTTGCAAGTAAAGGAGCTGGCGTATGTCGAGAGTAGCCTCCCAGTACAACTCTTCGTGATGAACCGCCGAGTAATGACGCGCACCCAGCAAAGGATGCGCCAGGCTAGACTGGATCAGTGCCGGCCTGGTGGAAGAGGCTGCATAGATCTTGTATGGTGAATGGTCATCCAGCCAGAAGCGTTCGTGTTGCCACGGATTGTTTGGCAGCTGGACATTGCGCTCTTCGTGTGGATACAACCTCTGCCAGTGAATTTCCTGCCCCTGTGCATAGAACGCTCCCAATGTCTCAAACAGGCTTTGCTGCTCTGGCCTGGAGCGCCGAAGCGAGGGTAGCACATTGGCGGAGCGATCCATAGCGGCGAGCGACTGCGTAATGGCAGTCGCCAGTACCGGGTGCGGGCCTATTTCGAGGAAGATGTCGCACTGTTCATGAGCGAGTTGTGTGACTGCTTGCGCGAGCAACACCGGCTCGCGCACGTTGCGGCCCCAGTAAGCCACATCGAGTTCCTCGCCAGAGATGGCCTGCCCCGTCACCGTAGAGATCATCGGGATACGCGCGGGTTGCGCATGGAGCACTTCCGACTGCTCAATGAAGCGGCGCTGGCATGCATCCATCTGGGGGCAGTGGAAAGCATATGGCATCTCCAGCACGCGATTGAACGTTCCCTCGGCGCTGAGCTGCCGGGCAATCTCATCCACAGCCTCCGCATTGCCTGCGAGTACAACCGAGCAAGGACTGTTTTCTGCCGCGATAGTGACGCGATCCATCTGCCCCGCAAGCAACTGCTCGGCCTGAACTCGTGAGAGCCCAGTGGCAAGCATTTTTCCCTGCCCTTGCATTGGCTGCATAACACTGCCCCGCAGGCAGACCAGGCGTACCGCTTCAGTAAGGCTGAGGATACCCGCGACATACGCCGCCGCTATTTCACCAACACTATGCCCGGTGACCATATCCGGTGCAACCCCCCAGGAACGCCAGAGAGCCGCCAGCCCTATTTCGAGCGCGAAGAGGGCCGGCTGTGCAATCTCGGTAGCAGTGAGCAGGCGTGTGTGCTCTTGAGCAGCGAAAAGCTCCTCCTTGAGCGACCAGTCGGTATATTGCCGTATAAGCTCATCACACTGATCCACGACCTCGCGGAAAACTGCTTCACGCTGATAGAGCTCCTGGCCCATGCCAGCCCACTGAGAACTTTGTCCAGCGAAAACAAAGGCCACTTTAGGCCGCTGGGTTTGCATCACCTTGCGCGTCTGGTTCTGCTGCATATCCTCTAAAACAACCTGTAAACTCTCACGCAAAGCCAGTGGAGTCTCTCCACTAACCGCCACGCGGTATGGTTGGTGGCTGCGCCGCATACTGGCCGTGTAGCAGATAGAGGAGAGAGGCTGTGTCGTTGTCTCAAGAAACTCCTGATAACTGCGGACCAGTTCATGTAGCGCTTCAGGGGAGCGTGCTGAAATGGGCAACAGGTAGGCGCTCGTGGCGTCCAGCGCAGGTTCAGACTGGCTTATTGTGACGCGGGGAGCCTCCTTGACAATCACATGGGCATTCGTTCCGCTGAAGCCGAACGAGTTGATACTGGCATAGCGTGGCTGATCACTCTGCTTCCAGGCCGAGGCGCTGGTCGGGATGACAAAAGGCGTGCTGTCAAGCGAGATATGCGGATTAAGCTGGCGCAAATTGCAATGGGGAGGGATCTCCTCGTGCCACAAGGAGAGGACAACCTTGATCAGGCTGGCGACACCTGCTGCCGCCTCCAGATGGCCTATATTGGTCTTCACTGACCCAATCGGACAGTTCTGGCCATGAGCGCGGGGAGCACCAAGTACAGAGGTAAGCGCATCAATTTCGATGGGGTCACCCAGGGGCGTCCCTGTGCCATGGGCCTCAATATACGATATCTCTTCCGCAGTGATACCGGCATTTGCCAGTGCCTGGCGGATCACAGCCTGCTGCGCCTGAGCATTGGGTGCGGTAAGCCCGTTGCTGCGTCCATCCTGGTTCACAGCCGAGCCTTGCAGCAGCGCCAGGATGGTATCGTTATCCGCGATGGCATCGGAGAGCCGCTTCAGCACCACTACTCCACAGCCCTCACCTCTCGCGAAGCCGTCCGCCGCAGCATCAAATGTTTTACAGCGTCCCTCAGGCGAAAGCATGCCCCACTTCGCAAGCGCGATGGTTGGCAGGGGCGAAAGAATTAAATTAGCCCCCGCGGCGAGAGCCAGATTGCATTCTCGATTGCGCAGGCTCTGGCAGGCCAGGTGTACAGCCACCAGCGAAGAAGAGCAGGCTGTATCCACAGAAATACAGGGCCCTAGAAAGTCAAACATGTAAGAGATCCGGCCAGCAGCGACGCTGTATGCCGAGCCAGTAGAGTAGTAGGGGTCAATACTGGCCGGATCAAAGGAGGCAACAGGATTGTAATCGAGGTTGCAGATGCCGGCGAAGACCCCTGTTAAACTACCCGCGAGTTGTTGGATGGGTTGACCAGCGTTCTCCAGCGCCTCCCAGGCAACCTCAAGCAAAAAACGCTGCTGCGGGTCCATATAGGCAGCCTCACGTGGCGAGATGCCAAAGAAAGCCGCATCAAACTGCTCAACATTTTCCAGAAACCCACTCCATTGGGTCGGTATTCTGCCAGCCAGAGCAGGATCGCGCTCAAAGTAGGCATCAATGTCCCAACGCTTTGTGGGAGGCCGCGTAATCGCGTCTCTTCCATCTTTCAGCAGTTGCCAGAAGCTCTCCGGTGTATTCGCCTTACCAGGAAAGCGGCAACTCATGCCGATAATGGCAATAGGCTCGCTCTTCTCGCGTTCTAGCGCCTCCAACCGGGTGCGCATACGGCGCAGGGCCAGCAAAGCACGCTGTTCAGCACTGAGGTTTTTAGCATTCTCAGGCGCATTACTCATTATGGAAGCCTTTCCTTTAGTTTAAAAACGCATTGAGGTCGTCCAGTTCCTTGTCAAGCAGCTCAGCAATCTCGTCTGGTGAACTTTGTCGTATCTCATCCTCATCCTTGCTTGACTGTGGCGTGTTTTGTTGAGTATCAGCCACATGGTGAGTGAGCGGAAGGTGCATTTTCTCAGCCAGGTGTTCACTCAGTGCAGCAATGGTGGGATATTGCCATAGAAGCGTCGCTGGCAGCGTCAGGCCGGTAGTATTTTCCAGCAGATTGCGTAGCTCAATAGCCATCAGTGAGTCAAAGCCCTGGGCTTTGAATGTGATGTGTTCACCTATCTGGACTGATGGCAAACGCAGAATACGTTTGATGAACTCGCGCAGCGCGCTTTCCAAAACGACGAGCCGGTCCTCGCTGCGCACTGCCTCAAGTCTGTCACGCAGTTCATAGTGTCGCGTGCGCAAATTACCATCCGCCTGGTCGGTGGGCAGTTGCTCAAAAAGCATTGAGTGAGCAGCATAGGCTGTCGCCTGCCTCCACTGTCTGAGATTAAAGGACATAATGCCCAGGCAAGGAGGCAAAGTTGGCCTGGACTGGCGCAGCAGATACTCCAACTGTGCCAGAGCCTGCTCAGGGAGCATGCTGATCAGCCCCTGCCCGGCCAGGCGCTGGCCACGATTCTCCTGTGAGCTAGCCAGCCCGATACGTGCCCAGGGTCCCCAGTTGATGCTTAACGCGGGCAAGCCCTGCTGGCGCCTGTAGCAGGCAAGCCCATCCAGGAAGGCGTTGGCCGCCGCGTAGTTGCCCTGTCCTGGGGAACCAAGCAGCGAAGCGACCGAAGAAAAAAGCACAAAAAAGTCCAGTGGCTCTTCTCGTGTCAATGTATGCAGGTGCCAGGCCCCCAGCACTTTCGGCTCCAACACGTCCTGAAAACTCTCTGGCGTGAGATGTGAGAGAATGCCATCATGGAGCCGCGCGGCCAGGTGCAGAACTCCCCGTAGTGGCGGCAACTTCTGCCTGACATGGCTGAGCACGGCAGCGAGTTCCTCTCTCCTGGACACGTCCGCGAGGGCGACTTCAACCTTGACACCCTGCTGCTGCAAGCGTGCGAGCACCGCCTCAGCCTCGGCGGACGGAGCACTTCGTCCGACGAGCATGAGGAAGCGCGCACCCTGTTCCGCCAGCCAGGTCGCTACGCTCAGACCAAGCGCACCCAGGCCGCCACTCAACAGGTAGGTGCTCTCAGCTCTCAGCAGTGGAGTCGCCTGCTGCTCTTCTCTTCTGCGGACCTCTGGCAGCGCCTTGAGTCCCTGCTCGCGCCGGAAAGAGACCACAATTTTGCCGATATGTTTGCCCTGAGCGAGCGTGCTAAACGCCTCGTGAATGTTTTCCAGCGCGTACATTTTCACCGGAAGAGGGCGGAGTTGGCCCAGAGTAAACAATGAGAGCAGTTGAGTTAGTAAAGAGCTTACCAGTTCAGGGCGCTGCTGAAGCATGCCTGCGATATCAATAGTCTGATAAGACAGGTTTTTGCGGAAATACGCGAGTGGCAAGTGTCCTTGCGCGTATATATCCTTTTTGCTAATTTCGAGGAAACGCCCAAAGGGTCGTAGCAGCGCGAGACTCTGTTCTGCGGCCTCGCCAGTCAGGGAATTCAAGACAAGGTCAACGCCTTCCCCCCCGCTGGCCTCCCGAATATCGTGCGCGAAGGCCAGTGAACGTGAATCCAGCACATGCTTGATACCAAGTTCCTGGAGATATGCCCGCTTCTCCGCGGTGCCTGCTGTGGCAAAAATTTCCGCCCCCTGGCGCTGCGCGATTTGTACAGCGGCCAGGCCGGTGCCTCCCGCTGCCGAGTGAATCAGAACGCGCTCACCACGACCAAGACAGCCCAGATGCACAAGCGCATAGTAGGCGGTCAGAAAAACCATCGGCACGGCAGCGGCCTCCTCAGCGCTCAAATTGGGGGGCTTAGGGAAAACAAGAGATGCGGGCGTTATGACAAAACTACGGAATGTTTCTGTAGCTATAGCAATTACTTCATCACCAGGCTGAAATCCCTGTACATGCTCTCCAATTCTGGCGACGCGCCCCACGCATTCCACGCCCAGACGCGGTATGCCCTCTTCCTGGCCGGGATAGACTCCCATAGCTTTCAATACATCCAGGAAATTTAGCCCAACAACGTCTACTTCGACTTCGATCTCATTCGCGCTGGGCGAACGACGAGTGGTGGCGCGCAGGCGCAAATGCTCCAACACTCCTGGCTGTGTGGTTTCCAGGTAGAGTGGCAGATCGCCTGCATCAATAAGCGGCTCCTCCCACTCCGTTCCCTGGCTCGCCTGCTCTAAAGAAAAGCGGTGATGAGCAAGCCGTGCAACATAACGCTGCTCCCCTCGCAGTGCCAGTTGATCTTCCACATTGTTGCTTATCAATTCCTCGCCTAAAAGCGCCGTCTCGGCCTGCACAGGATCCAAACTTATGTCAACCAAAGTGCATTGCAAGCGCGGTTGTTCATAGGCAATAGTGCGACCCAGACCCCAGAGAGTGGACTGCATGAACTCTACGGCGGCACTCGGTTGCCCATCGATTTTCTGAACTGCTCTTGTAAGCAAGTACAGACGCGGCAGATCACGCCAATCCAGTTGGCCCAGGGCTTGAATGAGGTATAAAACAGCCCCACACACATATTGCTGCCAGGCATGTATGGTGTTGCCGGTGGAGTCAGCGCCGCTATCGCGCTCCAGCCCCCACATGAAGACAATCCCCTGGAGTGGCCGCCCTTGCCGGTTTTGCTGCGCTATCGCCTGGAACAGGCGCCTCCAGTCCGCGAGGTAAGTAGCCCGCATTTGATAGTGCTGGTCAGTCTGCTGGATAAAGTCCTGGCCAGGCGTAACGCTAATGCAGCGCGCCCCTCGCGCTTCCATGACCCGCTGGAGACGCTGGCCGATGCTTTCCTGTTCTGTCAGCAGCAGCCAGTTCCCTACATCCCCCTCCGTGGACGCCATCTGATCAGGTGGTTCAGGATGCCTGATCTGCCAGTGCAGCACGTAGCGCCAGTGTGCATCAGTATCCTGCTGTCTCACAGGAGTTGCTGTCTCCAGGAGAGTGAAATGCACGCCCTCCAGCGCCATAAGAACCTCTCCCTGCGCATTGAGTAAGAATATGTCTCCCGCCAGCGTTTGTGGCTCTGGCTGACTGGCGGCGGCTTGCTTGTCTGTAGTGCGCAGTTTGACATAGCTCCAGAATGGCAGTTCCATCTGTCCCTGGTGCACAAGCTCCGCAGAAGCGAAGACCGAGCAACGCTCTATTCCCGTGGGCAGATATGTTCCCTCAATGCTATTCGTCTGCATGAGCAGGGGCAGAATAGCCTGTAAGCAAGCATCCAGAAGTATGGGATGGATCAAGTAAGGGGAAGTAGCGTCCTGCCTGACCTGGGAGGGAAGCCTGACACGCGCCAGACCCTCTTCTGCTCCAATCCACACATGTTCAATGGCCTGGAAGCTTGAACCATAGCGCAGTCCCAGTCTCTCCGCGGAAGCATAAAATTGTTCGCGCACGAGCTCCTCTGTACAACGTTCCTGCACATTCGCGAGCAAGACCGCCTTGAACGCTCCCGGTATGGTCATGAAACCATCGGCTGGCTTCGTCGCCACAGATGAGCCGGGGGCCAGGCTGCTGACGATGCCGCTGGCATGCCGGGTCCAGTCAGGCACATACTCACCTTCTTTCGCTTCATTGAGCTGGACCTGCTGAATCGTGGGATCGGCAAGCGGGCCACTCAGGATACAAAAAGCTACTCGGCCTGCCTGGAGTGGAGTAAATACCAGCTGTACGCGTCGTGGCTCTTGCTGTTCAAGCAACAAAAACTGTTCAAAATGAATCTCGCTCAGCACACAAGGCTTAGCGCCAAAAAGCTCGCGCGCTGCCGAGAGCACCATTTCTATATACGCAGCGCCGGGAAATACCACTATATTCCGAATCACATGATCGGCCAGAAATGGCAGCAGAGCTATGCTCAACTTCTGCTCCCAGTAGTGCGTGGTAGGATGCAGCGCGGGAGTCGTATGTACGCCCAACAGCGGATGCAAGACATGCTCAGAAAGTGCAAAGGAAGTTGATGTCGTTTTGCGCTGGACGGGCGCTGGTCCCTCGCCTTTTTCCAGCCAGAAATGTGTGCGCTGCCAGGGATAGTTGGGCAGCATAACGCATGTTCCGGGTTCATGATAGAGTTCGGCCCACGTGGGAAGATAGCCAGCTGTATAGAGCGCTCCCAGGCTATTCAGGAGCATATACCGCTCATCTTTGCCTCGCCTGAGTGAAGCAAGCGTCAGGCAGCTTTGCTGAGATAGACGAAAATCTTCCTCAATAGCAGGTAGCAGTACCGGATGCGCGCTAATCTCCAGAAAATGCCGATAGCCATGCTCACGCAGAAGTCGCGTGGCTCTGGCAAACAATACAGGCTGGCGCAGATTACGTACCCAGTAGCTGGCATTGGCTTCATATCCTTGCAACAGCCGTCCTGACACGGTAGAGTAGAGCGCGATGCTGGTATCCTGTGGTTGGATGGTCGCGAGAGTCTGAGTAAGGTCAGCACTGATTTTGTCAACCTGGGGGCTGTGCGAAGCAAAATCGATTTTCACCCGACTACAGAAGATACCCCGCGTAGAAAGCTGTTCCAGCAATTCTCCAAGCGCGCGTACATCACCAGAGATAAGCGTAGCGCGTTCGCTATTACTGCCAGCAATGCATAAACGCGTCTCATAGCCTGTCAGGAG
This sequence comes from Ktedonobacteraceae bacterium, assembly GCA_036384215.1. GTDB lineage: Bacteria > Chloroflexota > Ktedonobacteria > Ktedonobacterales > Ktedonobacteraceae > Paraktedonobacter. The sequence continues at coordinate 56,733 of DASVMX010000558.1, read as the reverse complement.
ATCCCTGGTCTCCGCTTCTGGCAGACCCACCAGAGCCAGGCTACCCATTCCGCTGATCTGTTGAAGCAGCGTGCCACGCTGATAGATAATGCGTACCGCGTCATCCAGTGTTAAAACGCCCGCGACATGAAAGCCTGTGATTTCCCCAATGCTATGTCCGACCACCGCAGCAGGTTGAATCCCCCAGGAGCGCCAGAGATCGACCAGAGCAACCTGGACCGCGAAAATCAAGAGTTGTATGATAACCAGCTGCGTTTGGGGAACATCGCTATGCAATTCGGTAATCAATGACCAGGATACATACGTGCGGATAGCCTGGTCGCAACGCTCGATAGCCGCCCGGAAAACCGGTTCCTGTGCAAATAGTTGTCTGCCCATGCCAGTCCATTGAGAGCCGTGACCTGGAAAAACGAAGACCAGTCCTGGTGACTCACAAGCCGTAGCCGGGGCAACATCTGCGCTCGCAAGCAGTGCCGCGAGCTGCTGCTGAAGTTCCGCGCATGAAGCGCCAACGATCACGCAACGAGAGGCATGATGATCGCGGCGCAAGCTGGCTGTATAGCAGATATCGGCCAGTGGATCCCTGGTTTCATGCGCCAGAAACGTTTGATAAGACTGTAGCAGATCACGCAGGGCCACTGGACTGCGCGCTGAGAGCGGCAGGAGATGGTACCGGTTCTGCTGCTCTTCTCGCGGCGAAAGTCCGCCTGCAGCGTGAACATTCGCCTGCTGGAGCGGGGCCTCTTCAATGATCACATGGGCATTTGTGCCTGTCATGCCAAAGGAACTGACACCAGCCAGGCGCGGATGCGCACCTCCAGGCCAGGGAACATGGGTTGTTGGGACGCGAAGAGAGAGCTCATTCCAGGGAATATATGCATTGGGTATTTGAAGATGCAGGTGAGGTGGAATAGTTTCGTGCTGCAAGGCCAGGATAACTTTAAAGAGGCCCGCTATGCCTGCAACTGGTTCCAGGTGTCCAAGATTTGTTTTGACTGAGCCAACCAGCAACGGCTCCGCTTCGTGGCCTTCGCCCATCACCCTGCCCAGCGCCTGGAGTTCAATGGGATCGCCCAGCGCGGTTCCAGTACCATGTGCCTCGACATACTGGATCTGGGCAGCCCGCACACCGGCATTGCGCAGCGCCTGACGCAACAATTCCTGTTGCGCAAAGCTATTCGGTGCGGTCAAACCATTGCTGCGCCCGTCATGATTCACTGCAGTGCCTCGGATCAGCGCGAGGATTGGGTCGTGATCAGCCTGGGCAGCGGAAAGACGTTTAAGAACCAGTGCGCCGCACCCTTCGCCTCGCGCGAAGCCATCCGCCCGTGCATCAAAAGTTTTACACAATCCATCGGGAGCAAGCACCCCCATTCGAGAGAGGTAAACGCTGGGTTCGGGCGTCAACATCAGGCTGACAGAACCAACCAGGGCAAGATTACATTCGCCCTGGCGCAAACTCTGACAGGCCAGGTGGAGAGCAACCAGCGAGGACGAGCAGGCTGTATCTACATGCAGAGTAGGTCCCTGAGTACCAAGGAGATAGGCCAGGCGCCCTGCTAGCGCGCTGGGCATGGTTCCTAGAAGCCCGTAGGCATCTGGCGGCGTTTGCTCCGCTACCTGCAAACGCAGATAGTCGTTATTGAAGCTGCTTGCAAAAATGCCTATGGGCTTGCCTTGCAGCCACTCTGCTGTTTGCCCCGCGTTCTCAAAAGCCTCCCAGCTCACCTCCAGGAACAAGCGCTGCTGGGGATCCATACTGGCAGCCTCGCGTGGCGTAATCTCAAAAAACTGGGCGTCGAAAGCGCCTGGATCGCCGGCGAGAAAGGCCCCCCGGCGCGTGGAGATTTTCCCCTCCGCGTTGGGATCAGGATCGTACAGGCTCTGATGGTTCCACCGCGCAGCGGGAACCTCTATCATAGCGTCACGTCCTTCATACAGCATTTGCCAGAATTTTTCCAGCGTATCCGTGTGGCCGGGAAACCTGCACGCGGCCCCGATAATGGCAATTGGTTCCGTCCGCGCATGTTCGTATGCGTCAAGTCTGGCCCGCATATCCGCGAAGGTTTGTAATACTCGCTGTTGCGACGACGCCTGGTCTTTCTGGGTGCTCATACTACGTTCCTTCTTTTTCTAGTTATTTTGTTGATCGCCGAAAAGTTCCATCGTGGCTTGCAGTTCCTCGTCCGAGAGTTGAGTAAGGGCAACAGCCAGTTCCTCCTGGGTGTATGTGTCGGCGGCGGTACTGGCACGAGCCCGTACAGAAGTTGAAGGGGCTTCCTGCGGAATGATCACGCTGAGCAGGTGATCTATCAACGCTGTCATGGTTGGATAGTCATAGACAAGCGTGGCAGGAAAGGGATAGCCAGTAGCGGCGCGCAAAAGGTTGCGCAACTCTACTGACATGAGCGAATCAAACCCCAGTTCTCTCAGAGGCCTCCGGGGATCAAGCGTGGTATCGGCCCGCGCGCCGAGCACTTGCAGGATAAAAGCGCGCAGCGTGGTCGTCAATAACGCGTGACGTTCCCGCGCGGGCGTGTCCAGCAAGCGCCGGGCGAGCAGGTAATCCTCAACCGGCTGAGCCTCCTCGGCTCCCGCCTGGAGTTCCGAGAAAAGCGAGAGCCTGGTAGAAGTAGCATAACGGGAAAATACGGGCCATTTGATCGGCAGCACGCCAACCTGTGCTGTACGCCGCTGGAGCAACGCTTCCAGAATCAACATCCCTTGCCAGGATGGAATGAGATCCATGCCCTGGAACGCGCCTTCCTGCTGGATGCGACGCGTGCTGCCCAGCCCGCTTCCCTCCCAGGCCCCCCAGTTGATACTGAGTGCTGGCAGGCCCTGAGCGTGTCGATGATGGGCCAGTGCATCAAGAAAGGCGTTTGCTGCCGCGTAATTGCCCTGCCCGGGTGAGCCGATAAGAGAGACAGTCGACGAGTAGAGCACGAAAAAATCCAGTAGCATCTCCATGCTGAGTTTGTGGAGGTTCCAGGCACCAGCCACTTTGGACCCGAATACGTGGGCGAGCCGCTGTGGATTCTGGTGCAACAAGATACCGTCGTCCAGTGTGCCAGCGGCGTGGATGATGCCGCGCAGTGGTGGCAGAGATGCGCGGAGCATTGCAAACAGTTCCGCCATCCGCGTCTCATCCGTGACATCTCCTTGCGCGACCATCACCTCTGCACCACTGTCCCGCAACGCCTGAATTGCCGCGAGCGCGGATGGTGCGGGCGAGTTACGACCAAGCAGGACCAGGTGGCGCGCGCCTCGTTCCGCCATCCAGCGCGCGGTGAGCAGGCCCAGTTCGCCTAAGCCACCGGTAATCAGATAGCTCGCCTCCGTTCTAAGGAGATAACGCTCACCTGGATTGAAAGAGGCTGGCGCTCCCTGGGCCGCCGCAGATAGAGGATGGAGCCGCGCGACGTAGCGCTGCTGCTGGCGCAAGGCAACCAGCTCTATCTGGTGAGGGGTGAGCAGTTCATCTGCAACCAGGGAGACAACGGTACGATGCTCATCTAAATCCGCCAGCTCAAGATCGATCAGCCCTCCCCACAGATCGGGGTGTTCCAGGCCTATGACGGGTCCCAGCCCCCATAACGTAGCATGTTCCAGCACATTGCGCCGCTGTTGGAACACCTGCGTTCCCTTTGTAATCAGCCAGATACGCGGTGGTGTGCTGGTAGCGGCGCGTTGCGCAAGCATCTGGGTGAGCAATAGCACATCTCTACATATGCCAAGTTGCTGCTCCATGACGGCAGACGTCTCCGTGGCAGCCTGGGCCGGGGGATCCTGGCAGATATAGGCGATTCCTGCCCACTCCTCAGCGTGCGAACGTAGCAGCGCTTGTAGAGTCGAGAGCCACGCCGGTTCGTCCGACGACAAAGATGTGCAGGTAGGCAATTCCAGGAACTGGCTGTAAACTCCACGCTGTCCCAGTTCAATAGCCAGGTCTTGCCCGATGCTGGCAGAATGAGCGAGGAGCAGCCAGCCCGCCGGGCGCGCGGGGACGGAAAGGCTGCTGCTCTCGACGCGCTCCAGGGGCTGTTTCTGCCACGAGAGCTCATAGAGCCAGTTAGCAGGTAGTGAGTACGCCGCGGGCAGCAAGGTATGCAGGTTCACAGCTTTCAGGCGCAAATTGTGGCACAGCAGCACAAGCCTGCCTTGCTCGTCGCACAGGTGCACCTCTCCCTCAAGTGTTGGGTAGCGCTCGTGCAGTTCGGAATTGCCAGCATGCCAATGGCCATGTATCCACAAGGGCAGATCACTCGGACCATAGCAGGTTATACTCTCAACTCCCACAGGAATGTAGAGGGTATGTTCTGCAAGCGCATACCTGTTAAGCGTGCTAGAACAGAGAAACTGCATGCAGGCATCGATCAGGCCCGGCGCCAGTTCGTACCATGCGAGCATGTCCTCCGGCTGGGGAGAGCGCAGTTTCACCAGAACCTCGTTTGTGCCCCACCAGAGTTGTTCATACCACTGGTATTGCCTGCCAAAGTGGTACCCCATCTGTCTGAGTTCTTCATAAAAGGCTCCGCCATTCTGTATGCGCTGACAGCGTTCCCGCACCACGGATCTTGCAGTTTCATCGAAAAGGATCCGTGGAACAAAGGCATCGATGACGGCTGTACCCGTAGCATGGAGTGTCCAGTCTGCTGCGCCTCTGTCTCTGGATGCTTCAGCTTGCAGGCTGAAAATTTCCACGCGATAGCGCCCGGCTGCCTGAGGTGTCAGAAGCAGGTGCAAGATGCGGCTTTCCTGTTCAGGAATAACCAGGGTCTCGATAAAATGGATATCTTCCAGGAGGCATTGCCGCGTGTGCAAGGCTTCGCGTAGTGCGGAGAGCACCAGAGACAGATAGGCTGAGCCAGAAACGACCATGGGGGCCAGAAGCGCGTCTGGCGAGAGGCAATGATCCTTGAGAAAGGAGAATCGATCCGGGTCCAGGCAGATCTCGTACTGGATGTGTGATAACGGGGTGCGAATACGAGTGCCGGGAAATGGCTGTTCTGGCCCTGTCGCGATACTGCCCTGACCAGCAAGTCGATCCACAGCGCGCTTACCGGTCACATCCATCCAGTAGCGCTGGCGCTGCCAGGGGTACGCGGGCAGGGACGCGTGGTGCCCTGAACGTATGATCCCACGCCAATTGAGGGACAGCCCACATGTATAGCAGATTCCTAGCGAGTCAGAGAGAACATGCGTGCTCTCCTGTTCTCGTTTCATCGATGGCAGAGCGCGCCCTTCAACCTGGCCCATGTCAAGACATTCCTCGACGGCGACGGTGAGTAGTGGATGAGGGCTTAATTCGATATATGTTTGATAACCCTCTGTTATCATGCGTTGCACGGCGTCTCCAAAAAGGACCGGCTCACGTAAGTTGCGCTCCCAGTACTCTGCGTTCAGTTCTGTACCCTGTACCGGCAAACCTGTTACTGTTGAGTACATGAGATGTTCAGCAAGTCTGGGGTGAATTGGCACAAGCTCCTGGTGAAGTTCATTCAGCACGATGTCTACCTGCGGACTATGCGACGCTACATCGACCTTAACAAATGTACAGGCAATATTGCGTTCTTGCAGGCTCTCGTGGATTTCGCGTAACGCGGCGGCATCCCCCGCGATCACGGTGGAGTATGGGCTGTTGCTAGCAGCTATCGCCAGGCGCTCGCTATAGGAAGAAACGAGCTCCTGAGTGGCGACGAAAGACAGGGCAACTACAGCCATCGCGCCCTGGCCACTCAAACGTCTGAGCAGGCGGCTGCGTATGCAGATAATGCGGGCGGCGTCATTCAGATCCAGGATTCCGGCAACGTGAGCCGCCGCGACCTCGCCCATACTATGGCCCACAACTGCGTCAGGTTCAACTCCATAAGAACGCCAGAGAGCAGCCAGAGCCACCTGGATCGCGAAGAGCACAGGCTGCACTACGTCGATCTGCGCCAGGCGAGAGTGTTCCTCTGAACTATTTAGCTCCTCTATGAGTGACCAGTCTATATACGAGCGCATCGCCTGCTCGCACCGCTGCAACGCTTCCAGAAAGACCGGTTCCTGCTGCATCAAGAGACGCCCCATGCCAATCCACTGCGCTCCCTGTCCTGGAAAAACAAAGACAACACGCTCCTGCTGGCCTGCCCTGCCCTGCCCCTGCAACCATTGCGTTTTCGGCTGGCGCTCTAGAAACTTTTTGAGTTGACCGCGCAGGTCCTCGGCGGAAGAGCCTACCAGGGCCAGACGCAGTTCATGATGCATTCTGCGCCTGCTGGCTGTGTAGCATATATCTTGCAAATCGGCCCACGAGGCCAGCGCTAACCTGTCCAGGTAAGCCTGTGCCAGGGCTCGTAGTGCCTGCGGGTCACGCGCAGAAAGAGGCAAGATCAAGGTTCGCAACCCATCCACAGTTTCAGCCGGGACGGCAACGCTAGCTTCTTCTGGCACATGTGGAGTTTCTTCTATTACAAGATGCGCATTGGTGCCGCTGATACCCGATGAATTTACCCCGGCAAGACGCAGGTGCTGCGCGGGAACCTCCCAGCGCTGTAGCTCGGTTGGTACCTGCAGCTTTAATGCCTGTAATGGGATACGCGAGTTGACCTGCCGTAGATGTAGATTGGCAGGTATCTCGCCGTGCTGGAGCGACATAACAACTTTGATCAGGCCCGCGATCCCGGCAGCTGCTTCCAGATGTCCAATATTCGTTTTGACTGAACCGACCAGTAAAGGACGTCCTATCTCACGTCCCTGGCCAAAAACAGTTCCAAGCGCCTGCATTTCAATCGGATCGCCCAGAGCAGTGCCCGTTCCATGAGCTTCGACATAACTAACATCCACGGGATTGATGCCTGCACTATTGAGAGCCTGGCGTAGCATAAGCTGTTGCGCTACACCATTGGGGACGGTCAGACCGCCGCTGGCGCCATTATGAGTCACCGCCGAGGCACGAATCACAGCCAGGATCGGATCATGATCCCTCAAAGCAGCCGAGAGCCGCTTCAGCACAATCATGCCACAGCCCTCGCCGCGTACATAGCCATCGGCCGAAGCGTCAAACGTTTTACAGCGTCCATCGGGCGAAAGCGAGTGGAGTTTAGAGGATTCGATGAATGGCTCTGGTCGCAAGAGCAAGTTCACACCTCCCGCGAGCGCAATTTCGCACTCACCCGCGCGCAAACTCTGGCAGGCCAGGTGAACGCTTACCAGGGAGGCGGAACACGCGGTATCAACGGCGATAGAGGGGCCATTCAACCCTAAGATATGCGAAATACGGCCTGATGCCACACTAAAGAAGCGCCCGGTTCCCGTGTACGCGTCAATAGATGCAAGATCGCTCTCTGCCTGTTCAATTCTGGCATAATCGTTATGCATAATACCGATAAAGACTCCAGTGAGAGTACCCTTGAGCTGGCCTGGCGGGATACCCGCGTCTTCCAGTGCCTCCCATGTGACCTCCAGCAGGAGACGCTGTTGCGGGTCCATTTTGAGAGCTTCGCGCGGTGCAACGCCGAAGAAGTGCGCATCAAAGCCGTCGACCTGTGACAGAAACGCTCCTCGGCGCGTATATGTCTTCCCTGGAACCTGCGGATCGGGATCATAGTAATCCTCAACGGCCCAGCGCGCGGCGGGCATATCTCCGGTCGCATCACCTCCGTCGCGCAACAGGCGCCAGAATGCGTGACGATCATCGACTCCTCCGGGAAAGCGGCAGCCAATACCAGTGATGGCGATAGGCTCTCTTTTCGCCTGCTCAATCACTCTCAGCCTTTCACGCAGGTCCTTCACTGCGAGCAGAGCTCGCTGCGTCAGCGAGAGTTGATGCTCTTGCTCCTCTTGTGTGCTCATGGCGTCCTCTTTATCAGAAATGCTGGATGTCCTCTTCTAAGGCTGCAAGTTCGTCTTGCAGCAGAGCAACCGCTGCCTCATCCGAGAGTTGCTGTATTTCCTGCCGTCGCTCCTCCTGTCTGCCGTCATTTTTCGCCGTGATACTCTGTTCTACCGGAGCACTGACGGCGGGAAATGCCCCTCCCAGATCAGGCAGGGCAAACTCCCGCGCGAGGTAGTTGCTGACACCCTCTATACTCGGATAATCGAAGAGCAGCGTAGGCAGCAACGAACGCCCGGTGGCTATCTGGATCTGCTCATGCAGTTCAACAGTCATGAGAGATGTCATTCCCAGGTTCCAGAAACCACAGAGCGGATCAAGCGGCGTCTCCGGGCCGTATCCAAGAACGGCAGCTACCAATCTGTGGACATACTCCTGGATGAGCCTGGACCTCTGAGCTGGCAGAGCGAACTGTAGTCTGTTCAGCAGTTCCGCTGGCAACGCTGGCGGGCTCGCCGACGCGACACGAGGCAAGTGATAGCGCGTGTGTTGAAAAGCATAGGTGGGCAACGAGAGACGCTGATAAGGGAACGCGGTCTCGAAAGCCTGCCAGTCGATAAAGACATGCTGCATATAGCAGGTACCAAGGGCCAGATGGACCTGTCGCCAGGCGGGGAGATCCACACTCAACGTGTACAGGCGCGGCACCTCACATTCCAGATGATCCCCATCTGGCCCGGCTCCCATTTCGATACAGAGCGTACAGCCCTGTTCGCGCAGCGCATGCATGCATGCTTCAAGACTCTCGTAGGCTTGCTGGTCATGATGTGTCTCCTGGACATAGCTGATCCAGCAATTCGTCATGTCCGCGTGCTCAATCACGCGGGCAACGCGGGTTGAGAGCGCTGCTGTGTGCGGCACTGCAGCGCTGAGGACCTCGATGGTTTGCGCGAAATTTTGCTCCTGGGATGCCAGCGCGGGCTCCCCCGTCATTCGTCGCGCCTGGCGAAGCCACGCATGTTCAATGCAGAGGCGCAACGCCTCTTCCAGTGGCAATACGCTCGCGAGACAGGCCGCCACGTACACTCCCATGCCCTCCCCGCAGACAGCCTCAGGCGTGATGCCCCAGGATTGCCACATACTCACCAGGGCATATTGCAGAGCAAAGAGGGCAGCCTGCCATATGGGCTTGTCTGTAAGCGATACCTCTTCTGGAGAGAAAAGAGAGTGCGGCTGTATGGAACAATCCAGGTAGTACCCGGTAATAGCCATACAGCGGTCGAACTCGCGGCGAAAGGTCGGCTCATTCGCGTAGAGCTGATGCGCCATGCCGGCATATGTGCTGCTCCGCGCGGGCAAGAGAAATGCCACGCCTGCTCTCATCTCGCGTTCGGTCTTGCCAGGCATGGCAGGCGCTTCCTCCTCCGTAGTTTCTTCGTTCAGAAAAGCGGCAAGCTGCTGCTCCATCTCTGTCATGCTCTCCGCGACCAACCCTAGCCGATACGCAAAGTGAGCACGACCAACATGGGTTGTAAAACAGACATCTCCCAAATTAAGATGTTCATGATGCTCCTGGAGATAGCGGAGATAAGCTGACGCCAGTTGCCTGAGTGCCGGCGCGCTTCTGGCCGAGAGGGTCAGCAGATGAGAGGGCCGCTCTCCTCGCATGCCAGGCCGCGCCGGGAGTGGCGCTTCCTGGAGCAGTGCGTGAGCGTTTGTGCCGGTGACACCATAGGAATTGATACTTGCATACGCGACCTTGTCTTTGTCTGGCCAGGGGGTAAGCGTACCAGGAATAACCAGGGGAAGTTGCGACCAGGGAATGCGAGCGTGCGGCGTTTTGAAGTGCAGGCTTGCTGGGATCTGGCGATGCCGCAGGCTCAGTGCGAGCTTAATAACGCCCGCCACTCCAGATGTACTCTCGGTATGGCCGATATTTGTCTTCATTGAGCCAACATAGCAAGGATTGTCCAGCGCGCGCCCGGCGGATGTCAAAGCAGCACCAATAGCTCTCAGTTCGATCTCGTCACCAAGGCCTGTGCCTGTTCCATGCGCCTCAATGTAGTCTACATCGCTCGCGGCAATGCCTGATTGCTGGTAGACGGCGCATATAAGCTGCTTCTGACTCTCGAACCCTGGTTTGACCAGTGATGCGCCGCTCCTGCCGTCGTTATTAACCCCGCTGCCGCGAATGAGCGCATACATGTGATCCCGATCTGCCCGGGCTGTGGCAAGTAGCTTTAAGACGATGACGGCGACTCCTTCACTGCGGACATAGCCGTTAGCCTGCTGATCGCCAAATTTGCAACAGCCATCAGGCGAGAGCATTTTTGAACGCGAGTAGCCAATACTCAGGTGCGGCTGTAAGATCAGGTTCGTGCCTCCAACCAGAGCCAGGCTACATTCGCCCTGGCGCAAGCTCTGGCAAGCCAGATGGAGAGCAACCAGAGAGGACGAGCACGCGGTATCGATGGTCATGCTGGGGCCACGCAGATCAAGCAGATAGGAGAGACGGCCAGAGGCTGCGTAGTGACCACTCCCCGTTGTGGCATACAGGTCGATATCGTCGAGACCTCGATATAAGATATCCTGATAGTCATTGGTCCACATGCCAATAAAGACGCCGACCTGCTTGCTGGGAAGCGCGGACGGTACCCACCCGGCATCCTCAAGGCTTTCCCAGGCAACCTCTAAAAGTTGGCGTTGCTGAGGGTCCATCCTGACGGCCTCGCGCGGTGTTATGCCAAAGAACTCGGCGTCAAAGCCATCGATATCTTGTAAGAACCCACCTCGCGGTGTGACGATCCTGCCTGGTGTGGCCGGACTGGCGGCAGGATCGTAAGCTCTGTACAATGCCTCGCGCTCCTGAGGCGCATCCGCGATAGCGTCAACGCCATCTCTGAGCAACTGCCAGAACTGCTCCGGTGTCTGGACTGCACCTGGTAAACGGCAGCCTATGCCGATAATAGCGACTGGCTCCATGCCGCGCTCTCCTTCCTGCGTCAGACTACTGGATTTGCTCGGTCTTGATCAGCGCGAGGAGATCCTGGACCAACTGATATGGGTTGGCCACAATGCTTTCTAACGCTGTTTGGAAATGTCCGATTAGACGCTGTAAGGCCGCGGCGCTCATGTAGTGCTGGTAGCAAGACATCCTGATCGAAAATACCGGCATTGGCCGGAACTCGATGCGCAGGGGATACTCCGATGGCACGACCATACGTGTGTCATCCATCACCGATTGGCCAAAGTCTTGTGCTTTCTGAGCACCTACGTCCTCATAGTTGTAAAGTGGAAGATTCGCGTAGGCGATGTAGCTCTCAAATAGCAATTGTTTCTCTGAGAAACCGGCCCACTTCTGAATGTCTAAGCTGGAATTCCATTCATATTCGCGCAGTTCCACAATCTGCTCCTGGACGTGTTGCCAGAGGGAGAGCAGCGTGGCCCGGCGTGATACTTGAATTCGCAACGGCAGAATGTTATTGAACATGCCAACAATGTACTCTGCCTCCGGTAGAGAGGTAGGCCGCCCCGCGCATACAGAGCCAAAAACGATATCCTCGCATCCGCTATACTGGCTGAGAATCAATCCCCACACGCTATACAGAAGCGCACCCATTGTTACGTGGTGTGTGCGGGTCAGCGCCTGCAACGCTGACGTGGTCTCCGGCGCCAGCCAGAGAAACTCTTTGTGATAAGCCAGGCTGTCCTGATCTGGCGCGTGAGGATTCGTAGGGAGATGTGCGAGTAAAGGCGTCGGTTCCTGAAAACCCTGGAGGGCCGCGCGGAAGTGCCGCTCGGCTTTATCATAATCCTGCCGTTGCAGCCAGGCAATAAAGTCCCGATATGGGCGCGAACGTTCCACCTGAGCCTTCCGCCCCTGACAGAGCGCCTCATAGAAAGCATCAAAGTCTCTTGTCACCAGTGTTGAGCTCCAACCATCCTGGAGCATGTAATTCGAGGCGCGAAACATATAGTAGTCGCTATCTGTGATCTGAAAGAGGGTCGTTTTCATATGGGGCGCGCTGCTAAGCGGCGCCCCCTGCCTGCGGACCGAGAGATAATAGTCAAAGACGCGTTGATCCTGCTCCTCTGCCGAGAGATGGCGCCAATCGTGGCATTCGATCTCCATGCTGGCATGTCTATGTACGATTTGCAGCGGCTCCTCTAAACCATTCCAGATCATGGTCGTGCGCATGGTGGGATGCTGGTTTACGACTAATTGCCAGGCTTGCTGGAATGCTGGAATATTCAGTGAGGTGTTGCTCAGCCGCAAAATAGCGCATAGCCAGTACAGTTCAGGATTCTGTGAATGCAATCTCTGGAAGAGGATATTTCTTTGCATAGGCGCGAGCGGATAGATATCCTCGATCTCCTGATCCCGGGCAAAGAGTTCGTCAAGTTGCTGTTGAGTCAGCCGCGCCAGGGGAAAGTTGGCGGGTGTATATCCATCGCCAGCAGGTGGTGTAAGCTGGCATGGCGGTTCCAGAACCCTCTCAGTATTGGGATCAGGCCTGGCCGCGACTGGCAGCGGTTCGATGACCTCTGCCAGTTCAGCAATGGTTTGATACTGAAAGAGCAACCTGGGCGTGAGATGCAGACCAGCCTGCTGCACTCTGGCCACAATCCGAATGCTGGTGATCGAATCGCCACCTAGATTGAAGTAGTTGTCGTTGATGCCCACAAGTTCAATGCCAAGGATCTGTGCCCAGATTTCTGTCAGAATGCGCTCAACTGGCGTGCGTGGCGCGACAAAGGCGTCCTGGACGACGTATGCCATATCCGGTTCAGGGAGTGCCCTGTAATCGACTTTGCCATTGGCGTTAAGCGGAAAGGCGTCCAACATGACAAAGAAAGATGGCACCATATAATCTGGCAGTTTTGCTTTCAGGTGGTTGCGCAGTGTAGGTACTAGATGTCCGGCTAGCTGGACACTCAATGGATTATTGGCGTAGGTAGAGCGCGCGCGCAAGCTAGTATCTCCAAGCAAAAAGTGAGCAGTCGAGCGTACAGAGGAGGACGCGCCTGGCGATGTGCGCTGGAGCAGCACAACGTCATATGCTCCGACTTCCTGCACTGCCGGACAAAGATCCACGACATAGGGCAGATCATCCCCAATGGACCACAACTCTTCAGGATCTATGCCACTGGCGAATACCTGCATAGCTTGTGTTAGAGCACATGCTTGCTGAGCATCTTCCTGCTCAGCAAGCATGTGCTGCATCTGCATAACCTGTGCCAGGCGGGCATCGGGTACGCTGGTTATATGCACCACCTCGGGCTGTGCCTCTTGCAAATACTGGCGTAATGTGGCTGGCGTCCACGCCTGGCTTTTCCAGTCGTGCGTAACCACTTCAAGCGGTTTATCCGTTACCTCACCGAACTGAATGGAGACATCATAACGAAACTGTGTTAACTCGTTGGTATACTTACCGCGTTTGATCTGTAGCTGCACATCTCCGACCCGGGGCAGCCAGTGTTTGAGAGCCAGGAAAAAGGCGGGATCGATCACCAGTTCATTTTCCTGTACGATACCATGATGAATATGCTGGCGTAGCTGCCGGGCAGAAACAGCGTTATCCGCCTTCGCGCAAGCTACTGCGGTATGGAACGCCTCCAGGAGCGGTAAACTGCGTACATCACCAATAAAGATGCGCCCACCTGGCCGCAGAAGCGAAGCAACCTTGCTGAGAACCGTCACAAGATACTCCAGGTTGGGGAAATATTGGATGACGGAATTCAGGATAATAGTATCGAAGTAATCCGCAGGCAGATCTGCCAGATCATCCGCCTGTCGTTGCAAAAGCGTTACATTAGACTGTTCATGAACGGCATGCGCCAGTTGTTGGCGGATATACGCCAGCCCGGCAGGCGAGAAATCAGTACCCGTGTAAGACGCGCAGCGCGGGGCTAATGGGAAAAGCAGCAGACCGGTACCACACCCGATTTCGAGCACATGCTGCGGTCCCAGGCTAAGAATACGCGCGACTGTGGTATCTACCCATTCCTGCATCTCCTCAGCCGGCAAAGGCTGGCCCGTGTAACTGCTGTTCCACCCAACAATATTGAACGTTTCCTCCTGGCCTGGCGTCGGTTCCTGGTAGGTCTGCTCAAAGACCTGCTGCCAGTGTTGCACCTGGTCACTCAACAGGATGGTCGCGTCCTGGGCTTCTTGCCGGGCAGACGGGACAACATACGCGATCAGTTTTCTGTCTCCACTGGACATCTCGCTGGCAACGACAACGGCTTCATGCACATTCGGGTGCGCCGAGAGGGTCGCCTCAATCTCGCCGAGTTCGATGCGAAAGCCTCGCAGTTTGACCTGGTTATCCAGGCGACCTAGAAATTCAAGCGCGCCATCAGGCAGATAACGAGCCAGGTCCCCGGTGCGGTAAAGCCGACTTCCTGGCTGACTGGAAAATGGGTCTGGAATAAACTTTTCCGCGGTCAGTTCGGGCCGATTAAAATAACCTCTCGCCAGACCTATCCCACCGATACAGAGTTCCCCTGGCACCCCCAGCGGAACAGGGTCAAGTTGTTGATCGAGCAGATAAATTTGAATATTGGCAATCGGATACCCCAGAGATACCGTGTGCAGTAAACTGTCTCGCTGGCACTTCCAGGCAGTGACATCAACCGCTGCTTCTGTTGGACCATAGAGATTATACAGTTCCGCGTCCAGGCGCTGAAAATAGCGTTCCTGCAAGCTGAGCGGAAGAGCTTCACCACTGCATATGACGCGTCTTAGCGCGGCGCACCGCTCCAACTCCTTCTCCTCTAAAAAGAGCTGGAGCATGGAAGGCACAAAATGGATGGTTGTGATGGCTTCTCTGGCGATGAGATCCACAAGATAGGCACTGTCTCTGTGGCCTTCGGGCCTGGCGATGACCAGACGCGCCCCATAGAGCAGGGGCCAGAAAAACTCCCAGACCGAAACATCAAAGCTAAAGGGCGTTTTCTGCAATACATTGTCTTCAGCGCGCAGACCATACGCCTCCTGCATCCAGATCAGTCGGTTCACAATGCCTCGATGGGTGATGACGGCACCTTTGGGCTTGCCTGTCGAGCCTGATGTGTAGATCATATAGGCCGCATTGTCGGCTATTGCAAGTTGTTCCGGCGCGCTGGCAGGTTGCGTGGATAGCCTCTCTTGCTCAATCTTGCTGTCGAGGATCAACAACGCCCGCGCATCTACGGAGAGAGAGGCGGTATAGCGTTGCTGAGCCAGTACCAGCGGAGTCCGCGCGTCCTCAAGCATAAAGCTCAGCCGATCAGCCGGCAGCGTGGGATCGAGCGGCAGATAGGCTCCCCCTGCTTTCAAGATTGCCAGCAACCCTATGACCATCTCCAGCGAGCGCTCCAGGCAAATACCAACAATGACCTCCGGCCCGACGCCCTGAGCGCGCAAAAGATGCGCTAACTGATTGGCGCGCTGGTCGAGTTGCGCATAGGTTAGATGGTTGTTCTCAAATGTAAGGGCAGGCGCGTTGGGCTCGCGGAGCACTTGCTCTTGAAACAGGGTATGCAGGCAGGTGTCAAGATCATATGGACGAGATGTAGCATTCCACTCTTGCAGCAGTTGTTGCCGTTCTCTGGCAGTAAGATACGCAAGTTGCACTACATTCAAATACGGCGCACTGATGGCGCTTGCGAGTAGTACGCGGAAATGCTCAATCATGCGCGCAATGGTCGCGTCGTCATAAATATCTGTGTTATATTCCAGGGTGCCGCTGAGGATATCGCCTCGCTCACCCATAGTCAGCCAGAGGTCAAACATGGATGAGTTGCCACGAGCATACTTAGGGTCAAAGACAAGCCCGGCGCTGGTCTGCTCTAACTTAGGGGGATTGCCAAAGTTAAACATCACCTGAAAGAGGGGATTGTGACTCATGGTGCGCTCAATATGTAATTCATCAACCAGGCGCTCAAATGGTACGTCCTGATGCGTGGTGGACTCTAAAAGCACTTCGCGCACACGCGCCAGAGCCTCCAGAAAAGGGGGATTATCTGATAAGTTGATGCGCAATACCAGGGTGCTCGCGAAGAAGCCGACGAGGGATTCGGTTTCCAGCAGCGGGCGGTTCGCGGTAGGAGTGCCAATCACGATATCTTTCTGCCCGCTATAGCGCGAAAGCAGCACCTGGAAAGCCGTCAGTAGCGTTGTGAAAACAGTCGTGCCCTCTTTTCTACTCAGCGTTTTGATGGCCTCTGTCAGATGGGGGGAGAGCGTAAAGCGCTGCATGTTCCCGCTAAACGTGCGAACGGCTGGATAGGGCCTATCTGTCGGCAAATTTAAGACAGGTGGAGCGCCCTCCAGTTGCCTCTTCCAGTACGCCTGGTGCTCCTCCAGCTCTTCTCGCACGCGCTCCCTTTCCCAGAGGGTGAAGTCGGCGTATTGCACAGGCAGTTCAGGCAATGAGGCAGGACGCCCGGCGCGGAAGTCGGCATAGAGTTGCGTCAGTTCGCGCACAAATACTTCGGTTGAGAGTCCATCACAGATCATATGATGCAGCATCACAAGCAATATGTGATGCTCTTGATCAAGATGCAAAAGCAGCGCACGCAGGAGAGGGCCGCGGCCCAAATCAAATGGCTTCTGATCCTCTTCCAGCGTAATACGTTCGGCTTCTTCCTCTCGGCGTTCCGCAGGAAAATCATGCAAGCTCACCAACGGCAGAGGCAGAGGCTGCGCAGGTAGAATGACCTGCGCAGGTTCGCCGTCCTGGCCGGGAAAGATTGTGCGCAGAATCTCGTGGCGGCGCACGATTTCATCCAGGCCGCGCGAGAGAGCCTCGCGATCAAGCGGCCCGGTAAGGCGCACCGCTAATGTACCATTATAGGCCGCAGTTCCCGGTACAAGCTGATCGATAAACCAGAGGCGCTGCTGTGCAAAGGACAGAGGGAGAGCGCCCTGCTGAGTGCGGGGAGAGATCTTTGGCCGCCCCCGGCCAAACGCCTGTTTTTTCTGCTGCCATTGCCTCAGCAGCGCCTGTTTCTTTGGCGAGAGTTGGGAAATCCGAGCAGAGCGTATATCGTTTTGAGACACGTTGCCTCTCCATCCTTTCTACACAAAATACAAGCAGACACATCATAAGTAGCAGATTATGCGTGTACATCATGAGCCGCATCAGACTCACCATCCGTAAAATCCCCAATCAGCTCATTTACTTCTTCATCAGAAAGCTTTTCGATCTCTTCAATCAGGAGCAGATCGATAACCTCGGCCAGTTGAGCAATAGTAGGATTTTCTAAAAAGGCACGTAAGGGTAGATCAAACGCAAATGCTTCGCGCAGGCGCGTGACCAGTCTGAGCCCTATTAAAGAGTCGCCACCCAGGTCAAAGAAGTTATCTTCTACACCGACCCGTTCGGCGCCCAATACCTCCTGCCAGATAAGAGCAATCATCTGCTCCGTCTCGTTCCTGGGCGCGATAGCAGCGCGCTGGTCTGTTGCGCCGGATGACAGGGTAGTGGTTCGAGCAACAACCAGCACCTTCTCAGAGACTGCCAGGCCAGTGTCGTTGCTCTCGGCCACACTCGGGCCTTTTTCTGGCCGCGCTGGAGCACTTGCCCGGTCGGGTTCAATCCAGTAGCGCTGGCCCTCAAAGGGATAGCCTGGTAGAGGAACGCGGCGGCGGTTTTGATGGGCATGCAGCGTGCGCCAGTCGAGCGGTACCCCCGCCAGCCACAGGCGCCCGGCGGTCGTGAGCAAATACTGAAGGTCCGATATTTCCTCCTGGGATTGGCGCATGGCTGTCAAAACCTGTGTACGCGCTGATGCCTGCGCGTCACGATCACGGCGTGTCACCAGGATATTTTTGACCAGCTGGCTCAAGGTCTGGCCAGGACCAACCTCCACGAACACCCGATCCGGCTCACGGAGTATCTCCTGGATACAATCGCTAAAACGGACGGTATGGCGCAGGTGTCTGGCCCAGTAGGTATAATCAGTGGCCTCCACTGGTGTGATCCAGGTGCCGGTGAGATTTGAGACAAAGGGAATAGAAGGAGGCTGTAATTGTATGTTGCGTAACACTTCAGCAACCTGTCCCATGACTGGTTCTAACAGCGCGGAATGTCCGGCAGCAGTAACAGGCAGGCGTCTGTATGTGATATTACTGGCCTGGAGGGCGCGTTCCAGGCTCTCAATCGCGGCGGAAGTACCGGAGACAACACATTGAATTGGCGTATTGACCGCCGCCAGCGAGAGATCCTCGTTCATAAATGGCAGCAATTCTTGCTCTGGCAGCAGGACGCTGAGCATAGCTCCCTCGCTAAGATGAGCGGTCAGTTCTTCTCGTACGGCGACCAGCGCCAGGGCATCTTCGAGTGAGAAGACGCCCGCCAGGCAGGCCGCGACATATTCTCCCAGGCTATGCCCGACCATCGCCTGCGGGACGATGTTCCAGCTCAGCAAGAGCCGGGCAAGCGCATACTCCACGGCGAAGAGCACTGGTAGCAGGTTCGAAGCATGCCAGGAACGCTGCATCGCGGCCTGTTCTTCCTCCGCGGTAGGATAGAGGAGCGCCAGTATGTCATAGCCCAGCAGGGGTTTCAGAATATGAGCGCAATACATAATATGTTCGCGAAAAACTGGTTCATGCTCATACAGCGCACGCCCCATATTCATGTATTGAGCGCCACCTCCAGGAAACAGAAATATGACAGAACTGCACTCAGGTGCGCTAGCAGAAAAGAGGCGCTGTGGCGTGCCTGTTTCCAGCGTATCCAGGGCCTCGCCAGTAGTCTCGCACACAACAAAACTGCGCTGAGAAAATGCCCGCCGCCCGATCTGGAGGGTATATGCCACATCAGCCAGGCGCAGCTCGGTGTGGCGGCGGAGGCAGGTGGCCAGGTTGAGTTGCTGCGCGCGAAGTCCCGTTGTACTCTGTGCCGACAATGGTAACAGGTGCCAGGCCGACAAGGTTTTGGCCCCATCTCCGAGTGTGGAGATTGCCGGCGCTTCCTCAAGTAGGATATGGGCGTTAGTGCCGCCGACGCCAAAGGAACTTACACCGGCGCGGCGTGGCCCATCGCCTCGCGGCCATACACGCGATGTATTATTAATGTAAAATGGACTGCTGGCGAGATCAATCTGGGGATGTGGCGCCTCGAAATGCAGGTGCGCGGGCAGGTAGCCATGCTCAAGAGAGAGGATCGTTTTCAAGAGTCCCGCGATGCCCGCGGCGGCATCCAGATGCCCCATGTTTGTTTTGATTGAGCCAATAGCGCAGCTGCCCTGGCGCACAGCAGACTCGCCGTATACCTGGCAGAGCGCGGTGAATTCCAGCGGATCACCAATGGGTGTCCCTGTGCCATGGGCCTCGATGTAACCCACCGTCTCCGGCGCGACCTGTGCCACCGTCAGCGCTTCCTTGATTACTGCCGCCTGTCCCTGTACACTGGGAGTCGTGTAGCCCATCTTCGCGGAACCGTCATTATTGCACGCGGTCCCCTTAATAATCGCATGGATATAATCGCCCTCGTTTAATGCCTCGCTCAGCCGCTTGAGGACTACTATACCCAGCCCACTGCCTCCTAGCATGCCCTGGGCTCTGGCATCAAACGCACGGCAATGTCCATCCGGTGAGAAATAGCCTTCCTCTTGATAAAGATATCCGCGTAGTGGCTGAGTATGCACGCACGCTCCCCCGGCCAGCGCGATATCACATTCACCATTGAGCAAGCTCTGGCAAGCCTGGTGGACCGCGACCAGCGACGAAGAGCAGGCTGTCTGCACAGCCATGCTCGGACCACGCAGACCCAGCTTATAGGAGACCCGCGTAGCAAGAAAATCTTTTTCATTGCCGTAGAGCAGTTCGGGCATGGCTATCGTATCGACAATCTGGCGATTCCGCATCAGATTGTACAATAGATACGTGCTTGTGCTCATGCTAGCATACACGCCAACGAGGCCAGGGTAGCTCTGGGCATTGTAACCCGCATGTTCTAGAGCCAACCAGGCACATTCCAGAAAGAGGCGTTGCTGCGGGTCCATAAGCAAGGCCTCTCTGGGACTATAGCCAAAGAAGGAGGCATCAAACAGATCAGTATTTTCCAGCACAACATTCGCTCGCACATAGTTGGGTCTATCCAGAGTGGTCGCGGGAATGCCTGCCTCCAGCAATTCCTCGCGCGTGAAAAAAGTGACGGCTTCAACCCCATTACAGAGATTTTGCCAAAACGCTTCCAGGTCAGAGGCCCCGGGAAAGCGGCCTGCCATGCCTATCACAGCAATTTCATTCCCATGATACTGAGCTGACTCAACATAGGTTTGCATCCAGTATCTCCTACTCTTTTATGGTACGACTCTGAACGCGCAAAAGCCGCTGTTTCCTCATCTGGGTAACCTGCTCCTCACGCTTACTTCGCGCTCGATGTACTGTATTCAGCGTGTTTGGGGACGGGCCGAGGGCTTGAGCCAGAGCGCTGATGGTTGTATAGGTGAACAGATCAACCAGGTCGATCTGACGCTCTAACGTTTGCTGTAAACGCTGCTGAATCTGGATTGTCAGCAGGGAGTGTCCTCCCAGGTCGAAGAAGTTATCATGCAAACTAATCTGATCCATATGCAGCGCCTCCTGCCAGCACTCAGCAATGATCCGTTCCAGGGGTGTCTGCGGAGGAATGTATGCTGTGGCGCTGGACTGGTCGCGCTCGCGCAATGCGGGGACAGGAAGTGCGCGGTGGTCAACCTTCCCGTGCGCATTGAGCGGCAAGCGCTGGAGATAGATAAAGTCAGACGGCAGCATATAACCAGACACCTTATCTTGCAAATAGGAGCGTAACTCACTACTGAGACCGGCCTCCGACGGTGTCTGCACGGCACACGGCACGATATAGGCGAGCAATACGATGTCGCCCGGCGCGCGCGTATGAGCGTGGACGAGACACTGAGCAACAGAAGGATGCTGAAGCAGCAGGCTTTCAATCTCGCCAGGCTCGACACGAAATCCACGTATCTTAACCTGCTGGTCGACCCGGCCAAGATATTCAATTGCCCCAGCCGTGGTGTAGCGTGCCAGGTCCCCGGTTCTGTACAGACGCTCATGATGCTGAGAGCTGAAGGAATGGAATAGAAAACGCTCATCCGCGCCGCCTAAATAGCCACGGGCGAGGCCAACTCCAGCAATATATATCTCACCAGGCACGCCTGCTGGCACCAGTTGCAAATTGGGATCGAGCAGGTAGATCTGTGTATGCGGAATCGGCCGGCCAATTGTAACTGGCTCCCCCACCTGACATGCGCCAATCGTGGCGCAAACCGTAGCCTCCGTAGGGCCGTAGACATTGAAAAGATGATATTTGCTTGCCCAACGCTCCGCGAGCGCGGGTGTAAGCACCTCGCCCCCGGAGATAACCACCCGCAGATCCGGCAGATTATCCGCGGGTAATACAGCCAGCGTGGAAGGCGTGAGAGAGATGTGGGTAATAGCCTGTTCGCGTAGCGCGCGGTGCAGACAGGCAGCGTCTAGCCGCTCCTGGGAACTACAGAAATACAGACTGGAGCCGCGCAAAAGCGTCATGGCGACTTCCCAGATAGAGACGTCAAAGCCGAGCGAAGCAAATTGCAATACGCGGCACTCCGGTCCGACCTCGAAGATGCTGTTTTGCGCCATGGCCAGGTTGATCAATCCCCGGTGTTCAAGCAATACTCCCTTAGGCCGACCAGTTGTCCCTGAAGTAAAAATAATGTAGGCAAGGTGGTAAAGTTCGACATGGTCTTCTACCGGCTGCCTGCTCTCGCGCATAATGTCGGGCCACCTGGTATCCAGGGCAATACTCACGGATACCCACGCGGAAAACTCAGCCAGCATCGTCTGTCGAGTCAGCAACACCTGTACCCCAGCAGCCTGTAGCATATACGCCAGGCGCTCGCGCGGTGTTGCCGGGTCAAGCGGAACATAACAGCCACCAGCCTTGAGAATGCCCAGAATACTTATGATCACCTCTGGCGTGCGTTCGAGACAGACCCCGACAGAGCTCTCAGTGGTAACACCTTGAGCACGCAAATAACGCGCTAATTGATTTGAATAGTCTTCCAGGGCCTGATACGTTACCACACCCTGATCAGCGAGCAGGGCCACCGCATCTGGAGTCTGCTTCGCTTGCTCGCTAAAGAGTTGGTGAAAAAGTTGGCCGGGCAGTGGTTCGGCAGTGGGCGCATTCCAATCATAGAGGATCTGCTGGAGTTCAGCGTGGCTGAGCATGGGCAAAGAGCAAAGCGACTGGCGTGGGTTCTGGACAATGCTCTCCAGCAGGGTGAGCCAGTGTCTGGCCAGCCTCTGGATGGTTGACGCATCGAACAGAGCCGTATTATACTCAAAAGAGCCCCTCAGATCCCCCTCAGTTTCCAGCAGTTCCAGGGTCAGATCCACTTTCGAGACCCCCAGCGGCACTTTTATGGCCGTGGCAGTCAGGTTTCCAAATGACCATTGAGGATCTGGCAAATTCTGTAAAATACAGACAACCTGGAAGAGCGGCGAGTAGCTTGCATCACGTTGCGGGCGCAGCAGTTCGACCAGGCGCTCAAAAGGCTGATCCTGGTGGGCATATGCGTCTAATGTTGTTTCGCGTACCTGCCGGAGCAGCCCCAGAAAGTCAGAGTCTGCTTCGATACGCGTACGAATGACCAGCATATTGACAAAGAAGCCAATCAGGTGCTCCCATTCCGCACGATTGCGGTTGGCAATCGGGGTCCCGACCACAAGATCATCCTGTCTGGTATAGCGATAAAGCAAAACCTGAAACGCTGCCAGTAACGTCATGAAGAGCGTGGCGCCCTCGCGGCGGCTTATTGTTTGCAAAGCATCATACACCGCACGTGGCACAGTGAAGGAGTGCGTTGTGCCGCTGTAGGTCTGGCGCGCTGGCCTTGGCCAGTCGGTCGGCAACTCCAGTACAGACAGCCCACCAAGTTGTTGTTGCCAGTATTCCTGTAAGCGTGTCTGCGTCTGTACTTCGTCCAGGTAATGCTGCTGCCAGCGCGCGAAGTCCGTATATTGCAGAGGCAGTTCGACCAGGCGCGGCGTCGTACCGGCAAGATATGCCTCATAAAACGCACCAAGTTCTCGCAAGAACAGTTCTCTTGACCATCCATCAAAGATACTATGGTGAAAGACGAGCAGCAGCATATGATGGTCTGGCCCCAGCAGAAGCAACCTGCCCCGTAATAATGGCCCGCGCTGGAGATCAAAAGCCTGGCGGGCCACGCTGGAAGCATACTGCCAAACGGCCTCTTGTTGTTGCTCTCCAGCGAGGTCGTGCAGATCTTCCTGGGGAAGCTGAAAAGTACATTCCTCTGCGATAGACTGTTGAGGGATGCCATCAACCGCGCGAAATGTTGTGCGCAGGCTGGCATGACGTTGGATAATCTGCTCAATGCTCTTTTTCAGGATCTCGATTTGCAGAGATCCCCGCAGACGAAACGCGCAAGGCAGATTATAGACAGGATTCCCAGGCTCTCTCTGCTCAAAAAACCAGAGTCGCCGCTGTGCGAAGGAGAGTGGCTCAGAACCGGTTTGTATGGCAGAGCCAGTCGGTAGCTGTCGCTCCTGCTCTGACAATTCCTCCTCTTGCACTAACAGCGCCAGCAATTCATCTCTGGCCTGGGAAATGCTGTATATGCCCTGTTCTTCCGTTTGTTCAGACATTAACTCTTTCTCCCTGATTTTTTTGCGTGCAGGAGCGCCTGTATATCATCTTCGGACAGAGCATCGACACGTTTACGGAGAGCCGCGATCCTGGCTGTACGTCCAGGCGTGACCTCATACTCCACCAGCGCCGCGCAAATATCCGCGACAGTGGGAGTCTCAAAGAGTCGCCGCAGTGGCAGCTCGACTTGAAAAACTTTGCTGAGACGCGCTACCAGGCGGGTCGCAGTAAGAGAGTGTCCTCCCAGGTCAAAAAAGTTATCATAAATACCAATGCGCTCGCAGCCAAGCACCTCGGACCAGAGCGCGCATACAACCCCTTCAAGCGTACTACGCGGTGTTATCATCCTCTCATCTGCAACTGGCGCGGCGGAGAGCGCAGCAAGAGTTCGGCGGTCTATCTTGCCATTGGGCGAGAGTGGAAGCGCTGTGAGCGACACATAGAAAGAGGGAAGCATGTAGCCTGGCAGGCGCGTGCGCAGATATTCACGCAGGTCCGCAGGCGCGGGAGCATCTTGCCGCGGCACGATACAGGCTACCAGGTGCTTCTCGCCTGGCCGTTCCTCTTTTAGCAGGACACAAACCTCGCGGACTGCTGGATGAGCAGCCAGGGCGCTCTCGATCTCACCGAGTTCGATACGGAAACCTCTCAATTTTACCTGGTAATCTCTGCGCCCGATAAACTCAATCGCTCCTTGCGGGAGATAGCGTACGATATCTCCTGTTTTATATAACCTCGCGCCTGTTTCCTGGGCAAAAGGATTGGGTATAAAACGCGCGGCGGTCTCATCTGGATGATGGAGATACCCTCGCGCCAGCCCCGGGCCACTAATATAAAGCTCACCAGGAACGCCTATTGGTACCGGCTGCATATGCTGGTCCAGGATATACACCTGGTCATTGGCAATGGGTTGCCCCATAGGAATAGTGGATGCATCCTTGCTGACCTGATGCACCTGATGCCACAGAGTAAAGGTCGTATTCTCGGTTGGCCCATAGACATGCAGTAGCCTCTGTGGCGCTCCCTCGCGTAAAATCACCGCGACAAGCCTGGGATCAACTGCCTCACCCCCAAAAAGGACCTGTTTCATATGTTTAAAAGCGCCTGGCTCCTCGCGTGCGAAAAGGTTGAACAGAGCGGTAGTTAAGAACAGCGTGCGTATCCCCTGGCGCGCGATCTGCTCAGCGAAAAGCTTTGGTGACAGGACTACATCCTGAGCTATAATGATCAGGCTGGCTCCGTTGAGTAGCGCGCCCCAAACCTCAAAGGTACAGGCGTCAAAAGAGCTGGTGGATGCCTGGGCAATGCTCTCCCCATGCTCAAGCTGAACATAGTTGGTGCAACACACCAGACGCAGTATAGCGCGCTGAGGAACGCTTACTCCCTTGGGTATGCCTGTAGAGCCTGATGTATAGATAATATAGGCCAGGCTGTCGGCGCTAACTTCCTGTGTGAGATTTTCCTGGCTCTCGCGCGCAATGAGGGGCCAGTGACTATCCAGACAAAGCACCTGAGTATCTGGTGCCGGCATGGCCGCAAGCAGCCGCTGCTGAGTCAATAAGAGCGGTGCCTGCGTCTCTCTCAGCATAAATTCCAGGCGTGCTGGTGGATACGTCGGGTCCAAAGGTACATAGGCACCTCCGGCTTTGAGAATACCCAGGAAACTAATGATCATCTCTACAGAGCGCTCCATACTGACGCCTACGCAGACTTCAGGACCTACGCCCTGCCTCTGTAAATAATGCGCAAGCTGATTGGCGCGCTGATTCAATTCCTGGTAAGAGAACTGCTGCTCGCCGCTGACGACAGCCAGAGCATCAGGTGCGCGCGCGGCCTGCTCTTCAAAGAGACGATGCAGGCCGCGCGCCTCTGGATAGGGAGTGGCGGTCCTGTTCCAGTTCACCAGTATCTGTTGAAGTTCCTCCGCAGGGAGCAGTGGCATCTGAGCAAGCGGCTGGTCCGGCTCATCCACAACACCTTGTAGAAGCACCTGAAAATAGTACAGCATACGGGTAATCGTGGCGGCGGCAAAGAGATCTGCACTATATTCCAGCGCTGCTTGCAGGCCATGCTCTGTTTCCGAGATCACCAGCGTCAGATCCGCTTTGGCCGTTTGCGTATCAACAGCCAGGAAATCAACGGTCAGCCCGTCAAAACCTGGTTGTTGGGCACGCTGGTCCTGGTAAGCGAACATGACCTGAAAGATAGGCAAACGATTGGCCACACGTTGCGGTTGTAGGGCATCAACGACGACCTCAAAAGGGATATCCTGGTGATCGTAGGCGCCGAGCACCATGCGACGTACCTCATTGAGCAGGGTACGAAAACTGCTATCCCCATGAAGTGTCGCGCGCAGGGCCAGAGGGTTGACGAAAGAACCAATTACAGTGTGCAACTCGCTGGATTTGCGATTGGCTCCTGGCGTGCCAACGATAATATCTTCCTGCCCCGTCAAGCGGTAGAGTAAGACCTGAAAGGCTGCCAGCAGGGTCATAAAGAGCGTCGTGTGCTCCTGGCGGCTGAGTGCCTTCACCTTTTCAGTGAGCATAGGAGGGAGATCAATCGACTGGCAACCCCCTCTGAATGTGAGCGTCGCCGGGCGTGGAAAGTCCGTGGGCAATTTGAGCACGGCGGGACTCCCAGCAAGCTGGTCTCGCCAGTATGCAAGCTGGTCGCGGAGATATCCCTCACGCACAACCCTGCGCTGCCAGAGCGTGAAATCAACATATTGAAGGGGAAGTTCTGGCAACGCCAGGGGCTGCTTTCCGAGGCAAGCATTATACACCCGGGCCAGTTCACTCCAGAAGATATCCATTGACCAGCCATCGGAAATTATATGGTGCATCGTCACGAGCAGAGTATGCACTTCTGGCTGCAGGCGCAGCAAGAGAAAACGTGCCAGGGGTTCCTGCTTCAACTGGAACGGCCGTTTGATCTCTTCAGCGATGATTTGTTGGACCTTGTGTTGCTGCTCATGGGCGGAGCAATCTTCCAGGTGCAGGAGCGACAGCGTAAACAGTTGTGGCGGTGCCACAAACTGGCCAAACTGGTCGCTGTCATCTCCACGCTGTTCAATACGCGTACGCAGTGACTCGTGACGGTGGATCATGACCTCCAGCGCCTGCTCAAGTTCCGGCAGGCGCAGTGTTCCCGTGAGGCGCAGGGCAGAGGGAATGTGATAGAAAGCGCTCTCTGGCTTGAGCTGCTGCTGAAACCAAAGACGTTCCTGAGCGAATGAGAGCGGTATCGCTGCTTCTCGTAGGCTTCGCTCGATAGCAGGCATCCGCGTCTGGCCCTGCTCTGGCGTCATGGATTGCCGCGCGGCTATGATTGCTGCCAGTCCCGCGATAGTCGGTGCACTAAACAGGTCATAGGCGGAAAGCTCGATCTCGGCTACCGTTTGCAGCCCGGCCAGCACGCGAATAGCCAGCAACGAATCGCCCCCCAGCGCGAAAAAATCATCTGTAATTCCCACTTGCTCCAGGTTGAACAACTCCTGCCAGAGTGCCACCAGCTTCTCTTCCAGCATATTGCGTGGTTCGATCTGCTCTAAGGCAGAGATGTGAAAGGCATGGCTGATCCGCTGGATAACTTCAGCAAATTTCCCCTGGACCAGTTGTTGGGCCAGCTGGCGGCGCTGGATTTTTCCCAGCGAGGTTTTCGGGATTGCTTCTCTACCCAGAGGAATAAGATAATGGGGTGCAATACCAACCACCTCGACTACCTGGTGCTGGATTTCCCGCAGCAGCGCGGTCAATCTCCCTTCGTCGCAGGTCGAAACAGGACAAAAGAAAAGGGCGAGCTTATCTGGCGCTGCGCTCTCTACATCATGAATCGCGCACGCCGCGACATACGACTTCTCCACGTCATGCAGTTCCTCGACGGCTGCCTCAATTTCATGGCTGTAGTAATTCACGCCATTCAAAATAATAATGTCGCTGGCACGCCCGGTAATGGTCAGGCAACCCCCGGCAAGAAAGCCAAGATCGCCAGTGTTAAACCAGCCATCCGCGGTAAAAGCCTCCTGATTGGCCCGCTCATTTTTATAATAGCCTGCTGACAGCGTGGCCCCCGCGACTTGCAAATAGCCGGTGACGCCCTCCTGTACCACGCGACCGTGTTCGTCTACGATGCGCATCGACACACCGGGCAGCGGAGGCCCCAGATTAATAAAACCAGAGTTATTGGAGCTATCTGTGACCGTATATGTCTCTGAGCAACTTACGCCCGAACTGGTCTCTGTCATACCCCAGCAGGGATGCATCGCTCCTGGCGCCAGGCCATAGGCCGCAAGAAGTTCTAAGAAACGCCGCGCCACCCTGGGGACGATAGCCTCACCGCCGTTGATAATAAAGCGCAGAGAGGAGAGATCCCACCGCTGCGGGATCATGTGCTGCTCCTGCTCACTTACCAGTCTGTAC
Organism: Ktedonobacteraceae bacterium; assembly: GCA_036384215.1. Lineage (GTDB taxonomy): Bacteria > Chloroflexota > Ktedonobacteria > Ktedonobacterales > Ktedonobacteraceae > Paraktedonobacter. The sequence goes on along the minus strand of DASVMX010000558.1, from coordinate 28,843 downwards.
GCAAAATTTGGTGCCCTGGTCAATGTAACTCGATACCTGTCGATCAGATCCAGCCAGTACAACGGGTCGCGCAGGATAGTCGCGTTTGCTATCTGTAGTTGCCTCATGCCTCGCTCAACATCTCTGATATGCGTGCCGAGGCTACCCATATGCTCCAGCGGCATCCAATTGAGAGACACATCCGCTTCTGACAGGTGTTTGACCTGAGTGATCCCTCTGATCTGACTCAGTATATTGCGATGATTCAGCATTACCAGCTTGGCATTGCCCGTACTTCCCGATGTCAGCGCCAGAATTGCTAGATCTTCAGCTCGGCCGCTATGCCAGTTCCAAACACCTGATTGGTCCTGAAGCTGTTCAAACGCAATAAACTTCTTCTCTGGTATCTCCGCGGTCCGGTTTTCCATCCAGGCCTGACACAAGGCGCTGGAAGTAAATATATATGGCTCGTCCGCTATGAGATAGGCTTGCTGTAACTTTTGCCAGGCATGAGCAGACTGCCGCGTGGGATGTATCACTGGCAGTAAAATAGGAATGATTCCACCGAGCAGGCAGGACCAGAATGCCAGGAAAAATTGCTCACTCTGTTCAAACTGGAAAATCGCCATGTCGCGTGGCTTGAGGCCAAGCTGTTGTAGACCGGCGAGCAGTTCAGAGGCCTCCTGCAAGAGTCGGGCATACGACTGATAGAGCGCAGTCCCGTCCTCCTGTATATACACAATACCCTGGGGTTTGCTCGCAGCTTGTTGCAAGACCTCTGGAAGTGTAGATGGCAAATGAGGATTTGGAACAAGAGGGGGACCATGACTGATTGCTATGGACACATATTGCTCTTCTCCACCAGAGACGATGGTGTGTTCTGTCATCTCACCTCATTCTCTAGTTGCAATGTTAGGAATATATGCAACAGATCATAACAGGTCATCGGTTCAGCTTATCCTCCCGGACAATCTTTCTACAATTAACAATAGCGAAATGAAAGGAAAAGATTAATATCTCCAAAACTTATCTCTGTGATATTATGAGAGATAAAACCTGTGCTGGCCGTGTAAGGCTGGCTCATATGGCTCTACCACAAATAATAAGCTCTTCCAGTGTCTACAATGCAACTTGTTTCTGTGATATTATGAGAGATAAAACCTGCGTTGGCCGCGTGAGAAAGGTCTCCATATGGCCATCACATACAAAGGAGACTTTCTGATGCCTGCAAAGAATGTATCCTCATCTTCCCCTAATCTACTGCTAAAACAGGCCCGGCTGGAACGCAAGTGGTCCCAAAAACACGTCGCGGATCTCATAGGAGCCCCTCAGACCTTTATGATTAGCCGATGGGAGAACGGATCGACCATGCCAGGCCCTGTGTACCGTGAGAGATTATGCAAGTTGTTTGGGAAAAGCTGTCAGGAACTGGGGCTACCAGAGAGCCCTCCGCTTCCCCTGTCCCTTGAGGAGCATGGATATTTCTTTGATCCCGCCCTTCCCTTGCGCCTATCCACCCACAGGCTGATTGGGAGAGATGCGCTCTTACAACAGGTCAAAAGCCAGTTTTGTTGTGAGCATATCCCTTTCCTGGCCCTGCACGGCTTGCCCGGCGTCGGCAAAACAGCGTTCGCCGTCACGCTCGCCTGCGAACCGGAAATACAACGCCAGTTCTCCGATGGCGTACTGTGGATAGGTCTGGGATCACAACCTTCCATGCTCACACATTTAAGTCGCTTAGGGATGCTGCTCAACCTCGGTGAAAAAGAGCGAGCTTTACTACATACACCCCTTGAATGGACGCAGGCATTACGCCGTCTGATTGGCAAAAGCCGTATGTTGATCGTCATAGATGATGCCTGGAGCATAGATGATGCCTCTGCCTGTCTTGTGGGGGGACCCTATTGCGCCTATGTCTTGACGACTCGTCTGCTAGAGGTCGCAGTGCGTTTTGCAGAAACGCATGTCCTGCAAATCCATGAATTGAGTCAGTGGGAGGGAGTACGACTGCTGGGGGGACTTGTGCCGGCGCTGGTGGAACAGAACTCGGAGGCGCTGGCGCAACTGGTCCAGGCTGTCGGAGGTCTGCCGCTCGCGCTCACGCTCATCAGTTCATATCTATTGATTCAAATGTATCACCAGCGCCCACGTCGCATCCAGGCCGCTCTAGAGCAACTACAACAGGCAGAGAGCCGCATGGCTCTGGAATATCCGCAGGCTGCGCTGGAACAAGATCCCCGCTTTCCAGCGGGAACACCGCTTAGCCTGTACGCGGTCATCCACATGAGCGAGACCGTGCTCGATACAGACACGCGGCGGGCTCTGGCCGCGCTCTCTCTTCTCCCGGCCAAGCCGAATACCTTTTCCGAAGAGGTCGCCCTGGCGGTCACTGCCGCCCCTGTCGAGGTACTTGATCAACTGGTCAACAGCGGTTTGCTTGAAGTTGTGGGCAAAGAACGTTACCAGCTACACCAAACTATTGCCGATTATGCTCGTCTTTCCTTGCAAGATGCCGGCGCTCAGGTACGCATGGTAGCATGCTTTATGGAAGCGCTCCAGCGCCATCAGAGTGATTATGCATGGATGGAGCAGGAAACCACCAACATCTCAGCAAGCTTGCAACTTGCTTTTCAGCATGACCTGACCAGCATGGTTGTACAGGGCATCACAACTTTTACCTCTTCCCTGTTCTTACGGGGACTTTATAAGCTGGCCGAACAGCTCATTCTACAAGGAGAACAGCAAGCGCGTTCTTCCGCGAATTCGCTCTGGATTGCCCAGATCCTTCATTTGCGTGGCAGCATCGCCATCCAGCTTGGTCAGTATGCGCTGGCGGAGCAAGTATGGCAGGAAAGTTTACAGCTGGCAAAAGCGCTTGACGATTATCCCCTGTTCTCGCGTCTGCTCTTTGCGCTGAGTGAACTGGCATACAAGCAGGGGAGATACAGAGATGCCGAGCATTATTTACAGCAAAGCCTGGACCTGGCTCGCCAGACCAATATGCAACGCGACATTTGTAAAATGCTCAGTGGCCTGGGAACGCTGGCTTACCAGCGTGGTGAATATATCTCGGCCCAGGCTGCCTATCAGGAGGGTCTGGCTCTCGCGCTCCAGCTAGATGATACTGCAGCACTCATCAACCTCTTGACCAACATAGGAGCTGTCGCAGCGGATCAGGGCAACTTTGCGCAGGCGCAAGAGGTCTGGCAAGAAGGACTGGTCTCGGCCAGGCACATCAGTAACCGCAGAAGTATATGTTTCCTTCTAGGAAATATCGGCTCTTTACTTACAGAACAGGGAGAGTATGAACAGGCGTGGTCGTACCTCCAGGAGGGCCTTGAAATGGCCCGGCAGATAGGGCACCAGGAGTACATATGTACCATGCTCTGCAATCTTGGAGAATTAGCACTCAAGTGGAGGGATCCCGCAGAGGCCAAAACATATCTCCAGGAGGGACTTGTACTGGCTCAACAGCTAGGACATCGCCGGCTCGTGTGTAGCCTGCTTCAGGGCATGGCAGAGTTCCACCTCCAGCAAAAAGAGCTGCGCGCAGCGCAGGCGAATTTCTCCGCGGCGTTGGAAGCGGTCCCCGAAGGAGAGCAAAAAGAAGTAGCGAAAATTCATTTTGGATTAGCTCGCGTATACGCGGCGTACTCAAAAAATAAGCAAGCCTATGAATACGCAAATAGTAGCTTGAAATACTTTACAGAAATGGGCTATTATCGTACGGCAACGGTTCGGCAGTGGCTAGATCATTTCAAGAATCAATTAAAGGAAGTGTGACAAAGAACGTAATCCTCACAGGATGATGAAGGAGTCCCGGTTTTTTGGAAGCGAACCTCGTGGCCCATTGTGGCAACAATGTCTTTGGGGGCTACCTTTACACCTTAACGCTGACCGACATCGCCACGGGTTGACGGAATGTGTTCCCGTGCTCAATCGGAATCCAGAAACCGTACTTGCAGCCATCAGTCACGCACGCCAGCTCTCAAACATCGCTTCATGACACGAGAAGGAGCTGGCATGGAATGGATAAGGAGACGCCCCAGCTTTATACCGTCGTTGCGGATTGACCAGCGCGAAGTAACTGCAATAACGCTTCCGCAGCGGGACCCGAAGATGCTGGATTCTGACCTGTCACCAGTTTGCCGTCAATCTGTACATACGGCGCAAAAGGTCTGGTCTTGCTATAGATGCTACCTCTCTCCTTGAGCTTATCTTCGAGCAGAAATGGGACCACAGTGGTGAGTCCCACCGCTTCTTCTTCCTCATTGGTAAATCCCGTCACGTGCTTGCCTCTGACGAGGGGCTGGCCATTCGCATCCTGGACATTGATGAATGCGACAGGTGCGTGACAAACGGCTGAAACCGGCTTATTGGCTTTCACAAATGCCTCAATGAGTGCGATGGAGTACGGATTGTCTGGCATATCCCACATCGGACCATGACCGCCGGGATAGAAAACGGCATCGAACTCGTTCACCGAGAGATCAGCGAGCTTGCTGGTATGGGCAAGTTCTGTGGCCGCCGCAGCATCGGCGCGGAAACGCTTCGTCATGTCCGTCTGGTTTTCGGGCAGGTCGCTTTTCGGATCGAGTGGTGGCTGTCCACCTTTTGGTGAAGCGAGGGTGATGGTCACGCCAGCATCTTTCAGAACATAATAAGGCGCGGCCAACTCTTCCAGCCAGAAGCCGGTTTTCTTGCCAGTGTCACCAAGCTGATCATGGGAGGTAAGAACCAACAAAACCTTCATTGCAATCTCCCTTCACGAGAAAACGCGAACAATCTTCTGTGTTGTATCCATTCTTGCAAGGAGAGCAGATGTCCGATGATGGCAGGATATCGTTCGCCAGGATCAGGATACCAGCCTGCCCATATGCGAGCGTAACATACCTGGGAGACCATTAGCAAGCGGCGCAGTAGGTGAGCCTGATCGTATCGAAAGAAATCAGTATCCGGCGTGTTCCATAGCTCAGATGATGCCTTGCCACGTATGAGGGATGACCGTGTCTCTTGAGAAGCGCTGAGAGGAGCAGATGAGGGGTGAGAGCGTCACGGCACTCTCTCACCCCTCATCTGCTTCTCTCAAGGAGACGGAGTTCTCGCCAGGACGAGCAACGCCCTCGAGAGCAATGGCAGATCCTGGCAGACCTGGCTACTCGCGGGAGACTTTTCTCCGTTTCACTAAAATGTCCGGGTGGTGGTCAAATCATCTGAGCAGAGAATATCGTGCATTGTGCTCCTACGCTGCAACTTCAAAGACGACATCCAGGACCACTGGGGTTCGGACGGGCAGGCTAGAGGCCCCAACGACCAGACGGGTATGCCCTGGTTCCTTCCCAAAGATCTGTGCAAGCAGATCGGAAGCGCCGTCCGCAACTGCTGCATGCTGCGTAAACGCCTCAGTCGTCGCCAGGGCGATTCCGACTCGTACCACGTTCTGAATGCGATCCACATCGCCCAGGAAATGACTCGCCGCAGCCAGCGCATTCAAGGCGGCACATCGGGTCGCTTCTTGCCCCTGTTCCACAGTGAGATCAGCCCCCAACCGACCGGTGAACAGGAGTTTCCCGCCGACAAAGGGCAGGATGCCACTGGTATAGAGCAGAGACCCGGCCAACGCTGTTTCCACATAGTTCCCCAGTGGTGTCGGAGGCGTTGGAAGCAGGATGCCAAGCGTTTCCAACCTCTCACTCGGCTTGCGTAGTCCGTTTCGATCACCATTTGCCGGCATGTGCTCCTCCATCGACATGAATGACCTCTCCAGTGACAAAGCCTGCTGACTGGAGGTACAGAATCGCATCAACGACTTCAGATGCCTGCCCCATGCGCGCAATCGGATGCATAGTGCGGAGGAAATCATAATCATCGTTTTTGTGCAGGGGGGTGTCAATATTGCCTGGCGCGACCGCGTTGACGCGAATGCCTTCACCCGCATACTCCATGGCCAGAGCTTTTGTCACCGTATTTAACCCCCCTTTGATGAACAGAGCCATGGATGCCGGAACACCTGCCACCGGCTGGTCTGCCAGCGTGGTGGTAATAGTGACAATATGCCCATGATGCTGTTTGCGCATCTGCTGGGCGGCATACTGCGTCACCAGGAAGAAGCCCAACAGATTGGTCCTGATCAGGCGATCAACATCCTGCATGGTATAGTCCGTAAAAGGTTTCGCGAGAAAAATCCCGGCGTTATTCACGAGCAGATCAATCCCGCCAAAGCGTTGAATGGCAGTGTCTACCATGTTGTGTGCGGTTTCCTGATCGGCAATATCCCCGTCAACGAGGGCGAGGCTCTCCGAAGCGGTCAGGGTTCCCGCACGGGTCAGCGTGCGGGAGTTGGCGACGACCTGATAGCCCCGAGCAAGCAAGGTCCTGGTCAGTTCCAGGCCGATCCCCGATGACGCTCCGGTCACCAGGGCGGTGTGTTTCTCAGACATGGGTGTTTCCTTCTTTCACATTCTCAAGCGATGGGTGTTCAGAGAAACCGATGTGTCGGCCCCTCTGTGCCCTTCTCTTGCTCTCAGCGTACCTCAGAGGGCATTGACCGTCGCTTCTGTTCTTGCGCCGTTGCAACAGAATCTTGCGCCGCACCTGCGAAAAGTGTGGAAGCTGTTTGAAAGCCTTAAGAGCCAGAGCCAGGACCAGAATATAGCAGGAATGGAGCGGGTCCTTCGCCCAGATTCTTGCGCCAGCGCAACAGATTCTTGCTTCTTTCTGTGGTATACTTCTTTCTGAAGAGAGCCGTGGTGGTTGAGCGCACCATCTAGTGGCATCCCATTGAGGAATCGAGCACCTCTGCTTCCTCTCCATCTCTTCCCTCCACAAAGAGTGCGAGAACTCTTTGTGCTTGCGTCTCCCCAGTGTTTGAGCCATTTGGGTTTCAACGAGACTTCTGTTGCCTGCGTCTGGTGCATCTGTGTTTTCACGATCACTTTTGTTCATCTTTGGTGGACAATTCCTGACGCGTAGGAGCCGCGTGAGCGATGGCCGAACACTTCAGTACGCAAAGGCGAAGAAATGGAGAACGTTCAGTATGAGTACAGTGACAACACAACGCAAGGGTCTGCGCCTGACCCAGGCCCTTTTCTCACGGGCCTTTGCCTGGTTCTGGTTAGGGCAGACCATTTCGACACTGGGCGATGGCGCGTTCACCATGGCACTGGCGGTAGCGGTCTATCAGTTGACCGGCTCAAGTCTGGCTATGGGCTTCTTTTTGATGGCGAAGATGATTCCTGAACTACTGTTCACGCTCTTTGGCGGAGTCGCGGCGGACCGTCTGCCGCGCCGTCTCCTTTTGTTGTGCGCGGACAGTGGGCGCGCCCTGACCGTGCTGGCTATCGCAGTCCTGGCCTGGCTCCATCTGCTCCAGGTGTGGCATCTTTTTGTGCTGGCGGTGCTCTTTGGCCTCTGCCATTCTATCTTCAATCCGGCGTATCGCGCCATCACCCCGGATCTGGTTGAAAAGGACCATCTCTCCTCAGCTAACGCACTGACCGAACTCAGCGCACAATTGGGAAACTTCCTTGGTCCGCTGCTCGGTGCGGGTTTGATCGCGCTGGCCAACGGAGCGGCGAGCGCAGCCTTCGCCTTCGACGGGCTCACCTTTGTGGTCTCTGTCTGCTCACTTCTGGCGCTCCGCTCGTTGCCACGTACCGGGCATTCGCCTGCCACTCCGTCGGCCAATGGGCCACGAGGGATGTTTCTGGATATGCGCGATGGTTTTCGCACCATCCTCAACTCGACCTGGCTGTGCTGGTCGTTGATCGCTGCCACGTTCGGCTTTGTGGCGTATACAGGAGCCATGTCCGTTGCGCTACCCAGGCTGGTTTTCGCTGTGTATCAAAGCGGCCCCTGGCTCCTGGCCGCGATTACCACCAGCGCGGCCATCGGAGGCATAGGCGGGGCCATCTTTGTCGGCCAGGTGCGCCTGCGCCATCGCGGCATCATCGCTTTCCTCGCCTACGTTCTCAGCGGTTTCGCTCTGCTTTTGTTCAGTCTGCCCATTGCACAGAACACCCTCGTCTTTGTTGTGCTGCCCGCCGCTTGTGGCGTTGGCTTCGGCATGAATACCATGGGCATGATCTGGGCCAACCTGCTTTACGAATTGGTCCCCAACGAGAAGCTGGGCCGCGTCGTCAGCGCTGATCACCTCGGCGCGCTCTGCATGCTCCCTGTTGGCTACGTGCTCGCTGGTTGGCTCAGCGACCAATTCGGCCCGACCGCGATCTTCCTGCTCGGTGGACTGATGATGGTGGTGCTGAATAGCTTGCCGCTGCTCTTACGCGGCATTCGCGAGATAGAGTAGGCAACAGTCTCACGCAGCGGCTATCCGGCCCTTGAATACGAATGGATCTGAATAAGATAATCTCATCCTTCACCTGGAGTCTGCCCACGGGCTGCGCAGCCCGTGGGCATCTTCATCGAGATTGCCTCGTCCCGATAGAGATACCACGCTTGCTGAGATGGGCTCTGATTTCTTCGTGGTAGGCGAAGAGAGCAGGAGTCCCACCTGAGTGGAGGAAGAGGATCTGGCTGCCCGACGGCCAGCGGCCGGCTGCAGAGTGAGCCAGGAGGCCTGACATCACCTTCCCCGAATAGACCGGGTCCAGAAGAATGCCTTCGGTTTCAGCCATGAGCTGTATCGCATCAAGGCATGCCTCGGTGGGATCGCCGTACCCACGGCCAATGAATTCGTCGTTGATCTCAAACGGTCCACGGGGAAGGTGGGGATCGCGCTCCAGCAAGTGGCAGAGCGCTGCCCACCACTGCTCCAGATGGACGTGACACTGCTCGCGCTTGCGGTTCACGCTGATGCCGATCAGGGGACAGACAATCCCTTTCGCTCGGAGGGCCAGCAGAAGGCCTGTGAATATACCGCCCGTTCCAAACGGCGTGTAAACAGCATCGAGACGCAGCCCTTGATCTGCCACCTGATTGGCTATCTCCAGACCGCAGCTCACGTAACCAAGGCAACTCTGGGGCGTGGTTCCGCTGACCGGGATATAGTGTGGGGTGCGTCCCTGCGAGCGCAAGGCCTCGCAGAGGTCGAGCGCCTCCTGCTCCAGGCTCCAGTGGTCACTGCTCTCAACCAGGTAGACCTGCGCCCCCATGAGATAGACCGTCAGCAAATTGCCCTGAAACCCCTCATAGTCATCTCGACTCAGTACGACCGCACACTGCATGCCCACTTTGCGAGCTGCCGCAGTCGTCAGGCGCGCATGATTGCTCTGGCTGCTCCCACATGTGACCAGGGTATCAGCGCCGTTTGCCAGTGCTTGTGCCACTTCGTATTCCAGCTTTCGGGGTTTGTCCCCACCAAAGGCCAGGTCAGTCAGATCATCACGTTTGATCAGCACACTAAGACCGAGCCGAGCATTCAAATGCGAAAGCGGGTGGAGGGGAGTAGGAAGCCGCGTTAAGGAAACGCGAGGATACTTCTTCAAGGTCTCTTCAATGGATGTCATCTCTTTGTTCGCCTCCTCGTATCTCGGGCCGTGGCACGCCCATAGGATTGGGCATGGGGATACCACCCTGGTCTATGATGCTGAGAGCCCATGGAGAAGCGCAATCTCCCATTCGCACTCTCTGGCTCGTTTCTCCTCTCTATCCTATCTCATGCTCCGTTCCCTGGCAAGATCGTGCGTCCCATCCTCAGCGTCAGTTGAGCTCCGTTCATTCTGAGCCACTCAAAATACGCCTGGTGATGAGCAAATCTCACGACGTTAGCCATCTCCAGAGATTCATATAGCGTTGCTGGCATTCTGGTGGTTATGGTGATGCCCAACTCACCCTTTCAGAGGATCCAGAGTGGAAAGCAAGGGGCGCGCGGGCAAAAAACAAAGGAACATATCGTATACTAGAATAACAAAGACGCCAGCACGAACGATGGTCTCAATGGATCTGCAGCAGATCTGGACCAGAAGAAGGAAGAGTGAGAAGCCTGTATGCGCTTGTTTATCGCCGAAAAGCCGGAATTGGCCAAAGCCATTGTGGAGGGATTGGGCGGAGGTCGTCGCAAAGAGGGATACTACGACTGCGGAAACGACTATGTGACCTGGTGTTTTGGCCACATGCTGCAACTGCTTGACCCCGAAGACTACGACGAGCGCTATGCGATCTGGCGCATGGATGACCTGCCGATCGCCCATCTTCCCTGGCGAAAAAAACCAGCCGCCAGCAAGTCAGACCAGTTGCGCGTGATCACTCAGCTCTTGAAGCAAGCCGAAAGCGTCGTCCACGCGGGAGACCCCGACGATGAAGGCCAGCTTCTCATCGATGAAATCCTCACCTATGCGCATTGCCGTTTACCCGTCAAGCGTCTCCTCATCAATGACAATAACACCAATGTGGTGCGCAAGGCACTGGCAAATCTGCGTGACAACCGCGAGTTTGCGACGCTCTCTGCCTCTGCCGAGGCCCGCAGTGTGGGTGACCAACTCTACGGCTACAACCTCACCCGTGCCTATACCCTTGCCGCCCGCGCGGCAGGCTATCAGGGTGTCTTGAGCGTGGGGAGGGTACAGACCCCCATTCTGGGCATGGTCGTGCGCCGGGACCGCGAATTTGAGGCCCACGTCAAGAGCTTCTACTACTATGTCACGGGCCAGTTCCAGATCCAAGGGATAAGTTTCCCGGCACGCTACCAAACCGTCGAGGGCGACCCCGTAGATGACAAAGGTCGGCTGATCAACCAGAAGTACGCGCAAGCGATCACTGATGCGGTGAAAGGAAAGGCGGCGCGCGTGGTCTTTGCCGACACTAAACAGAAAGAGCAGCCCGCCCCCTTACCCTACAACTTGTTGAAACTGCAAACCGACGCGGCGCGCAAATTCGGCTACAAGCCCGATCAGGTCAAGGACATCACGCAATCGTTGCGCGAGAAGCACCGCCTCATTACCTACAACCGCAGTGACTGCGAATACCTGAGCGACGAGCAGCACGCCGACGCGCCTGGCGTGCTGGCGGCCATTGCGAAGACCGCGCCCATGCTGGCTCCAGCCAGTGCCGCGGCCAATCCGACGTTCAAAAGCCGCGCCTTTAACTCGTCGAAGGTTTCGGCCCACCACGCGATCATCCCCACGCAGAACACGGCTGACCTCTCAACCCTGTCCACTGGTGAACGAAAAATTTATGTACTCATCGCCCGCGCGTATGTCGCGCAGTTCTGGCCAACACACAAGTACGACCAGACCCGCGTGCTGGTCGAGGTCGCAGGTCGGCATTTTGCGTGCCAAAGTAATGTGACCACACATCCGGGATGGCTCGCACTTTACAAGAGCGATGTGGGTAATGAAGAAGTGCAGGATGACGAGCACGACCTCACTCTGGCCCTGGATATCCGCGCCTTGAAAACTGGGCAGAGCGGGATCTGTACCGATGCCACCGCCGATCAACTGGAGACCAAACCTCGACCGCTGTATACCATGGCTACCCTTCTCACCGACCTGACCCGCGTGGCCAGGTACATCCGCGACGACCGCTTGCGGAAGCTCCTCCAGGAAAAGGATAAGAGCAAGGAAGGGGAACATGGGGGCATTGGGACGCCGGCCACGCGTGACAGCATTCTTACCACCCTTTTTGAGCGCGGCTACCTGGTCGAGCAAGGCAAAACGATTGTCAGTACACCAACCGGCAGGCAGTTCTACGATACCTTGCCGGATCAAGCCAGGTATCCGGACATGACGGCACTCTGGCACGAGCAGCAGAAGGCTATCCAGGCAGGCGAACGGGACGCGGCTTCGTTCATTCGCGAACTGATGGAGTACATCGCGGGAGAAGTCAGCGCCGTCAAGGAAAACGGCATCGGGATTACGGTCGAAACGCCTCGGTGCCCCGAGTGCCAGAAACCGCTGCGGCGCATCAAGGGCAAGAAAGGTTTCTTTTGGGGCTGCACTGGTTTTAGCGAAGGTTGTACGTTCAGTTGCCCGGACAAGGGTGGCAAACCTGTTCCGAAGGGAGCCGTGAAGGTGTCAGCGCTTCACACCTGTCAGGTCTGTGGCAAAGGATTGGTCCGCAGGCCAGGAAAGAAGAAGGGCACATTCTGGTGGGGATGCAGCGGTTTTCCTGCCTGCAAACAGACCTATCTGGACGCCAAAGGCAAGCCCGACTACAGCAAACGCCAGGAGCAACAGCAAATCAGCAGCACATCGTGATCAGGCTCAGCCCCCTTTATGCTGTTCCATAAGGAAAGTTTTGACGTGCGACCACGTGCTGGCATGCGAGTTCAGGGATTTTTGTCAACTCGGCAAGGGCTTTTTCAACCGGCTGCGAGAGTTTTCGCGCCGAGGCCATTGACCAGGGAGGCAGTCGGCGTTATACTAAATTGCCTTCTCCGAAGGAAAGAAACACACAAAGGAGTACGATGCACGGTTGTTGTTGTGAGTGAAAAGGAGTCATATCATGGGACCCTTTCGAAAGAAGTCGCCGCCTCGGCAGAGCGGCGCAGACCGCGCTGGAACTCAAGCAAGCACCCAATCCGTTGTGATCGTTGACGGACAACCTATCTCTGTCACTACCCCGTATCTTCTCCCCAAAGATATCCAGGAACAGAACCGTCTGGATTTGCAGCATATTCTGCTGAAAGCGGTTCTGCAGAACAATTATCTGGCTCCGCTCACGCAGCCAGGCACTATTCTGGACGTCGGTTGCGGGACGGGGCTCTGGGCCTTTGAGATAGCACAAGCCTTTCCAGAGGCCACGGTGATGGCTTGCGATCTGATCGAACCGCCGGTCGGGGCGTTATCACCTCCGGCAAATTACCAGTTTCTCCAGGCAGACGTACTCAAGGGACTCCCTTTTCCCGATCAGCAGTTTGACTTCGTCCATCAGCGTTTCCTGGTGCTGGCGATTCCCGCGCAGGCCTGGCCGGGTGTGCTGCGTGAACTGGTGCGGGTCACACGGGCAGGCGGCTGGGTCGAGGTCGTCGAAACACAGCTCGCTTCTGAGAACATGGGACCGATGACGAGGCAGCTGAGCAACTGGATCATCGAACTGGGGCATCAGCGAGGCATTGAGTGTGGCCAGGTGCCGCCATTAGCGGAAGAACTGCGCCGGGCCGGGTTGAGCAATGTGGTGCAGCGGCAGATCGCGATCCCGGTGGGAAAATGGGGCGGGGAAGTTGGAACCGGGATGCAGACCAACGGCGTGGCTGGCATGCAGGCTCTGAAGCCGCTAATCATCTCGCACCTCGGCGTTGCAACTTCGGAGTTTGATCGGGTGCTCGCTCTCTCAGTCGCAGAATATGACCAGTTGCAGATGAGCGTCCCGTATGTCCTGGTCTATGGTCAGCGCCCTTTCTAAAGAGTTGAGTCAGAGAAAAATCTCAGTCCCAGAGCGCAAGGAGAGACTTCCGACTATCCTCAGGGTTTATGTGTTCTCCGAACTCGCTGCCTGCGGCGGCTCGCTCACAAAAAAAGCGGTTTTTCCGAGGACACCTCGTGCTCCGGCAGGGACTCGCCGTCCCCTGCACCCCTGCTTTTGACGAGAACGCATCAACCCTGGCTGGAAGGGGACGAGGAAGAACAACACTTTTGATCCGTTGGGAGAAGCTCGCCGCCCCTTATGAGGCGTTTCTCAAGTTGGCTTGTGCGCTCATTTGTTTTCAGCAATGTGATCGTCTTTCAGTTTCCGGATAAGCTCTAAAGCAGAAAACGATGAGGGTGAAAACTCATCAAGATAAAAATGTAAGTTGACAATACCGTTTCCTCTGCTGGAAACGTTCCTGAAAAAAGACGCAACATCATACCCACGGGTAGATTTCTCGTGGTACAATGCGAGTGTGTTGCTCTGGATGGTGATGTACCCTCCAACGTGTGATTGTGAGCATCAGGAAACACTTGAAATCTGCTCTGGGAAAAGGAGACATCCATTTTCCCAGGGATGGCAGGAGAAAGCGAAACGGAATGCCAGATGGACGCATCCGTCAAGATATACGTTCGGGAATCGAAGTGTCAATCGTTCTCAAGCAAGACCAGCGAACAGGAAAACTGACCCGAGGGGTCGTCAAGGACATTTTGACCAACTCCGCTTCTCACCCACATGGGATCAAGGTACGGCTTGTCGATGGACAGGTTGGACGCGTAAAGAAAATCGAGGAGTAGCATGCTACACAAGGATGACCTTGCTCCATTTCCAACGCTGGGGTTTTCGTTTGAACTGAGTGCACACGAAAACTGATCATAACACGTGGTATGGTGCTCTCACGTCTCCCTGATATGACAGCTCCTTCTCAGAGAGAGCACCTCTCTCATGTACCTATTCCTTGCTCCTCAGGAGATTTTAAGGGGCCTTTGAGCGCAGTCAAGCTCAAACATCCGATACCGTTGGTAAACCCCTCGCTCCGCGCAGCGGAGCTCTTTTTTTTAAGGATGCTGGCTGATTGGGCGGCCACGGGCCGCCCAATCAGCCAGCATCCTTAAAACTCTGGGCGAAGCACCGCAGGTGCTGAGGAGTCCAGATGAGAGTTTACCAACGGTATCTTCTGAGGTCATGTAAAAACCTCATCAAGAGTGGTGCGCTTCCAGCGCATGACGTTTCAAACATCCGGGATGACTCATACATACGTTCTTTTTGGGCCAAACCGTTTTGAAACAGAGATCCCACCAGATTGTGGCACAGGCCATGCGCCCTACAATGGACTGAGCGGGTCTGGAAGGCTCCTTTGCCTCAAGACGCGCATGACGAGCCGAGACGTGGCTTTTCATGCCGCGCTGTTGCTCGTTGTCAGCGCGGCTGATCTGTTGCGCTTTGCAACGCCGCCTGCAATTCTTGCGCTGTTGGACAGGTCGCCGGGCCAAGATGTTCAATAGCCAGAGATGCGGCGATATTGGCTACATATGTCGCCGTTTGGATCTCATCTCCCATAGCGAGCCGGGCCAGGAGGGCGGCAACATGGGCGTCACCAGCTCCAGTTGTATCAACGACGTGTGCTGGCCGCGTTGGAAGATGCAACGGCTCCAGGGTTGTACTCGCCAACCAGCAGCCTTGCTCTCCCATGCGTGCGACCACAAAGCCACCGGGTGCGAGATATGCTGCCAGAGAGCGGGTCGCCGTTGCGAGGTCCGCCAGACCTGTGAGCAAGCCCAGTTCTCGGGCATTGAGGCTCAGGATGTTGGTACGGGCCAGGACACTGGCCAGACGCTTGTCAGGGATTTCCAAGACGAGTGGGCCAGGATCGATCACCAGCAAATGCTCTTGAGCCAGTTCTGGGAGCCAGGTTTCGAGCGAGGCCCCCGAGACTGGATAGACCAGCTCATAGCCAGAAACATAGATAGCATCTCCGGGCTGGAGGAGGATGGACTGTAAATCGTGCAGTGAGAGCCGCGATTCGCAGCCGGGCGCGGTCACGAAGGTGTGCTCTGCACTGGCTTCGGCCAGGCCAACATCGAAACCGGTGTCCTCGCCTCTCACACGCGGTAAGAGCAACGGGATGTTGGCCATGGTCAGGGCAGCCATTACTTGCGCGCCCATTGGCCCGTTGCCAACGCGTCCAGCGTAACTGGCGGGCAGACCCAGACGCATGGCTCCGATCAACACGTTGAAGCCCCCGCCGCTTGTGAGCAGTGTTTGTCGTGCGATGGTATCACCTCCGCGTTCTGGCAGCCGGTCCACGTACATGAGAATATCGACGAGGACGCTGCCCACAAGCACGAGACGACGCGGACGTGCAAGTTGTTGCATTATGCTCCTCTTTCTTCCGACGGAAGCACAGGACTCGTCTGTTTCTGCGGTGTGAGCGCGAAGAGTCCCCAGGTAGCGAGGGCGCTGACGACAAAGCCGATCAAGTAACCCAGACTGCTTGTGGCGAAGACCCCAAGGGCAAGGGGACCACGAAACCAGGGTGAGACGGTGAAGGCCAGGCTGACAAGCATGCCGAACATCCAGGCAATGAGCGTAGACCAACGCACACCGCCAGTATAAAAGTAGCGACTACCAGGCTTCGTTTGTGCTAAGCCAGCCGTGTCGTAGGTACGTCGGGTGAGCATATCGACCAGAAAGACTGCAGCCCAGGTGGTTAGCCCATCGGCCAATAACTGCAAGAAGCTCACGAATGGCGCCAGGAAATTCTGCGCGATCAACATCACATAAACTGAGCCGGCAACTATCAGCACTCCATCGATGAGCACCGTTTGATAGCGCTTCAATTTGACGCCCATAGCTAACACATTTAACCCTGATGAATAGATCGACAGATCTGCCCCAGCGATAAGACCTCCAATAGAGGTGAGTAGATAAGGTACAGCCATCCAGGTGGGCAAGGCGTTGCCAATGATCTGTATTGGATTGGCCGCGCTGAAGAGCCCCTGCACATCGCTGGAGAGCAGCATCCCAACCATAATCAGCACGAACAGGGGCAGCGACGAGCCAAGCACCGTCCACCAGATGATGGCGCTGCCTTTGGATTGTCGTGGGAGATAGCGCGTGTAATCGGCGCTTGCGTTGGTCCAGCCAATGCCTGTGCCAGCGATGATGATGCTCAACGTCGCCAGCATCCCTGTATTCCAGGAACCAGGCGGGGCCGCGAGCACTGTTGACCAGTGGGTGCGGCTCACCAGAAAGACCACGATGAGCAGCGTTAGCAGGCCGAAGACCCACGTTGCCGCACGCTGGATCCAGACGAGTGTGGCATGTCCCAACAGGCCACTGGCGACTATCAGCACTGCTATCACCACCAGACTGACAACTGTCCACAATGTCGTTGTGGGCAGACCGGCCAGATTCAACAGACCCAGCAGAGCATAGGCCGCAGTGACGACAGAGATAACCTCCCAACCCACCAGGCTGATCCAACTGACCAATGTGGGGATGAGATTGCCACGTGTGCCAAAGCAGGCGCGCGACAGCGTGAGCATTGGTGCTCCTCCCCATGTTCCGGCCAGACTCAAGGCTCCAACCAGCAGGAACGAGAGAGCCGGGGCCAGCAACGCAATCAGGAGACTTTGCCACAGATTCAGAGAGAAGTCAGCCATCAGGCCGCCATAGACAATGCCCAGCACGCCAATATTGGCGGCAAACCAGATCCAGAAGAGTTCAAATGGCCTGCCATGTCGCTCTGTATCAGCAATCGGCTCGATCCCATGTAATTCAATGGCCCAGACTCGATCGGTCTCAGGCTGTTGGTTGTGTTCGCTCATGTTGTGTGCTTTTGTGTTCATCAGATCGTTCCCGTGCAATAGGTGGGGAGTGCACCAGAAAACTTCGTCGGATGCAGAATCTGTGCCAGACAGCGCAAGCCATCGACCAGGCGTTGGCTGGGGTGCTGCATGATATTCACGTTGAGGGCATAGACCTTATGCAATTTCAATGCATCGATGCTACCCCAGTCGGGCCGCTTGTAGACTTGCGCGGGTTGTCCGCCATAGGCCGGGTCTTCGGTTAAGACGATAAATTGTGGGTTCGCCGCAATAATAGCCTCATCGCTCACCTGGGGATACCCGCCGCCACTGACGTTATCGTGAAAGATATTGCTGCCGTTGGCATCTTGTATCAATTCATCGCCAAAGGAACCACCACCAAAGACATAGGGCTTCCCCGGCGTACTGTCATCGACTTCCAGCAGAACTTTAGGGGCTGCCGTGCCTGCAACTGTGTGTTTGATGGACGTGATCTGCTGCTGCAATGAATTTACCAGCGCCTGGGCAGTGCGATCAGTGAGCGTCAATCGACCCACCAGCACGATTTTTTGTAAAACCTGAGCCAGAGAAGTGTTGGGCAGATCAACAACGCGTAAACCCAGGGCTGTCAGTTTGCTATCAGTTGTTTTCGTCAGGCCACCGTCACTGAGTATCAGATCAGGTTTCAACTCCACAATCTGCTCAGCATTATAGGTCCCATCAGCGCTCGAAATTTTCTTTTTATGGGAAAAACTGGCTGGAAAAGTGGTGTAATAGTCTACCCCAACTACATGGTCATCCAGATGGAGCGCACCGAGGATTTCACTCATACTCGGCGAAAGCGAGATGATGCGCTGGGGGGCGGTAACCGGAAAGGTCAGCGGCCTCCCATAGAAATCGTACGCAACGGTTGAGGTGGCCGTTGGCGGTGTGGTAGATGTGCTTTGTCCGCAAGCAGTAAAGAAGAGACAAAGCATGAGCACAAGCAAGAAAGAACAGATACAGTGCAAGGTTTGTGGCCTGGTAAACGACCAGCATGGTCGTCCGAAAAAATGGGAGAACATCGAGTTTAACCCTCCGTGGTTATGAAAACGCTCGTTGTCTCCTTGCGTGGAGGAGTAGAGACCAACCGGAGATGAACAGTAGCAGATGCTTAGGAAGCGATGGTTTCGCCTTCACAGTGCACAGCATTGCTTCGGTAGCTGGTTCCTCTTACGCGAAGGATGAGAAGCCTATCTCATTGGGCAGGTCTCCTGGCTTCCGGCTTCAAATGTGATTCAACTCGCCTTCCCATTCGATTGTGAACAGTGGCTTGTCTTCCCTGGTAGAAGACTGTGAGATGACCACTCGCCAGTTACAGTAGCGCGTGAGACTGCGCCGGATTTCACACCGGCTTCCCTATTCTGCCTGCAAAGCAGGCCACCCAATGAGGACTATTCTGGTAAAGAATAACGACGTTAGTATATGCCGGGCCGATTGCTGTTGTCAAATGATCGCCAACTGACTTCTTCTTGGAGGCGTTTCAGATCCACCGGTATGCCTGCTACCAGCAGATACACGTGTTCGGCGGCATGGGCCAGGCGCTGGTTAACGTAGCCAAGCGTGTCGCGATAGGCGCGCCCAAGCGGATAGGCAGGCACCACGCCCAGTCCGACCTCGTTTGAAATAACGATCAGCGTCTGATGAGTGGAGAGGGAGCGTATCACTGCTAGCAATTCATCGATTTCTTTGAGCGCATGTTCGCTTAAAAGTTGATCTGGGAACACTGTCTCGGGGTTGGTCTGGTTCGTATGCTGAAGCAGCCAGTTGGAAGTCCAGAGGGTCAGACAGTCCAGCAATAATACATCGGCCATTGTGCTGGCACGACGCACAACACCGGGCAGATCAAGAGGTTCTTCAAACGTGTGCCATGTCCGAGGACGTGTGACCTGGTGGCGCGCAATACGCGCGCGCATCTCCTCGTCATCTCCAGTTGCTGTGGCAATAAACGCGACAGATTGGCCACTTTGAGCAGCCAGCGTCTCCGCGAACGTACTCTTGCCGCTGCGGGCTCCCCCCAGAATCAAGATAAGCCTGGCCCCGTTCTTCTGCCCGGAAGAGAGCTCAGATTGAGGTTGCTGTGTCATATGTGTCATGCCTTATAAAAACGCTTTTCTTGTTAAAAATGCAACAGAACGAAAGTGAGCAGACCAGTAATCTCCGTAATCTCCGCAATCGCTCCATAAGTATCGCCAGTCAGCCCGCCCAACTGCCTGGTGATCCAGATCCCCAGCGTCAGAGTTGTAAGTGTTACTGTACCCCAGACCAGCAGACCGGCGAGTTGCGCGCTTACCAGGACAATAGCCAGGGCACATACACCGGCTATGATCAGCGTCGGAAGTGTCACCGTCTGGCGGAAGGTTGCGCCCAGACCAGTCGCGCGTGCGGAGGGAAAGGTTCGAAGAGCAAGGACCATGCCCCAGCGTGAAGATGGCAGCGTGACCAGCAAAACGACCGGCAACGAATGCTCGTGCAGGCTGGCAAGACAGGCGAATTTGAGCAGGAGCGTGCAGGCACCCCCTAACACGCCGAAGCTCCCGAGCCGGCTATCACGCATGACCTCCAATTTTCGTTCGCGGGTGAACCCGCCAAACAGGCCGTCGCAGCTGTCCATTAGCCCATCAAGATGCAGGCCACCTGTTAGCAAGACCAATGTGACAACCAGGAACGCAGTCAGCAGCAGCTGGGGGACCAGCGGCGCGCTGAGCAGGACCAGGAGCCAGAGCACACCACCGAGCATCAAACCAACCAGGGGAAAATATTCGCCTCCTAGCAAAACATCGGTAGCATCGAGTTTCGCCAGCAGCCTGCTACCAGGTAAGGGCAGCGTCGAGAGGAAGCTGGTAGCCGCGAGCAGTTTGAGATACTGGCGCATGAGAACATTCCTCTTGTTCTGTTTTTCTCGCATCATGGTTTTTTCTCTGTCAGATGTGCAATACAGGTGATTCTTGTAGATTGAGCAGCGCAAGTGTGCCCAATGGTACCTGTGAGTCCGACGGCGCAACAAGGTCGAGTGCGCTGAGCGAGCCCGGGTCAATGGAGATCTGCCATTGACGAGCAAGTGACATGCCCAGGCAACTACTGAGCAGAACGCGCAGCGGGCCGCCATGACTGACGATCAGGATATCCTCTGCCTGCTCATCCACGATTTGCGCAAGAGAGACCAGGACACGTTGCTGGAGGCTCTCCAGTGTTTCACCTCCAGGAGGAGCGATCTGTTCAGGATGGGTAAAGAAATCCAGGTGCTCAGGAAAGCTGGCCGCGATCTGCACGTATGTTAAACCTTCCCATGTACCGAAATGGATCTCCCGCCAGGCTGCTGACGCCTGGATTGGCAAGGCAAGCTCTCTTTTGCTGGTGATAATCTCAGCAGTTTCATACGCTCTCCAGAGGTCGCTGCTATAGATAGCGCCGATGTTTACCGCGCGCAAATAGCGGGCCAGCCAGTGAGCTTGTAAGCGTCCTTCGCGTGAAAGAGGGATATCGCTGTGCCCACAGTAACGCTGCTGTGTGTTCCATTCCGTCATGCCATGCCGCACCAGCCAAATGCGTCGAGGGGCGGGTCTGTTTGCTTTTAAGCCTGTTATCTTTTTCGCTCCTTTCATCGTTTTTGCGTGTTCGTCCATACACCAGCCTGCATTCTTGCAGGAATACAAGGATAGATGAGACTCCACGCCTTTGTCAACAAGGTGGTATTTTCGTAGCGATAACGCGGCTCCGAACCAGCAAGGCGCATGCGACAGGTCTCCTACTCTTTGCCTCACAGCCCTCGTCCTTTTGCCAGAAGGAGTGCGCTTGATTGCTCCCCACCTCGGGCCTGGACGAGGCGGTCACGAACGGCCGTCATGAGGGTATCGAGATCAAATGATTGGGAGACGAGGGAAATTTCTTGCACCCACCGCTTTCCGCAGCTACGCTTGCAACTGCTTGCGTTTGGCTTCAATACAGGCGAAAAGAGTATGGAAGGAATCCAGAAACTTTTGGACACCCTCTTCCTGTAACTGCTGGGTAACCTGAGCGTAATCGATCCCAACGCTTGCAAGTGTGGCGATCTGCTCCTGTGCCTGGGGAAGCTGCTCCTCAATGGAGAGGCGTATATGGCCATGATCGCGGAAGCTCTCGATGGTTGCCAGTGGCATCGTATTCACGGTCTCGGAACCGATCAGTTCTTCGACGTAGCGCACATCACGGTAGGCCGGATTTTTAACGCCCGTGCTGGCCCATACGGATCATACCCATGCCTCATTACTGGTCGAGCAGCGTCAAGCCAAGCAGGCCACTCGCCAGCAGCTCCTCAGGGATGATTGCGTTGAACATCTTTCCCTCCCTCTGAAGCGCTTCCCAGAGACCTCTTCCTCGGTCAGCACTCATCGAATTCACCCGTTTGTGCCGGATCCATCGGGTGAGACTGCACCGCCTGGTCTGATCGGCGTATTCTGGCCTGCGGCTACCCACCATGCCCCGTCGCGGCGAACCAGGACGTAGAGCGCCATTTCTGAGAATGCCCCCGTGGTCTCGGAGGCAGGCTCGATTGGCCGGCCTTCGGGATCGAGAGCATAGCGGGCAACGTGCGCCACGATGACGTCGTCGGAGACGGCGAAGGCGCGCACGATCTCGTAGCGGGAGGCAGATCCGCCGATGCCTTGCTGCTTGAGCCTGGTATGAATCGCGTGCAGTTGGTCATAGCCATGGACTGTAGCGCCGTAGGGGCTACCCCAGGCCACGTCAGCCGCAACATGACGATTGCTGATGGCAGTGTTGCGGTGGTCCCATCCCTGTTGCAGTTCGCTGACAAACGCAGCAATCGCTGTGTCGGCATCGGGCTGTCCTTCGACCCTGTTTACGGTCGGTCGAGGAGTGTCATCGGAGGCTGAGTTCGACATGCTGTTCCTTTCACGCGTCACTCGCGTTTCCATTCGGCTTTTGTCTCTTTCCTTCTACACGGACCGAGTGTGACCAGGGATACTCATTCTGAGCAAGCGGCTTGCATCACCACATGTGAAACGCCATGCGCCGGTTGGCGCATGGCGTTTCACATGTGTGCCAGACCCAATTTATGCCGTGAGTAACAGCGTTCTTGCAGGAAGCCCTCTTTTCTGCTCTATGGGAGCGTGCTCAAATGGGGACCGACTGTGTCCGCGAAGGTGTAGCTGTTGGAGGCATCCCAGTTAATTGACCAGTCCATCACGCCCCGGATGGTGGAATAGGTGGTGGGTGGAATGAAGGTCCCGCAGTTTGTGCCGGTGGCCAGGCAATCAAGCGCGGCATTCACCACGGATGGGGCCACATAGCCCTTGCCAGCGGCCTGCGTGGAGGCAGGCAAGCCAAGCCCAACCTGATCCGGGCGCAAGCCCCCCTGAAGCAAAATGCAAGCCTGGGCAGTGATGAAATCCACGCCCCCATAGGCGTACAGTTTGCCATCACAGCCATACATGGAGCCCGAATTGTAGTACTGTGTGTTCACGATGGTCAGAATGGCTTTGATGTTCAGGGCAAGTTGAAAGTAGGGGCTGCTAGTCGACGCGACATCAACCGTCTGTGGAGCCAGGGTAATTATCAGATTTGGACCTGCCAGTGTGGACAGTTGCTGGAGAGCGCTGGTCAGATACGTGACATTGATGCCGCTCTCCAGATCGATATCGACCCCGTCGAAGCCATAGTTTTGCATCAATCCATACGCGCTCGCGGCGAAATTGGTCGCGCTCGTCGCGTTGCCAATGGTGATGGTGCCTGCTGCGCCTCCGACCGAGAGAAGAACTTTTCTCCCCTGGGCATGGAGGGTCGAGATATCGCTGAGAAACTGGGCTGTCGTATATCCGCCGAGCGCGCTCGCGAGCTTCGCATCGATGCTAAAAGTGATCTGGCCCGCCTGAGAGCCTGACGAAGCGAAAGCCACAGCGACGACGTTGTAATACGGGTTCACCGCGCTCAAGGGCAGCGGCGTGGCGCTGTTCGTGAAATCCTGCCAGTAGCCGGTGAGCAGGTGTTTGGGCAGGCCACCTGGACACGATGGACATGGTGTTGGAGTGAAGGATGGCGTTGGGAGCGGCGTTGGGGTTGAGGTCAGCGTTGGGGTGGGAGTTGGCGTCCTTTTCGCCGCAGCGTTTCCCGCCGCAAAGGCGTGTGCTGGCTGGTTGAAGAAGACGAGTGTGCCAACGCTTCCGAGGAGCAGAAGAAGGATAAGAGTAAAGGCAAGTGTGTGACGAGCAGAACGAGACATGGCAAATCTCCTTGCGGCAGGGCGCGGAACCTTCGTTCGAGAAGAACGAGGCTGATTGATCCACATCGGTCAAACGATGGTTTGATGAATGATCGGCATATCTTGCGTGAAGGAGTAAGATATGAGATCTTAATCCCAAGCATAAAAGATGAGGGCCTTCTTGTCAAGATGTCTATACCATCAGAGCAGGGTTTCGCAAAAGTCCCTTTCCTGGCATCCGAACACGGCTTCGCCAGTTCCATTACCAATTGCATAAACGCTGGATGGTTGTTTACCGTCAAGTGTTTAATGATCTGCGCCATTGGGATCGAGACCTGGCTCAGCTGGTAGAATACTTTCTGGCGGCAAGCGGTGTGGATGAGAAGTTCCAGCGCTGGTTGGCAATCAGTGACTACATCATGCAGCCACAGGGCGATTTTCCACCAGTATCATCAAATGTCTGTTTATGTGATAAGTGCCTCGATAATCTGGCTATGCTTCTGGAGAAATAAACAGAACGAGAGAGATAGGTTAATCCCTCTCTGTGTTCGCTAGCCTGAAGATGGCAGACGTGAGCTTCGCCTCGTGTCTACCCCGTGTAGAGCCACAACATCGCCTCCAAATAAGAGTCATAGTACTTTCCCGATCTCGGAAAGAGCGGAAGAGTCAGCCATTCGGCAAAGGTCACGAGGTCTACTTCTCTCCAACTCAAATTTTGCCCAAATTAGTGACACCTTGCTCGGGCGGCCTAATTAGAGGAGGCACAAATGGATGAGTCGCTGCTCGAACCCTTTCGCGTGAATAAAGCTCATCTTGTACAAGCAAACCTCACAACAATGTGAGCATCCTGCCACTAATTTGGGCAAAATTTGGGTCCGACAAGCTGCCAGGTAGGCAACTTTTCTCTTTGGCCAGAACACCTGGCGTTCCACCTGATAATCGGTTTTCTTTCCCCACATTATTGAGATGATACGATAAGCCGATCAAGGAAAGCTCTCCGCTGCTCTGAGCGTGAGGCAACTTCTCCTCTGCAAGAGAGAGGACGAAGGGAGCCCCGTAATTCGTCAAAGGCAGAACAAAAACGGGCAGCCGAGTCGAAATTTCCGAACCGTTCAGATGGATTCATTTCCTTCTCCTTGGACAATGTCTGCTCCATGGCCTTCAAGCAGGAGAGCGGAACGGTCACGCAGCAGGCGCTCCGCTCCCTCACCCAGGTATCGGATGACATCTCCGGCTGGTCGTTGCCGGGTCACCAGTCCCACGGCTTCGCCTGCATAAATATGGGCGAGATCGTAGTTCTTGCTGGCGATGGCCTCTGCAAGCTGCTGGCGCGCTTCGCTAGCCTGGGGAAGCGCATCGATGTGGGAGTGCCACTGATCAGTAAAGCGATTGCGCAGGGCTCGACCAGGATACTGCGGAGGCCAGGACAGCCCTTGCGCCACATCGAACGCTCGAGTGAGGACGGTTTCTGTTTCCTGGGCCTGCACAATACGTGCTCGGGCTTGTTCGGTGTTTTCGCATTCAGGAGAGGCCAGCAGAGTGGTTCCTATCCAGACTCCTTCAGCACCAGCAGCCAGTGCTGCCGCCACGCCTCGTGGTGACGCGATGCCGCCTGCCACGAGCACCGGCACGCGAACCGCGTCAAGCACGGTTTGCAGTAGTGGCAGTGTACTTACCTCGCCAGTGACGTGTCCTCCAGCTTCCATGCCCTGTGCCACGATGAGATCGACACCATCTCGCTCTGCCTGTATTGCTTCAGCTCGCGAATTGACCTGCGTAGCCAGCAAAATGCCATGCTGATGGAGCCTCTCCGCGTAGGAAGCGGCGGAACCAAATGAAAGAGAGACGAGAAAAGGATGAGCTTCTATCGCTGCGTCAAGCAGCTCAGGCCGCTTTTCGATAGCCCAGGCATGCATCCCAATCCCGAACCGCGTCCGATCGTTTCCGCGGGCAATGGCGGCTTCTTGGGCAAGGAATTCGACCGATTCCGTACTCCCAATCCCGAACATGCCCATTCCCCCAGCGTGGGAGACAGCGTGGGCCAGGCGTCCTCGTCCTACGTAGGCCATGGGAGCGCCTATAATGGGATAGCGCAAGTGCCAGATTGTGGTGAGATAGGTATGAAGCATAACACGATCTTTCTCCTAGAATCTCATTGATCTTCCTTTGAGATTATAGCATGTTGGCTCATTTCCCCATTACAGGAAGCCTGATCCACCGCGATGACTACTTTGCCTCGAGCGTGTCCTTCTTCCAGGTACCGGATAGCCTCAGCAGTCTCACATAACGTGTATCGTCTATCTATGACAGGCTTGACTTTGCCCTCTTCAAGAAGCTCTTTCAGAAAAGCCATATCTTTTTTGCTTGTTTTCTTCGCCGAGCTTCCCATTTTCTTCCCTCCTGTCATTGACATCCAGGGTCCCAGGAACATGGACTGGTACATTTGAGCCTCGGAACCTCCAGTCGAGACATACATTCCTCTGGGACGTAATGCACGCTTGTAATCTGAAATTGGATGATATCCGTTCGCCGCGAGGATCAGGTCATACCGCTGCTCATTTTTTGTGAAATCTTCTTGCGTGTAATCAATGACATGGTCTGCGCCCAGCGAGCGCGCCAGGTCCACATTCCTCGTGCTGCACACGGCAGTGACTTCGGCCCCGAACGCTTTGGCAATCTGCACCGCGAACGTTCCCACACCACCACCCGTACCCTGAATCAACACCTTTTGTCCGGGCTTGATCTGTCCCTTATCGCGCAGGCCCTGCAAGGCGGTGACTCCTGCCATAGGAATGGTGGCTGCTTCCTCGAAGGTCGCCCTGGGCGGTTTCGACACCAGAATATGTTCAGGAGCGCACACATACTCGGCAAAACCGCCCCAACCACACCCGGATAAGTCCCCGAAGACCTCATCGCCGGGTTGGAACTGTGTGACATTTCTGCCTACTGCTTCAACTCGCCCTGCTACGTCAGATCCAAGAATCGTGTGTTTTGGTTTGAGAAGCCCATTGTACAGGCGGACCAGGAACGGCTCGGCCCTTACGAGACGCCAGTCTGCGGCATTCACAGACACCGCATAGACTTGCATCAAGACTTCATCCTCTTTAGGAGCAGGTTTCTCCACCTCTTTGAGCTCAAGTACATCTGGTGACCCATATTGTGTGTAAACAATTGCTTTCATGTGTGTCTCCTTCTTTTATTTACGACTTGACATCCGGTGCATCCTCCTGGCCGGGTTCAACGCAACTGACCGAGAGCAATGGCATTCCTAAATCACGCACTTTTTTGAGTAATCCATGCAGCGCAGCCTGATCAATCACCGGGCCGGTTAAAAGCATATCGCCGTTGTTTTCCAATGTGATGATGAAGCCTCCAAACCAGTCAGTCCACTCGCGGCTCAGATGACCCTTAATTCTGATCTGATAGATCATTGGTTGATCTGGATCGATTTTCGAGTTGATGTTGTTTGACATGACCCTGTACCTTCTGCTGCTCTGGCTCTAGCCCCTCCACGAATCGGCCCATTTTTCAGCATGATCGCCGACAATAGGCAGCTTGTAGTATCTGCCGCGAACGGCTTTGACCATCAAGACAATCCAGCCGATGAAGATGTCCAGCCGAGCTGGATGAATGACTTAATCTACCAGGAGTATAGCTTCATGAGGGTAGGAAGGGCGAGACACGAAAGTGTTGTCTGAGGTGTTGTTTTGTGAAACAGAGTGAGTGAGGAGCAGTGCTCAAACTGTGGCTTTCTGGATCGCTTGCGGGACTGCCGTCTCGGCTACAACCGACCAGCTTATAACAGGCCCAACTCGCGGGCACGCGCGACTGCTTCGGTGCGCCTCTGGACCTGGAGTTTGCCAAAGATTTTCCGATTGTGTCCTTTCACCGTGTTCAGGGCGAGGAACAGCCGCTCGCTTATCTGCTGATTGGAGAGTCCTTGAACAATGAGGCGAAGGACTTCCAACTCGCGTTGGCTCAAGGGCTCGATCAGAGGCTGGGCAGAAGGCTGAGAAGATTGGTTTTCGCCCAGCAGGCCTTCAGCTTCATATGCTGCTAGCAATTTCCCTATATAGTCCGTCCAGATCCCACAAGCTGCGGCTTTGGACAACAATTGGGCCATTGGCCTGCCTTCGTCAACAAAAATACGGATAAAGCCGCCCGGCTCGGTTAGCGCCAGCGCATCAAGGAGCAGTTGCACTGCCTGGTCCTTTTCGCCATGCGCCTCCAGCGCTGCTGCCTGGAGTACCATCACCTTGAGCCGCTCATCCTCCCACCCTTTTACCTCCACCTGCTGACGCCATGAGGAGAGCACCGTCAGTGTCGCGGATGGGTCTCCCTGAGCCAGGTGGACCCGGGCCTGGCTAATGGGGAGTTCGTATGTCTGAGCCAGATGAGCAGCTGCTGCAATATGGCCCTGGTGAAGCAACGTTAGCACTTGCGCGGCAGCCACTTCAGGCATGCGATGCACAAAGTTGTGCTGGCGCACGGATTGACTGGCCTCAGCTAACATGGCAGCCGCGCCGTCCACATCTCCCCGGGCCAGTTTCAGGCGGGCCAGAAAGACCTCAGAGAGAATGAAGCGGTCAATCACGCTCTCATACTGCTGCGCCAGGTGGAGGCTCTGTCGTCCGTGCTGCTCAGCTTCTTCCAGCTCGTTCCATTCGTAGAGGACGCGGGCCAGGCCCAGGTGCGCTTCGCAGAGAATCTGCATCGGCTGATCCCCCGCTAATTGCAGGGCACGCCGGTAGGTCTCTGCGGTCTGGTAAAGTTGGTTGTCTGCTTCCTGGACGTTGCCCAGGCCGATGGTCGCCAGGATGGCGGTGAAGGTGTCCCCAGATGTCTGGCTCAGGGAGATGGCTTCGGTATAAGCTCGGCGGGCTGCGGCACGGTTTCCCTGGGTCCAGTAGGCAAACCCCTGCGTCCAGTTAGCGGTGGCGCGTAAAGACAGGTTGTTGGGGGGTAGGTACTCCAGGGCGCGGCGCGACTGGGCAAGCATGGTTTCTACCTGGTAGCGAGTGAGGGCCAATGTTGCCCTGGCGGCAGCAATTTGTCCGATAAGGTTGCGGGCCTTGTCGTCTGTCTCGGTGCCTTGCAGAGCGACTTCAGCCGCTTGTAGTTTCTCTTCCACGCCGGTCGTCTGGCTATTCACCAGCAACAACGAAGCATACTTCACCCACAACGAGGGCCGGGCATCCAGCACAGTCGTCGGCAGCGACGCCAGCCAGTCCAGCAGCGCTGTCACTGCCCCACGAAAATGCCGGGGAATCCTCCTGTCGTTCATTAGACGCTCGGCGCGCTCCACATCATGGGCGACAGCCGCATGGTGAAATGCTTCTATCGGGAGACCATGGTCTTCATACCATGCACTGGCACGGATGTGCAACTCGTTCACCTTGTGTTGCGCATCTGCTGGAGACGGAGCAATACTCTGCGGCAGTCGCTGTCGCAGCAAATCTGCAAAGAGATGGTGATAGCGGTACCACTGTCGCTCGTTGTCCAGGGGGATGAG
>DASVMX010000557.1:0-3630 GCA_036384215.1 Ktedonobacteraceae bacterium | reverse complement strand
GTGATTGGTGGCGTACTGCTTACCGGCGGCTATGGTTCGGCGATTGGCGCAATGTTTGGCGCGCTGGCCTTCGGCATGGTTGAAGAGGGCATCGTCTTCGCGGGCGTGGATGCCGACTGGTATAAAGCTGTAGTGGGCGTGATCCTGCTGCTGGCTGTTCTGCTGAATAGTTATGTGCGCAAACTGGCCATGGAGGCGCGACGATGAGCACTGAAAACTCGCAAACTGCTCCTCTGCTCGAAGTTCAGCAGATTTCCAAGCATTTTGGCAACGTGATGGCCCTGCAAGACATCTCCATGAGCGTGCGCGCGGGTGAGGTGATGTGTTTGCTGGGCGACAATGGCGCGGGCAAGTCAACGCTGATTAAAATCCTCTCCGGGGTGCACCGGCCTACTCAGGGGCGGTATCTCTTCGAGGACCAGGAAGTGCGTTTTAGCTCGCCGCGGGACGCGCTGAGCCTGGGCATCGCGACGGTCTATCAAGACCTGGCTATGATTCCCCTGATGGGTATCGCGCGCAATTTTTTCCTGGGCGCGGAGCCGACAAAGGGCTGGGGGCCGTTCCGCTACTTCGATACCAGTTATGCTGAACGCGTGACACGCGAGGAACTGATGAAAATCGGTATTAATGTGCGCGATATCTCGCAGCCGGTGGGCACGCTCTCTGGCGGGGAACGCCAGTCGGTAGCCATTGCCCGCGCGGTCTACTTTGGAGCGAAAGTGCTGATTCTGGATGAGCCTACCGCCGCGCTGGGCGTCAAAGAGGCCGGGGTAGTGCTGCGCTATATCGCGCAGGCACGTGCGCGTGGCCTGGGCGTGATCTTCATCACACACAATCCCCATCACGCCTATCCTATCGGCGACCGCTTTACACTGCTCAACCGCGGCAGAAGCCTGGGCACTTTTGCCAGGTCGGAGATCAGTCGCGAGGAGCTAACCTCGATGATGGCCGGTGGTGAAGAACTGGAGGCCTTGAGTCACGAACTGGCAGAATTTGCGCGCACCGACCAGGCCGCTGGTGAGTTGCTGGCGCAGGCGGCCCAGGTGCTGGAAGAGGAATTCCAGGATGTCGTGGTGCGCGATCAGGAGGAGCGATGAGCGCAATTCACATCGCCAACGCTCCCTGCTCCTGGGGCACACTGGAATTCGCGGGTCTGGAAGGCGAGCGCATCGAGTATAGCCAGATGCTTAATGAACTGCGTGCCACCGGCTACACCGGCACCGAGCTGGGCGACTGGGGCTATATGCCATCCGAGCCGGGCGAGCTGAAACGTGAACTGCTCAGCCGCAGTCTGGCCATGGTCGGGGCTTTTGTGCCGGTGGCGCTGAAAGACGCGGACGCGCACGCGCAGGGCGAGGTTCACGCCCTGCGTGTCGCGCGCCTGCTGGCAGGCGTGGTTGAGAGCGCGGGCGATTTCTCATCTCCCGTCCTGGTGCTGGCGGACGACAACGGCCTGGATCAGCAGCGCACACTTTTTGCCGGGCGTGTTATCCCTCAAATGGGCCTGAGTCCAGCGGAGTGGCGCACATTCGCGCGCGGGGCCGAGCGCATCGCCCACGCTGTGCGCGAGGAGACCGGCCTGCGCACCGCCTTTCACCACCACTGCGCCGGCTATGTTGAAACGCCCGCGGAGATCGCGCGTTTGCTAGAGTTGACCGATCCCGATCTACTTGGGCTGGTCTTCGACACCGGCCATTATCTCTACGGCAGTGGCCAGAGCGCCAGCGCCGTAGTTGTGGAAGGTCTGGAGCGTTTTCACAGCCGTATCTGGCATATTCATCTCAAAGACTGCCAGCCCCAGATAGCCGCCCGTGCGCGCCAGGAGGGTTGGGACTACTTTACCGCCCTCCAGCACGGCATTTTTTGCGAGCTGGGCCAGGGCGCGGTGCCCTTCGCGGAAATTGCCGCTGCGCTGCGGCGTTATGCTTATCATGGTTGGATGGTCGTTGAACAGGATATTCTTCCCGGCATGGGCAGCCCGCGAGCGAGCGCGCAGCGCAACCGGACCTATTTGCACGCCATCGGGCTGTAGGCTAGAAAAGAGGAGATACCCATGCCTGCACAGAGGCTCAAACTGGGCCTGATCGGAGCCGGTCGCATTGGCCGGCTGCACGCGGAAAACTTGACCACGCGCATTCCCGCCGCCGAACTACTAGCCGTGGCCGATCCTTACGCCGACGCCGCCAGAGAGTGCGCGGAACGCTACGACATCCCGGAGCATGGCCAGGACTACCAGCACATTCTCCAGCGCCCCGATATCCAGGCCGTGCTGATCTGCTCATCCACAGATACGCATGCTCGTATGATCGCAGAAGCCGCGCGCGCCGGGAAGCATGTCTTCTGCGAAAAACCGATCTCCCTCGACCTGTCCTCAATCGACCGAGCACTGGCGGCAGCCGAACTCGCCGGAGTCAAGCTCCAAATCGGCTTTAACCGGCGCTTCGACGCCAATTATCGCCGCGTGCGCCAGGCCGTCGAACGGGGCGAGATTGGCCAGCCGCGCATGCTCCATCTCATCAGCCGCGATCCCGCGCCGCCCTCGCTGGAGTACATTCGTGTCTCTGGCGGACTCTTTCTTGACATGGCCATTCACGACTTCGACATGGCGCGCTTCCTGGTCGGGAGCGAAGTTGAAGAGGTTTTTGTGCAAGCCGCGGCGCTTAACGATCCTCAGATCGGGGCCGCTGGCGACGTTGATACCGCCCTGACTCTGCTGCGCTTTCGCAACGGCGTGATTGGCACAATCAGCAATAGCCGCCAGGCTGCTTATGGTTACGACCAGCGCGCCGAACTGCTGGGCAGCGCTGGCGCGATCAGTATTGAAAACAACTATCCGAACACCGCCGTGCTTGGCACTGCTCAGAGTGTCAGCCGCGATCTACCGCTGCATTTTTTTCTGGAGCGCTATACCGAGAGCTTTGTCACCGAGATGAACGCCTTTGTGCAGGCCGTGCTCCACGATGGGCCGGTGCCTGTCAGTGGAGCTGATGGACGTATGTCCGTTCTTATTGGTCTGGCCGCGGGCCGCTCTCTGGAGGAACACCGGCCAGTGTGCCTCAGCGAGATCGCCAGCCAGAACAGGGAGAACAGCCTATGACCGGGCATATCAGCCAGGGAAAACAGGCAGGCCTCAACGCCTGCGCTAATCAACAGGGCATCATCGCCGCGCTGGCCGTAGACCACCGCGACAACCTGCGCCAGGCCATCGCCGCGGCCCGTGGAGCAGAGGGTCAGGCCAGCGCTGAAGACATGCACGTCTTCAAAAGCGCCGTGGCCCGCGCCCTCACGCCCTATGCCAGCGCCCTGCTCATGGACGTAGAATACGGCCTCGCTGCTGCCAGCAGCCGGGCAGAAGGGACCGGGCTGATGTTCGCCTATGAGAAGTCCGGCTACGATTTCCAGGTCAAAGGACGCCTGCCAGACCTTCTGCCGGAATGGAGCGTGCGCCGCCTGGTCGAAGCCGGCGCGCAGGCCATCAAAATTTTGCTCTACTACAATCCCCTGGACCAGCAGGCCATCAATCGTGTCAAACATGCCTATATCGAGCGCATCGGGGCCGAATGCCAGGCTCTCGACGTGCCCTTCTTCCTGGAGCCGCTGGTCTACGACGCGGAGATTGGTCCCGAACAG
>DASVMX010000556.1:0-6071 GCA_036384215.1 Ktedonobacteraceae bacterium | reverse complement strand
CACTCGCGTTCAAACACATAAACAGCTCATCCCTCCACCGCTCGCGAGCGAGCCGAGGCTTTTTTCGCGGCGGTGGTCGTTGTTTTTCTGGCTGTTGTGGCCTTCTTCGCGGTCGTGGCCTTCTTCGTAGTGGTAGAGGCTTTGGCACGCGTGGTCGTTTTCTTCGCGGTTGAAGTCGCGGCTTTGGCACGCGTGGTTGTGGCCTTGCGCGCGGCGGGCTTTTTGGCGGTGCTGGTTGCGCTGTCTTCTTCGCCCGTGGTTTTCGCGCCGCGGCGCGCCTTGCTGGCTCCGCTATCCTGTTTGGGCTTCTCTTCGTTGTTGCGCTGCGGCAGGATGATTTCGTTATAGCAGACCGGGTCCTGGCCGGGTTTGGGAACGACCATCAGGCCTCCGCAATTTGGGCAGAGGTCGGCGATGGGCTTTTCCCAGATGGCAAAGTTGCAGGTTGGATAGTGGTTGCAACCGTAGAAAATGCGCTTTTTCTGGCGCGTCTTGCGTTCGACCAGGTCGCCGCCGCAGTTGGGACAGAGCGCGCCAGTCTTGCTGACCACCGAGCGCCGGTAACGGCACTCGGGGAAGCCTGAGCAGGAGATGAAGCGGCCAAAGCGCCCGGTACGAATCACCAGGTTGCGCCCGCACTCGGGACAGGGCTCGTCCATCTCTTCGACTGGCTTCTGCACGCGGTCCATCTCGGCTTCGGCCTTCTCCATAGTGGCCTTGAAATCGCCGTAGAAGCCGCGCAGGAACTCTTTCCAGGACTGGTGCCCTTCGGCGACCGCATCGAGCTTGCGCTCCATTTCTGCGGTAAAGCCACTATCCACGATCTCAGGAAAGTGCTTGTTCATGACCTCGTTGACGGTCTCACCGAGCCAGGTGGCTACGAAACGCCGCTGATCCTGGTCTACGTAGCCGCGATCCTGGATCGTGCTGATAATCGGCACGTAGGTACTTGGACGCCCGATACCCTGCTCTTCCAGCTCTTTGATCAGGCTGGCCTCGGTGAAACGCGGGGGCGGCTGGGTAAAGTGCTGCTCCGGCTTGAGTTCGCGCAGATCCAGGACCTCGCTGGCGCGCAGGCGCGGCAGATTGCGCTCGTCTTCTTCACGCGGCCAGACGGCGTAAAAACCTGGAAATTTCAGGTGCGAGCCGGTCGCGCGGAAGACATACTGCGCGGCCACGATATCCACGCGCACGGTATCGAAGACCGCTGGAGTCATAAAGCTGGCCACGAAACGCCGCCAGATTAAATTGTACAGCTTAAATTGCTCAGCCGAAAGATGCGGCTTGACGATCTGCGGGGTCAGCGTAACATCCGTGGGACGGATGGCCTCGTGCGCGTCCTGGGTGTTGGCTTTGGCCTTGCCCGTGCGCCCCTGGCCCACGTAGGGCTGGCCGTGCTCGCGCCCGATGTAGTCCTTAACCATCCCCTGCGCCTCTTCCGAGATACGCGTGGAGTCGGTACGCATATACGTAATCAAACCCTGGTGGCCGCGCTCGCCCAGCTCAATGCCTTCGTACAACTGCTGAGCCAGGCTCATAGTCCTCTTGGGCTTAAAGTAGAGGCGCGACGAGGCGTCCTGCTGGAGCGTACTCGTGGTATAAGGCAGCGGCGGCTGGCGGCGCTGTTCTTTCTCTTCAACTTTATGCACCGTGTAGACCGCGCCGCGCAGGTCGGCCAGAATGGCCTCGGCCTCGGCCTGGGAACTGATTTTGATCCGGCCCTTGCCGTTTTGCGCCTTTTTGCCGTTGCTGGCGGCACCATTCTGCTCGGCGGACTTCGCGCTCTCAGATGCCTCCTCGGCCTCTTCAGAACCGTTAGAAGCCTCGTCACCATTGAGTAATGCAATATCACCCAGACGTGAGATCAGTGTGGCCTCAAAGCGTTCCTGCATCCCTTGCTGGCTCAGAAAAGCGCTGATGCTCCAATATTCTTCGGGCTTGAAAACGCGAATCTCGGCCTCGCGATCGCAGATCAGGCGCAGCGCCACGGACTGCACTCGACCCGCGCTGGTGCCCGACTGAATGCGCCGCCAGAGCAGCGGGCTGATCTTATAACCCACCAGGCGGTCCAGCACGCGCCGGGCTTGCTGCGCGTTAAACAGGTCCTCGTCAATTTCGCGTGGCTTCTTAATCGCCTGCTGCACCGCGACCCTGGTAATCTCGTTAAACACGG
This sequence comes from Ktedonobacteraceae bacterium, assembly GCA_036384215.1. Classification (GTDB taxonomy): domain Bacteria; phylum Chloroflexota; class Ktedonobacteria; order Ktedonobacterales; family Ktedonobacteraceae; genus Paraktedonobacter. Next base: position 3,898 of record DASVMX010000556.1, on the reverse strand, counting down.
CACGATGCGGATTTTTCAAGCCCAGCGTCTCCTTCAGAGACCAGGCGATAAACTCACCCTCGCGGTCAGGGTCAGGCGCCAGGTAGACCTCCGAGGCCCGGCTGGAGGCAGCTCTCAACTCATCGATAAGCTTGTCTTTCTTCTCGATGATTTCGTACTGCGGCGTAAAATCCTTGCGGGTATTGACTCCGAGACCCTTTTTCGGGAGGTCAATAATGTGGCCCATCGAGGCGCGCACTTCAAAATCGCGCCCTAAAAATTTTTCAATTGTTTTGGCCTTTGCGGGCGACTCTACGATAACAAGTTTCTTAGCCATTCACCAACACCTGATCTTTAATAAGCGAAGCACGACTATTCCGTTCAGAATACCCCGGCACCGCCCGAATTAGCGAGATACAGACATATTGTCAAAAATACCCCGCGCTGCCTGAAACACGAGCACGATCCATCTGCGCTATAGGATAGCACACTTTGACAAGTGGTTTTGGCAACCTTTTTATTCCCGGTCCCCAAAAACCATCCTCTCCCGCCGATCCCACCGCCGTTTACGTCTTTTTATACGCTCGAATTCTTCACAAGTTCACCAACGCAAGTATAAACGAATAAACAACAAATTTCATTCCCGATATTGTATATGGCTCTGTCCCGCTCAGGGGCGGGACAGAGCCATATACAATATCGGGGATGGTACTTATCCCCGCGAAATGGCCATAACTGAGCCGGGAGTCTTGACCCCACTTGTGCCTGCATGCTATGCTGCAAGAAAGAAAGACACGTTATTAGGAGAATCGTTTAGCGTAGCTACACGGGAACGTAGACGCGGTTTCAGGGGAGACGACTACTTGTAATAGAGTTAGCGATAACAAAAAGCGTACTACCAACCGTTCCCACCTGTGACCAGCGTTGTGAAAGACGCCGGTATGGAGGAACCGCATGCAAGACAATCGGCCATCTCGTCCAGACAGGAGAGGTGAACGAAAAGAGAGACGCGTGAACAGCAAAAAATTGGCGCCAGTCACCGAGGCACACGAACCGGAGAACGAGCAGTCCAGCGCCGAGACCGCGGAGCCTGACACGCGGATTGAGAAGCAACTGGAACCGCCGCGCGCCCTGCGCGCCAGCAAACGTCCAGGAGACGGGCTGCGCGCCAGCATGGCTGTGATGAGCGGACGAGCGGCGGGCGCGCTCAGTCGCCGCCTGCGCCTGGGCGGGGGCACGAGCATCGCGGGCATTGTCGCACAACGCCTCTATCCAGAGATTATCGAGCACCTCTCGACTCAGCTCCAGCAGGGCAGCATCCTGGTCACTGGCACAAACGGCAAGACGACGACCAGCGGCTTTATCGCGGCCATCCTCAGCGACGCCGGGCTGCGCGTCTGGCGTAATCGCGAAGGTTCGAATCTCATGCGCGGCATCGCGGGCGCGCTGGTCATTCGCACCATGCCCAACGGTAAGCTGCGCCGCTCCGGCCAGGCGATCTCGATCTTCGAGGTGGACGAGGCGGTCATGCCCCAGGCGGTCCAGACCATTCCGACACGCGTGGCCGTGTTTACCAATCTCTTTCGCGACCAGCTTGACCGCTACGGTGAGGTCGATAGCGTGCTGGAACACTGGAAACGCGCTATCAGCGCTCTGCCGCCAGAGACTACGCTGGTTCTCAACGCCGATGATCCCACCATCGCGGACCTTGGCCGTAACTTCGCCGGGCGCGTGATCTATTTCGGCATCGAGGATCATACCCTGGACCTGGCACAGCAGGACAGTTCTGGCGAGCGCCATCAAGTTATGGATACGCGCGTTTGCTCCAATTGCGGCGGCGAATATGCCTACGACCTGCGCTTCTACAGCCACATCGGCCATTACCGCTGCCTTGCCTGTGGACAGGAGAGACCGCGCGTCACGGTTTCCGCTCAGAAAGTGGAAAACGAGAGCTTCGACCGCCTGCGCGTCCAGATCAAACTGCCGGACCAGGCGGGCGAAATTATCGTTCCACTGCCGGGTTTATATAACGTCTATAACGCCCTGGCCGCAGTCGCGACCGCGCAGGCGCTGGGCCTGGCCTGGGGCCCCACGGTCTCCGGCATCGAGCAGTTCAAACCGGCCTTCGGACGCGGTGAGCGCGTGCAGGTCGAGGGACGCACCATTCGCATGCTGCTGGCTAAAAATCCGACTGGCTTTAACGAAGTATTGCGCACACTCTTTCCGCATAATGAACGCGCGAACATTGATCGTACAAAAGAGAACAAACGCCACATCTTATTCGTCTTAAATGATAATATCGCTGACGGGAAAGATATTTCCTGGATCTGGGATGTCGATTTTGAGCAGGCGTTGCAAGGTTTTGCGACACTGACCCTGGCGGGCACGCGCGCGCGCGACCTGGCTCTGCGACTGAAATACGCCGGGCTGGAAGCCAGCGAAATGGTGATCGCTCCTCCCGCTCCCCTGCGGGCTGAACGCAAGGACGAGCGAGCTGTAGCTGGCAAGCGCCGCCAGCGACCTGGCAGGCGCGCGGGCCGCCAGGCTACACTGAACCCGCAGGAAATGCCAGCAGCAAGCCTGGAAGCCAGCGGGACAGCGGGCAGAACCTACGGCATTGCTCATGCTCTGGATCAGGCTATCAGCCGCACCCCGGAGGGAGAAACGTTGTTCATTGTTCCAACGTATACAGGCTTATTAGAAATTCATCGTGAGTTAGAACGCCGCGGTTTGACGCCGCATTACTGGGAGGAAACAGGTCCATGAGTGAACCAAGTGAAAAACAGGAACAAGGGCTTCCACGGATCACCCTGACGCTGGGACATCTGTACCCCGACCAGCTTAATCTCTACGGTGATCGCGGCAATATTCTCACCTTGCAACAGCGCTGCCACTGGCGCGGCATCGATCTGCGCGTGGTAGAGCTGGGCATCGGGGACGCGCTTGATCCTGATGCCTACGATCTGCTCTTTATCGGCGGCGGCCAGGACCGCGACCAGGCGCCCGTGGCGCAAGATCTGTACGAAACCAAAAGCATAGGTCTATGGGCCTCAATCGAGGACGATATGCCAGTCCTGGCCGTCTGCGGAGGCTATCAACTGCTGGCCCACTACTATCGTCCGGCCACCGGCCCCGATCTGAAAGGGCTGGGCGTCTTCGACGCCTGGACCGTCCATCGCGGCGCGCGCGCGCCGCGATGTATCGGTGATATCGCCCTGAGCTGGAACGGGCAGACGCTGGTTGGTTTTGAAAATCACGGCGGCCAGACCTACCTGGGCACCGCGCAGCCTCTGGGCAAGGTGCTCAAGGGCTTTGGCAACAATGCGCAGGACGGCACCGAAGGCGCGACTTATCGCAATGCCTTTGGAACCTATCTGCACGGCTCATTGCTGCCCAAGAACCCGCATTTTGCCGATTACCTGATCGAACTCGCTCTCAAACGCAGTTATGGTCTGCGCTGGCACGCGGGCTTCGGCGACCTGGGAGCGCTGAACTTTATCAACGACACACATTCGTCCGACCACGCCAACGGCAACGCTGGCCTCCACCCGGCAAGCCTGGAAAAACTGGAACCGGAAGAATACGCGGAAACGCCAGGCGTGATCATCGATCCATTAGTCAAATTACTGTCCCTGGATGACTCTCTGGAATGGGAAGCGCACTGCGCCATCCTGGAGCGCCTGGGACTCCATAGTGCGGCCACTGCCGTGTTGCGCTCCCTGTAAACCGCGCCTGGTCCGTGCGTGTTTACCAAAGGAAGTGCAGTAGGAGTGCAGAGGGCAACAGCCCTTTGCCGGGGTTTAAGCGGGAGTGCAGAGGGCGACAGCCCTTTGCCGGGGTTTACGGGAGTGCAGAGGGCGGCAGCCCTTTGCCGGGGTTTAAGCGGGAGTGCAGAGGGCGGCAGCCCTTTGCCGGGGTT
>DASVMX010000555.1:0-12435 GCA_036384215.1 Ktedonobacteraceae bacterium | reverse complement strand
CCCCCCGCTCACAAAACCCCTTGAGAAAAAAGGGGGTGGGGCGCTTTGACAAACTTTTGCAAAGTTTGGGATGATTGATAGTAAAGAGAATAGAGTGGGGAGGAACTATGTTATACCTGGTTGCCACACCGATAGGAAATTTGCAGGATATTACCCTGCGCGCGCTGGCCACCCTGCGCGAAGTTGATTATGTTGCCAGCGAGGACACGCGCAAAACCGGCATGTTGCTCAAGCATTTCGAGATTTCTAAGCCGCAGATCGCCTTTCACGAGCACAACGAACAACAGGCGGGCCAGCGCATCGAAGATCTGCTCTTGCAGGGCAATTCGGTCGCGTTGGTCACAGACGCGGGCACGCCAGGCATTGCCGATCCTGGCTTCACCCTGGTGCGCCGCGCCATCCAGGCAGGCATTGAAGTCACGATGATTCCCGGCCCGACTGCCTTTGTCATGGCCCTCGTACTCTCCGGTCTCCCACTGCACAGTTTCACCTTTCGCGGCTTCCCCCCGCGCAAGCCAGGGGCGCGCAGGCGTTTTTTTGAAGTCGACCAGCACGCGCCCCACACGCTCATCTACTACGAAAGCCCCTACCGCATCACCGCCTTCCTGCGCGACGCCCTTGCCGTCTTTGGCGACCGCGAAGCCGCCCTGGCCAGCGAACTCACCAAGATATTCGAAGCCGTCAAACGCGCGTCGCTTTCTCAACTGCTGGAACAGGCCGAACAGGGAAAGCTCAAGGGGGAATATATTATCGTGATCGCAGGGAAAGAGAGCAAGAAAGGTGGGAAAGTAGTAGAAGAGGATGAAGAGGATGAAGAGCTATGACTACCCTTATTCTGATTACCTGTGAGGGATAGGTTTTAAGACCTGCACTATTCTGCCAGCTACAACACTAGAGTGAGCAGAAACGTAAAACCGTATAGATAGGTGAGAGCGTAAACGAGCGAGCAAAAAGCAAGTCGCCTGGACGCTTCTCACAAAGGAGATAGAGCATGAACATGCAGGAATTTGAGCAGGAAGGACAGGAGCAGCAGGAGCAGGGCAGCTATGGAACTGGTTATGTAGGCCGCTATGAAATGGAGCAGCAGAAGATTCAGCCCTATGGCGGACCGCGGCAGGGCTATGCTTTTCAGATTGTAGCCATTATTCTTTCTTCGCTTGGCTTTGGTTTTACATTGACGGCACTGTTGGCATCAGCTATTGTGCTAAACAGTGCTGATGGAATCCAGCCGCTTGTTGTTGGTGGAGTTCTCGGGCTAGTTGGTTCTATTTTAGGGATGCTGGTGAATATTGCTATTTTTGTACTGACGGTGGTTTTTCTGGCGAGGTCAATTGCGCAAAGAAGGGGTTTGCCGCGCGTATCTGTGCGCCGGAAAAGCCTGGGAAATCCGGGCTGGTAGCGCCTGGGCATCTAGCAAGCAGCCAGAACAAAAAAGAAGCTGATCCATGTTGCCTGGAAAATTGAAAATTTTCCAGGCAACATGGATCAGCTTCTTTTTTGTTCTGGCTGCTTGCTAGATGCCCATGATGTCGACCAGTTCCTGGACGGCGGCGGCGGATTTCTTCAGGGCGGCCTGTTCGGACTCGGTCAGTTCGACTTCAATGATCTCTTCCAGACCCTGGGCGCCGAGTTTGACGGGGACGCCGATGAAAAGGTTCTGGATGCCGTATTCGCCCTGGAGATAGACGGTGGCGGGCACGATCATTTTCTTGTCAAGCAAAATAGAATCGATCATTTGCAGGACGGAGGCGGAGGGCGCGAAGTAGGCGCTGCCAGTGCCGAGCAGTTTGACGATCTCTGCGCCGCCGTCGCGGGCGCGCTGGACAATCTGCGCAATGCGCTCGGAGGAGATCAATTTCGTGATTGGCACACCAGCCACCGTGCACATGCGCGCCAGCGGGACCATAGTGTCGCCGTGGCCGCCCAGTACATAGGCCTGAACATCGCGCACGGAGGCGCCTACTTCCTGAGCGATAAACGTGCGGAAGCGCGCGGTGTCGAGCACGCCAGCCATGCCGATCAGGCGCTCGCGGGGGAATCCGCTGATCTTCAGGGCCAGCTGGGCCATGGCGTCCAGCGGGTTGGAGACCATGATGATGATCGCGTTGGGCGAGTGTTTCACCACCTGCTGCGTGACCTCGGTGATGATCTCCTGGTTTTTCTTCAGCAGGTCGTCACGCGACATGCCTGGTTTGCGCGGGAAGCCAGACGTGATGACCACGATATCCGAATTGGTGGTGTCCGCGTAATCGTTGGTGCCGGTGACCAGTGTGTCGTAGCCCAGCACCGGGCCGGCTTCCAGTATATCCAGCGCCTTGCCCTGCGGCATGTTTGGCACGATATCGAACATTACTACATCAGCGTAGTCGCGCTCGGCCAGGCGCTGCACAAGCGTGCTGCCCACAAACCCCGCCCCAATCACAGTAATCTTACTGCGCATAAATAGATCCTCTCTTTCAATATATGGAGATGGAGACGAAGAGTATTCGCCGTGGAATGTTTTAGTTCTTCCTCCTCTTATTGTAATCCCTGGCTCTCTTTTATAGCAACTATCGGGAGGCAAGCTCCCTGGCCTGACCATCTCAACAGGGAGCTTGCCTCCCGATAGTTGCTTTGTTCTGTTTCGTTCGTTTTTATTGTGTACATGGCTTTTTCAAAAATGCGGAACTGGTCCGCTCGATATAATGGAGACACATGGTGAACTTTCTAACCACGCCTGGTAAGCGTCTGTTTTTGACCGGGGATGAGGCGGTGGCGCGCGCGGCTCTGGAGGTTGGGGTAGATGTTGCGACCGGATATCCGGGCAACCCCAGCACGAAGACGATTACGGCTCTTTTGCCGCTAGCGCAGACCCAGCAGATGACGGTTGAATGGAGCGTGAACGAGAAGGTGGCGCTGGAGGTGGCGGCGGGCGCGGCCTGGGCTGGCAAGCGCGCGCTGGTGACAATGAAGATGTCCGGTATTAATGTGATGGCGGATTCGCTGCTCTCGATTGCGCATAGCGGGGTGCGGGGCGCGCTGGTGATCTACGCGGTGGATGACGTGGGCACGTACTACGGCATGGTTGAGCAGGATTCGCGCCACTATGCTCGCCTGGCCAGCCTGCCTCTCTTAATGCCCGCCAGTCCCGAGGATGCCTACGTGCTGGCCTTGCGCGCTTTCCAGTTGTCCGAAGAAACGGGCGCGCCGGTCTTTCTGCTTGCGACCACCTCGGTGGCGAACGCGATTACCACTCTGAAAGTAAATAAGCTGGGGCAGCGGCCCGCGAGCCGGCCTGCCAGTTTTCCGCGCGACCTGCGCAAATTCACCAAGGCCACGCCGCAGTGGTGCCTGGAACAGCACGCCGATGCCCTGCTGCGCCTGGAGCAGGCTGGTGAGCTTTGCGCGCAGTCTCCAGTTGTCAACCGGGTGCTTCCCTCGCGGACAGTCAGGCCGCGCCTGGGCGTGGTCGTGGCCGGGGTGAGCTTTACTTATCTGGAAGAGCTGCGCGCGCGCGATCCAGAGAGTTATGGCGAACTTGCCGTGCTCAAACTTGGCCAGGTCTATCCGCTGCCGCGCCAGCTTCTGCGCGACTTTCTGAAAGGACTGAAGCGCGTGCTGGTGCTGGAAGAGCTGGAGCCGCTGATCGAAACCGAGTTGCTGGCGGAACTGGCCGAGATGGGGCAGCGCACAGAGGTGCTGGGCAAGCGCCGGAACGGCCTGCCGCGCGTGGGCGATTATACCATTGAGTTGGTCCAGCGCGCGCTGGACGAACTGCTGGCTCGATCCGTGGCCAAAACAGCGCAGGGGAGTGAGCAGGTTGTGCAAGCGGGGCGGGTGGAACAGGGGGGACGCGAGATCAAAGGGCTCAACCAGAGCGTTCAGCCAGAGCAGAAACTGCTGCCGCTGGCGCGCACGCTGGAGTTTTGTCCAGGTTGCCCGCATCGTATGAGCTATTACGCACTCAACCAGGCTATCGAGCGCCTGGGCTTCGCGCAGGACGAGGTGATTACGACGGGCGATATTGGCTGTACGATTATTGGTATGAACGCGCCGCTAGACACGTGCTGGACCGAGGTTTCGATGGGAGCCAGCATTGGCATTGCGCAGGGGTTGAAGCAAGCGGGTATTGAGAGGCCGATTGTCGCGGCGATGGGCGATGGCACGTTTTATCACAACGGCATCGCGGGACTGCTCAACGCGGTCCAGGCGGGCGTGAATCTGACGCTTTTGATTCTCGATAACAGCCGCAGCGCCATGACGGGTATGCAGCCGGACGCGGGTACAGGGAAGCGTGCCGATGGCGAGGTAAGCGTGCGCGCGAACATCGCCATGCTCGCGCGCGGCTGCGGCGTGGAGTATGTGCGGCGGCTCGATCCCTATCAACTGGAAGAGACCATCGAAACGCTGCGCGATGCCATGCAGTATTCCGGCGTCTCGGTTGTCATCGCGGAGGCGCCCTGCACCACGCAGGGGCTGTTAATTCAGCCGGAACTGGTGCAGATCGACCAGCAGGTCTGTCTGGCCGGGCGCGGCTGCGAGGACACACCCTGCTATCACAAAGTGGGCTGTCCCTCGGTGCTGCTCTCCCTGGACGATCTGCGACCCCGCCTGAGCATTGACGCCGCCACCTGCGTCTCCTGTGGCCTCTGCGCGGCAGCCTGCCCATTCGACGCCATCAAACCCCTCAAAACCGAGCAGCCAGCGGTCGTCGGTCGCGTCTCCACGCGGGACATGTTGCAGGATTGACATGTTGTAGGATTAGAGAAGGAGGATGTAAGGGGCGGAGGAGGCAAGACGATGGCAAGCATCGTCTCTACAGGCGGGTATTATGAAGGCCAGCTTCATAATACCCCGTCCAATTCTCGCGAAACAGCCTGGGGCGGGCATCAGCGAGCTGGCCTCTCTGATGCTCGCTTGTAGAGATGATGCTCACCATCATCTTGCTCTTCGGTCGTATTGGACGGAAAAACAGAACATGATTGAACAGAAGATTACCAATATCGTTGTGATCGGGATCGGGGGGCAGGGGGCGCTGACTATGATGGAGATGCTGGCGCTGGGCGCGGAGATTGCTGAGCAGGATGTGCGTGTGCTTTCGCGAGTCAGCCTGGCGCGCCTGGGGGGAGCGGGCGTCTGCCACGTGCGACTGGGGCCGTGTAGCAGCCCGGCGATTCCCGCGGGCGAGGCTGATATCTTGCTCACGCTGGAGATGAGCGAGGTTCTGCGCGCCTTGCCCATGGCGAGGCAGGGAGCGCGCGCGTTTGTCAACTGCTATCGCCGTCTGCCCATCGCCGCGGGAGTCGCGGGCAGACGTTATCCAGCCCGGGAAGAGATCGAGCACGCGCTGGCGGAACGGGGTGTGAACAGCCTGTTCGTGCCAGAGCACCTGCCTGGCGAGATGTATGTAGGCGGACAGGATTCAATAGCGTGCGCTGGAGAAGGGTTAGAGCGAGAAGCCGAGCGTGTAAATATGATCATGCTCGGTGTGCTGTGTGGCGCTACGGAACTGCTGCCGCGCCCCGCGCTGGAAGAGGCCATTGCCCTGCGTTTGCCGCGTTTGACCGCGCAAAATCTACAAACATTTGCCGCGGGCTGGCAATTTGCCAAAAAAGTTCAGCAAAGGGCTTGACAGATCAGCAGGAGATGCTGTATGATACCTCTCGCCGACGAACATTGGAGTGTCGTTCAACGGTAGGACTGCCGACTCTGGATCGGCCAATCGGGGTTCGAATCCCTGCACTCCAGCCCGCAAAGAGAGGTGTCACAACCTCTCTTTTTTTGTGCCCGCCGCTACATTCACAAAATGGTTTTAGAGGCGCGGCTCCAATGTAGTATATCGGCCTATCCGATGTGAATGATAATTGCCAGGTGGAAAGAGAGGCGGTGTGGTTTTTGCGTAATATAAATCGTCTGCATAATAACAGAGCGCTCATACGTTTAGATAAGAGAGTCTATCGCAGATCAACTTTGCTGGAATATTTCTGGCGGAAAAGCAGGAATTGCATGCTTAATAGTAATCGTTTCCACACAAGCCGCGCGGATCGAGAATCACAGAACGCGACGAAGTGGGCCAGGAGGCGCGATATACCAATCGCGATTCTGGCCTGGCTGGGATTGGGCGGTCTGATCCTCTGGGCTGCCAGCTACGTCACCCGTTCGCTCCTGGTTGTCACCGTGGCGGCCCTGCTGGCCTTCGCGCTGACCCCGGCAGTCAAGCTCTTACAGCGTTTTATGCCACGCGTCCTGGCGGTAATCGTCGTCTATCTCTTTGTGCTCAGCGGTATCGGCCTGCTTTTGTACGCTATTATTAACACAACCATCGATCAGGTCTCTTCCCTGGCCGAAACTATCAAGACCTTTCTGACGCCGCAGGGGCAGCATCAATCGGTGCCCCTGATCGATTTCCTGGAGCGCTTTGGCATTACCGCGGCTCAGGTGCAGCAGATCGGGCAGGGAATTGAGAGCCAGGCCACGGGGATTGTCTCGAACGTGGTGCCTTTCCTGGGCGGGGTCGCGGAGTTTATGCTGAACATCATTATCGTGGCTGTTCTGAGCATCTACCTGTTGCTGGATGGACCGCGTGCGATTGGCTGGCTGCGCCGCAATGCGCCGATGATGCAGCGTGAGCGCACGCACTTTTTACTGGACACCCTGGAACGCGTCATCGGGGGCTACATTCGCGGCCAGTTGATCATGTCCTCGACGGTTGGTCTGCTGGTAGGGGTTGGCATGACCATTCTCCAGGTGCCATATGGCGTCTTGCTGGGTGTCGTGGCCTTTATTCTGGAATTTGTACCGATTATAGGCACAATCCTTTCTGGCGCGCTCTGTGTACTGCTGGCGTTGAGCAAAGGCTGGGTCATTGCGCTGATCGTACTGGTCTACTTCATCGTTGTACACGTGGTAGAAGGAGATATTCTGGCTCCGCGCATTGTCGGGCGCGCGGTTGGAGTGCACCCGGCTGTTTCGCTCTTCGCCCTGCTGGCAGGCGCGGAACTGTTTGGCATCTGGGGAGCCGTGCTGGGTTCGCCGCTGGCGGGTCTGATTCAGGCCGTGCTGGTCGCCGTCTGGCAGGACTGGCGCGCCACGCACCCTGAACAATTTCCCGAAGAAGACGCCAGCGATCAGCAGAGCGAAGTCGAAGATGAAGCCGAGACTGAAGAGGAGAATGCGAAACCAGGAATCGTGCCCCACAAAACCGGCTCAGGGCCTGGCTCCACAAAGATAGTCAAAGCCAGTGTTCCTGTGGACAAAAAGCAAGATAATTAATCTGATCCCTGAAAACAGAAACAGGATGGGGCAGGCCGCGGCCCGCCCCATCCTGTTTCTGTTTTCAGGGATCAGATTAATTGCCGGACAGGGTACTGCTGGACCAGCGCCTGTCCGTCCAGTTTGCTGTGCTCTACGTTCAGAAGGTGCAGGACGGTAGGCGCGATATCTATGACCGAGGGGAAACTGAAGTCTTCATAGACGTCGAGTTCCGCGGGCCAGTTTGCCAGCAGGAAAACGCCGTGTGAACTGTGGGTTCCTGAAATCAGGCGATGCGTGGAATCGGGGACAATCAAGGGCGTGTTCAGGCTTCTGCCGACCCCGAAATCGCTGCGCAGCTCGAAGAGAATATCGGGATAGTGCTCAAGATGTTTACCCTGATAGCATTGCTCGCGCTTTTTTACCCAGTTGACAATCGGATTTTCTTTTAAACAGAGCCGTTCCAGGCCAGTCACAATGGCCTCGCACACCAGGTCATAGCTACGCTGTTCGCGCTCAAGCAGTTCGCGGTTAATGGTAATGCCTCCATAGGAACTGGTAGCGCTGGCCAGCTCGACCAGGTGTGCGACAGTATGCTGCTGGTCGATGCTGTGGCGCTTGCTGGTGGTCCCTTTGCCCCAGGGCAGATGTTGTGCGAGCCAGGAGCCAGGGCTTTTCAAGCGCGCCAGATCCAGCCAGCTGGAGCGCTGTGTTCCAGGTTGAGGCCTGGCCTGGCCGAGCGGAGTCAAAAACTGCTCTTCCCGCAGCCATTCGTTGATGTGCAGGCGATAGATACAGCGGCGCTCGTGCCCATGACTGCTGACCACGCCCAGCACCCACCCGCTGTCCTGGATGGCCGCGCGGAACCGCCCGACGATTTTATCAAAGAACTGGTAAAACTCTAGAATACGATTGGCGTGCGCGTTTTTGCCCGGATACATGGGGTCGCCGGGATCGCTGTAGCGCCAGAGGAAGTGTTGGACATGGTCCAGGGCGTCGAGTTGAATAAAGAAAAGATCCCAGGGCTCGCGTGCCAGCAACTCCAGAGCGGTCGTGACCTGTTTTTCCGTGCGCTCTTGCAAGGTATTACAGAAAGCTGTGAGCTGGCTGGCTGGCGGAATCAGCGGTTCATCCAGCAGGGTGGGGAAGGCCTCCGCGAGCAACTGGGTCTGTTCCCCCTCCAGAGGATAGGGGGTGGAAGGAACAAGCATCAGCCCTTCGAGCGACTGTTCAGCAATAAGCAGAGGATTGAGCACGCAGACGCGTTTGCCCGCGCGCGCGGCCTTTTCCCAGAAGAGTTCTTCCTTGAACGTCTGTGTCTCAGGAATTGTTCTCTCCAGGCAATCCATACTGGCCAGCATGCCGTGATTGGCGGGATTCAGGCCGGTGTAAACGCTGGTCCAGGCCGGAGCCGGTTCTGGTGGGATAGTAGAATTCAGATCCAGAAAGGGCGATTCCAGCATGAGACGGCGTAAATTTGGCAGCGACGGCCCGTAGACACGCAGCAGATCGGCGTCCAATCCACTGATTCCAAGCAATAACACCTGTGACATATCATACTCTCTTTCTACCTCGCAGAACTACAAAGCACATCAGCACGAACTTCCGCGTGCTCGCGGACAGCGGGTTCCTGCATACCTTGCCAGTAGCGCAGCACCTCGTCGATGATCGTCAGTTCGCAGCGGACCTGGAAGATCTCGCGTCGTGTGGCCGTGCGCAGGTGCGCGACAACCTCGCGATTGAGCCAGTGGCAGGTAGCAAGCGTAAGCATTTTTCGCTCGCTGCCCACCGGCACGCATTGATAGCGACAGGCCAGTTCGTAGGGAAACAGGTGTAGAAGATGGGGCGCGGGATAATCCGCCAGGAAGGCCAGATACGGCAGGGGAGCGCTTACTCTCTCTGGTTCTTCCTCCTGCTGGACGGCTTCCGCGTCCAGCGGAGTTGGAGAGAGCACATGCTCGCATTCATCCGGTGCGATTGGCCGCGCGCCAGCTTCGCGCAGGCGTTGTAAGATGAGCAGAGCAGTCGCACCATGGTAGACATGGAGTTCGCAGGGAAAACTACTCAAGAGGGGACCCAGACGGTTGGCAACCGCCTGAGCCCCAGACAAAGGCGTTGCTGGCAGCACAAGCGCGCAGGTCGTCTTCAACAGCAAAACGCCGTCATAAGCGCGCACCTGGCGCCGAATCCGCCTGGCGGCGGCCAGCAGCACATCCTTGACTGCGTCAGTCACAGTAATAGAGATCAACGAAGAATTGACATCAAATGCCGTCCCGGCATGCTGAGTTTGCTTCACATCCAACCACACATTCATCCACCTTTTTAGAAAAACGCAGCTATTACGGGCAAACATACTCGTAACTATTCAAGACTCCTTATTACCATACAGAGCGCGTGCTCTTTTTAGCGAAAGAATCTGGTTGCGATTGTGTTGAATTTGCTGTGTATTGGTTGAGAAATGCGCCGTATTTCATGTTTTCAATTCTTAACTAGAAAAAGAGATCTTTACGTATCGGTAACCAGGGAATCTTGCACGTGCTTATCTGGCAATTTTTCGACTCAGGCCACACAGGAAGCGTGTTTGCTCTATATGCATGCGTGACTTTAAAAATGTGTTAGAGAAAGATATCTCAATTTGCACACGCGTGGCATAGTGTATAGTGAGCGCGAAAAATACGAGCGATTATGCTTGTAAAAGGCGTTTTCGCAGGAGGCTTTGGTAAAGAAACGACAATGCTTTGCGTGGGCCGTTTGTACAGACCGGGTTCGCCCAGATCTTTCCAGATATTCTCTTGTGACCGCGCCAAAATGAATGCGAGGTGTGATGTGGATGAGGAATACTGGTGTATGCAGTGGTGCGGCGAGGTGCTCCCGGAGCCGGCAATGATACCCGATCTGGGAGTATTTTTGCGCTCAACCCCGGCTTATTCACAGGTGGTGACGATCCGCGGGCAGAGGTCCGAACTGCCCTTTCCGCGCGCACAGAAGGCTACGCAGCAGCGGGAGCCATTTCCAGCGCGGCTCAAACTGCCTTTTCTGCTCTCTCCTCCGGGGGAGAACAAGACGCAATAGGGAAGAACGCATATGACTACTCAACCGCGTAGCCGAGCCAGCCGCGTAAAGAAGGAGGAACGCGAGAGTAAGGGACAGCCACGACGCTTTAGCGTCGTTCTCTGCACCTATAACCGCCGGAATTTTGTGCTGGCGACCCTGGCGAGCTTGCGCCGCCAGACCATCCCGTCCGGGGATTTCGAGGTGATTGTCGTTGATAATGGTTCAAAGGATGGAACGATGCAGGCCATTCAAGCTTACCTGCAAAGCGACAAAAGCAGCGCGCGCTCACCAGAAGAGGATTGGCAGGTCCACTGCCTCGTAGAACCCAAAAATGGCCTGGCCTATGCGCGCAATGCCGGTTTGCTGGCCGCGAGCGGCGAAATTGTGGTGTTTATCGATGATGATACGCTGCTCGACCCCCGCATGCTACAGCACCTCTGGGACACGTATCAGGAGACAGGAGCCGACGCCGTGGGAATGCGCGTCGACATTCACTGGGACATGACCAGTCCGCACTGGATGGTCCCGGAACTCCTTTCAACGCTGGGCTTTTTCTCTCCAGGCACTGAGCGCTGCCTGCTTGATCCCGCGGATAACTTTGCCAGCTGCGCGTTCTCAGTCAGGCGCGATGTCCTCCACGAAATAAATTATTTTTCGCCTTTTCTCAGTAAACGCACCAGCTTGCCAGCAAGCGTTGAGGCCGCGGACCTGTGCCAGCGTCTGCGCCAGGGAGGCTACGCGCTCTGGTACGAGCCAGAGGCGCTGGTCATGCACCGCGCCACCTCCGCCCGCCTGCGCCGGGCCTATTTTGTGGGCCGGGCCTACTGGCAGGGACGCTCGGAAATCATGCTGCGCTATCTTCACCAGCGCCGCGAAAATGCGCGCGAAGTCTGGAATGAGATATGGCATGAATTAAAGCGTTTCGCCAACTGCTTTTTTCTGCAAGGGCCGCTGATTCGCCTGGCCAGTCGTCCCACAACCGAGCGCTTGCTAGCTACGATGGACCAATCGCATAGCTGGGGGCGGCTCATTCAGCGCCTGGAATACCTGGAACACGTGCCTTCTGACCTGGATATGCCGGCTGTACTCCTGGTTCACGCGGCAAATCCTGATACCTCTTTTGATCTACTCGCTACTACCCTGGACAAACAGGAAGTACGCTACCTGATGGGACAGCCGGAGATACCGCTGCGCTGGCTCTGGCGCCACCGTCGTTATGGCGATCAGGTGGTGGGCATCTTGCATTTTTACCGGCCTGGAGCTATGGAACTCACCTGGCGCCAGAGTCAGCACCTGCTCTTCCGGCTGTGGTTAGCGCGGCGCTGGGGTCTGCGCGTCGTCGTCACGGATACCGGAGGCTGGTGGCAGAGCGCGCACGGCCCCCGTTTTCGCGAGCGGCGGCTGTTCGAGCGCAAATTACTGCGCGCCAGCCATGCTATCCTCAGTTCGAGTAAACAGCCCAGCCTGCTCTATCGCGAGCGACGCCTGCGCAAACGCGTGCGCCATCTGCCCCAGCCGGGCTTTCGCGGCCATTATCCACCCGCACTAGAACGTGAAGAGGCCCATCAGCGCCTGGGCATGCCCTCCACAGCCGGTTTTGTCTATCTCTGTCTGGCTCCCCTGCACACCGAACGCGAAATCTTCTTTCTGCTGGAAGCCTTCTATCTGATCTCGCACGGCAGTCGCAGTTCGGAGAGCGAGGAAAACGTGTACCTGCTGCTGGTGGGGGACCCGGTGGATTGCGCGTATTCTTCGCGTATTCTACGCCTGGTCACGCGCGACAGCCAGGTCCACGCCTCTCCAGAGCGTTTCAGCGAGAGCGACCTGCCACTGTACATGGGTGCCTGCGACGTCCAGGTCCTGCCTCATCTCGCCGTTCACAGCGCAGGTTCGCTGGTAAACGCCAGCATAGCCCTCTCATACGAGCGCCTCGTGATCGCGCCCGACCTGCCGCGTTTTAGCGGCATCCTGCCCGCGCGCGCCAGCATCCCTTATGTGCCAGCCAGCAGAGAATCGCTGGCCGAGGCTATGATTAAAGCCCAGCAGATTCCATTTTTCCTGGAAGACGAAGAGAGCGCCGCGCTGGACGCCCAACAGAGTTGGGGTGAATACGCCCGACAACTCGTGCAGATCTACCGCGACCTGCTGGGG
>DASVMX010000554.1:0-20134 GCA_036384215.1 Ktedonobacteraceae bacterium | reverse complement strand
GCCGCAACAGCGGCCCGCTGCCACATTGCTTTTTCCTAATGAGCCGCGCAGCGGCGTCTTCTCATACATTCACATGCATGAAAAAGATTTACTCCTCTGAGCTGGCTTCCTGAGGCGTTTCCTGAGCCTCAGTTTCGGTCGCAGAAACGTCGGCAGTTTCGTCTTCTTCGCCCTTTTCGTCGTCATCCTTCTTGCCATTGGTGGTGGAGACGGAGACAACGGTATCGCCTTCGGCGAGGTTCTGGACAAGGGTGCCCTGAGTAGTGCGGCCCAGCACGCGGATGAAGCTGAGGTCCATGCGAATGACGACGCCCGCCGCGGAGACGATCATCAGGTCGCTGTCGTGCTCGGTAACCAGGCGTGCCGCGGCGATTTTGCCGGTCTTATCGGTCAGGCGCGCGGTCAGGACGCCGCCGCCGCCGCGGTTGTGGCGGGGATATTCGTCGATCGGTGTGCGTTTGCCGTAGCCGTTTTCGGTGACGACCAGGAGTTCTCCGCCCGACAGGGCCAGGTTGAGCGAGACCAGGCTATCGTCAGCGCCGAGACGAATGCCGCGCACGCCACCGCTGGTACGCGAGGCCGAACGCAGTTCCGAGACCGTGAAGCGAATGGCCTGCCCTTCAGCGCTGATCATCAGCACTTCGTCATCAGCGCGGGCAGTGCGAGCGCTGATCAGTTCGTCATCCTCTTCCAGGTCCATGGCGATCAGACCATTGCGGCGCACGACCTCAAATTCGCTCATGACGGTCTTCTTGACCTCGCCCTTTCTGGTCGCCAGGATCATAAAGTCGCGGCTCGCGCCCTTCGGCACGGTCACAACTGCCGTGACACGTTCGCGCTGCTCAATGTTAATCAGGTTGATGATGTGCTCACCCTTGGCCGTGCGGCTGGTGTCAGGCAGTTCAAAGACGCGCAACTGGAAGACGCGCCCGCGATCAGTGAAGAAGAGCAGGCTATCATGCGAATTGGCAACGATCAACTGGCGCACCGCATCGTCCTCGCGCGTGGCCATGCCAGTGATGCCGCGCCCGCCGCGGCGCTGGGCGCGATAGGTGTTGGAAGGCAGGCGTTTGATGTAGCCTTTCTCCGTCAGGGTCACCACGACCTCTTCATTGGCGATCAGGTCCTCGTCGCGGAAATCGCTGGCCTCGTCCTCGCCGAGATCGCTGCGCCGGGCATCACCATATTTCTGTTTCAGTTCTTCCAGGTCGGTCTTGATGACCTTGCGGATCTCATTGATGTCGGAGAGGAGCATCTGGTAGTAGTGAATATTCTTCATCACCTCGGCCAGCTCTTCCTCAATCTTGCCGCGTTCCATGGCAACCAGGCGGCCCAGGCGGATATCCAGCACGGCTTTGCACTGCTCGTCGGAGAGCGCGAACTCCCGCTGCAGCCGGGCAGACGCAACCTCGGTGGTCTGCGATTCGCGAATGGCGCGAATCACCGCGTCCAGGTTGTCCAGAACGATTTTCAGACCTTCCAGGATATGTCTGCGAGCCTCCGCCTTGCGCAGCTCGAAGCGCGTGCGGCGCGTCAACACAATCTCGCGATGGTTGATATAGTGCTGCAAAAAGGCCTTGAGCGTCAGGATACGCGGCTGCTGATCCACCAGGGCCAGCATATTCGCGTTAAAGGCGCTCTGCATGGCCGTGTACTTGAAGAGCGAGTTGAGCACGCTATCGGGATTGGCGTCGCGTTTCAGTTCAATCACCATACGCATACCCTGGCGATCAGACTCGTCGCGCACCTCCGAGATGCCGTCGATCTTCTTATCGCGGGCCAGTTCGGCGATTTTCTTGACCAGGTCGGCCTTATTCACCTGGTAAGGCAGTTCAGTTACAATAATCGCTATGCGCCCGCGCTCGGCCTCTTCAAACTGCGTGCGTGCGCGCACCACGACGCGCCCGCGCCCGCTGGCATACATGCTGCGAATGCCCTCGCGTCCCTGAATAACCCCGCCAGTCGGGAAGTCCGGCCCGCGCACAATGCGCGACAGGTCCTCGGTCGTGGCCTCAGGATTATCGATCAGGTAGGCAATGCCATTGCAGACCTCGATCAGATTGTGCGGGGGAATATTGGTCGCCATGCCAACCGCGATGCCGGTCGAACCATTCAGGAGCAGATTGGGCAGGCGCGACGGCAACACCCACGGCTCCGTGGTCTGATTATCATAGTTGGGCTTGAAATCAACCGTATCTTTCTCGATATCGCGCAGCAGCTCATCAGCAATTGCCGCCAGCTTGGCCTCAGTATATCGCATCGCAGCCGGGGGATCGTCGTCCTGCGAGCCAAAATTGCCCTGACCAAGCACCAGTGGATAGCGCATCGACCAGGGTTGCGCCAGGCGCACCAGGGCATCATACACAGAAGCATCGCCATGAGGGTGGTAACTTTTTAAGACCTCGCCAACTGTACCCGCGCATTTGCGATACGCCTTCGTCGACTGCAAGCCCATCTGATCCATCGCATAGAGAATGCGCCGATGCACGGGCTTCAAACCGTCACGGACATCGGGCAGAGCGCGACTGACAATCACGCTCATCGAGTAATCCAGGTAAGCTCCCGTCATCTCCTCTACGATATTAACCGTTTTAACAGTACCGAGTTCCATGAGAAAATCCTCTAATAGATATACAACATTAGAAAAATCCGCAGGTGAATAGGAAGAAAAGCCGGGCGAGGATTTGGAAAATTCAAGCCTCAAACTCACCTCAGTATAGCACATTTTGGAGGTTAGAACAAGTATAGAAAAAACGCATCAATCGGCTTCTTTCCTTATTTCGAGTCATTTGATTTCACCACTTACCGTATGCTGAATAGGACAGATGGAAGCTGGTGTCAGCCCAATTGCATTGGCACATTATGATACACGGCGTTGAAATTTTGGCCAAAATACTCTAGGCTTTAAAGAGACTCTGTGGTATCATTAACGTAGTAGAGGTTTCAGAGCAAGTCTGAGCGCAAAACCGTCTGTTGCTGAAATAATGTTCGAGTATACGATCCCTGGTGGCGTGGCATTCTCACCGGGGTAGTACCTGTGCTGATAGGTCGGAGGCGTGTTTAGCCACGTCTTTTGCCAGATAGTATTACCTCAGGCCATAAAGGGGAGGGAGGCCAGATCATATGTCGTTAACACTGACCGCACCGCAGTGCTTCTTTCTCGTCATTCTCGCGTTCGCTGTGGTCGGCTTTCAAAGAGGTTGGAAGAGAGAATTGGTTTCGCTGGGTTTTTCCCTGGTCGGCGTCCTGTTTCTCTACCTGGGTGGTGGCAACGGACTGGCACAGTTTCTCTTTCTGCGCCTGCCCATCATCGCACAGATTGTCGTAGGTGGGTCAAATACCAACTCGCAGGCGGCGGGCGCTGTGCCCAGCGGCGATGTGCTGGCCACGACGATAATCACTTTTATTGTGATTATCGGCGCTGGCTATCTGGTTGGTAATAAGGCATTTCCCAGAGCTACCGCTCCAGCGGAGCGCCTGCTGGGGATTCTTCCGGCGATTGTCAGTGGCTACTTCTTGATGCTATACGTGACCAACGTGCTCTCAAAATCCCAGTTGATCACCTTTGGCGTCAGCACTCCCAAGCAGGATACCATTGGCAGCTATATGTTGATCATCGTGGTTGTCGCGGTGGTGATCATTGTCGCGGCTCTGGTAGCCACCAGCGCAAAGAAATCCTCTGGCGGCGGAGGGAAAAAATAGCTCGCAGAGGTGAGGTGATGGTGTAATGAGTACGCAAATGACAGTGCCTCCAGAGTGGGTTCCCCGACGGCGTGAATACGGCGGGCTCCTTCAGATCAGGCGCGATGAAAACAAGAAGTTAACCTTTAAGGGCCAGGACCAGGATGAAGAAGTCAAGATGGTTGTGCGCAAGCATCCTCTCTTTCTGATCAGGCCCGCTCTGCCTGCCCTGGTTGTTCTGCTTATCCTGGCCATTGTGCTGGGTCTTTTTATTCGCCTCCCCGCATTCGGAGCAGTCTGGCTGCTGCTGCTGGGCCTTCTGGGCCTTCTCTTCATAGGAACGTTGAGCTTCTTTATCTGGCGCGATTTTATCAACTGGTGGGTCAATATCGACATTATCACCAATAAACGCGTGATTGTCTGCCGGGGCTTCCTGCTCCCCACGCGCAAGGTGACTACCCTCGATAAAATCGTGCAAATTTCGGTGGAACAGAAAACATTTTCGCGCATCATGCTCCAATTTGGAGATGTCCATCTCTATATTACCGGCGGAGATTATGTCATGCGCGACGTTCCCAGGCCACACGAGGTCCGGGACGCGGTCCATGGCGTTCACGTGGACTTCAAGCAGAGGGCCAGGCCACCAGAAAAGCTGCCTGCGCTGAAAGACGCCGAAATGAACGCGCTGATCACGAAATTAGGAAAGAAGGAGAAAGTGCCCGAACTGCCAGATGCCGACAAAGTTCAAGGCCAGGCGCACGATCCAACCCAACTGCGCAGGCCGATGCGCCATTTCGGCGGGCCGCTGCGCCTCGTCGCCAATGTCACCTACGCCGTGGATGAGCACACGGTTATGTACATTCAGAGATCGAAATGGTTGCTTGCTTTCCGCCTCTCTCTGCCTGTACTGGGCTTGCTGGCCGCGATAGTCGGAACGTTCGCCTTTCAACCCCTGGCACTCTTTACCGTGCTCTTCGCGCTGATTATGCTGGTGACCATCGGCCTGCTGACCATCAATTTTATCGATGATGTGTTTATTCTTACCAATAAACGCGTGATTGATATCGAGCGCAAATATATCTTTTTCTTTGAAGAGCGCATTGAAGCGGAATATAAAAATATCAGGGACACCAAGATCCAGGTGAAAAATGTCTTCCAGTTGATGCTGGATGTTGGCGACCTCTTGATTGAGACACCCGGCAACAACCCGGATATCAAAATGACCCTGATCGACCACCCGTTTTTTATCGCCGACCGCATCAATCAACTCAAGGGCTTCAAAGAAAAGGTGGACAAAGCCAGAGATCACAACAGGCGCCAGGACGAGTTGATCACCTGGTTTACCAATGTCGCCTCTGTACTGGAAAAAAAGATCATCAGCCGGGGGGTGCCTGATTTCCAGAAGATGGATTACTGGAAAGCGGCCTCTATGGCTGCTGAGCTTGGCATGAAGGTGGTACTGGCGGGCGAGGATGATTCGTATCCTCAAATTGAACCCGGACATATTGTTTCGCAGATGCCGCTGCCTGGCACGTTGATGGACATCAACCCTGATTCTCCTGCTGGCCGCCCGCAGATTCACGTTGTATTAAGCAAACGCAATTAACCGGCTCTGCTCGGGGAGGCAAGCTCCCCGAGCAGAGCCGGTTAGCGCAGATTGGTGCGCGCCAGCAGGGCGATGCACTCGATATGATAGGTCTGGGGGAACATATCCACCGGCTGGGCCGCGACCAGGCGATAGCGCCCGCTGCCACAGAGCGTGGCGATATCACGCGCAAGGGTGCTGGGATCGCACGAGACATAGCAGATCGCGCGCGGAGCCAGGGACTGCAGCGCCTGCAACGCCTTGGGATGGCAGCCCGCGCGCGGCGGGTCAACCAGGGCGATGTCAACGCGCTCCCGGCGATAGTAGATCTGCCCCAGCAGGCGCTCCAGGGTGCCTTCCAGCGCCGTAATGTTGCTCTGATTGTTCAGAGTGGCGTTGGCGCGAGCGTCCATTACCGCGCTGGGCTGGGACTCGACCGCGACCACGCGCGAAACGCGCGGGGAAAGAAAGGCGGAGAAGAGGCCGACGCCGCTGTAGCCATCCAGCACGACATCCGAGCGCATCGGCTCCAGCAGAGCCACGGCCCGTTCAGCCAGCACGGGGGTCTGGACCATATTCACCTGGAAAAACGAATCGGCGGAGACGCGGAAGCGGCGCCCAGAGACCACGTCGGTCAGAAATTCCTGGCCTGCCACCACGCGGCCATAGCGGCCACCAACGCGCTCGATGATCACACCAACGATACCAGGGGCCGTGGTCATAAGTTCCTGCGCCAGTTGCTGGGGATTCTCCATCACAGAACCAGGGCGAGCGTGAATGCTGAGCAGCGTGGGAACCGCCTTCACCGGAGCTGAGCCGGGAGAACTCACCGCGCCGATCGCGCCGCGAATCGTAAAGCCCTGAATCATCTCGGCCAGCGCCTCGCCGAAATAGCTCTGTAGCTTCGCGCGCACTCGCTGGTAGACCATATTCAGCGCCGGGTGCAACAGCTCGCACGACTCCAGATCCTGCACCTCGTGGCTGTCGGTGAGCTTAAACCCTATTTCTCCATCGGGCCCAACGGAAAATAAAGCAATATTGCGATACTCCCAGGGCGAGATATTCCCGGGCATACCAAGCGTCGGATGGACAATCGCGTCAGGCTGCTTCCCAATACGTACCAGGAGTTGACGAACAATATGGGCTTTCCACGTCAATTGGGCGGGGTATGCAATGTGTTGCCATTGGCAGCCACAATCTGTCAGCAAAGGATAGAGAGGCTCAATACGTTCCGGTGCCGGGCGCACGATCTCCAGCAGAGCCGCGCGGGCATGTCCCCTTCTCTCCTCTACAATCTCGACGCGTACCCGTTCGCCAGGAATGCCCCCTGGCACAAACAGTACACGTCCCTCGTATCGGCCTACGGCATCCCCTCCATAGGCAAGATCTGTCAGTTCAACGTCAATGCTCATGTTCACCTCGGCGGCCACCTGTAGCTCGCGTGGACTCCCCTCCTCGCGCCGCAACCTCGCGGGCCAGAAGACAAAGCCGGCGCTACAGCGCGTGTGTCCGTCCCATCTTTCCAACATAACGTAATCTGTTTGTCTTGAAAGTAACGACCAGCAGAGTCAAAACATCGCAGGCGACTTCCTCGCTCAATTACCTTCGTCCCAACAGAGAGCGTTGCCTAAAACCTCAGCGGATGCCTGGGCTGGCTATAGAGTCGTGTACCAAAACGACTTAAAAAAACTGCACCTAACCCAAGTATACCGGCGCCAGTACTGACAATCCAGCCAATATAGGGAATAGACCCTACCAGTATCAATACAGTCAGCCCCACGCTTACCTGAGCCAGGCGGGTATTATGCCGCGGTGCAATCACCCGCATAATATACTCTCCCACCAGCCAACCAATCGCTATTGTTCCCAACGCCCATGCCGCAATCAGACCGATGGCGATGACTATCGCCAGCGGAATAAGGATAATAAGTGCAATCAAGACAACCAGGACAATCGGCACCAGCACCAGGCTCAAGAGGCCCAACGCCAGGCTGCGCCGCGTCTTACTTGTCACTGTTGTGCGTACAAACATCACGTGTTCGGGCAGCAATGAGACGAGGGCAAGGCCTAAAACGACCCAGACCACGAGCTGCCAGATGGGGAAAGCAAATCCGGGGCTGATCCCTGGCAACCAGAGCGAGACATGCTGGCTCCGATTATTGGTCTCACCATCCAGACGCGCCCCCGCTTCCAACCGCTGACTGCCACCAAACAGATTAATGTTCCCAAGCACGTGAGAATGAGCCTGCAAGGTAGCTTCGCCGCCATACAGATTAATATTCCCACTCACCGTTCCTGCGATATGTATGTTCGAGCCAAAAGCGAGGATATTCCCTCGCACCTGGCCTTTCACATCTAACGTACTCCCAAACAACGTGAAATCACCACATACCACTTCACCCTCGTTTACCACCAGCGATTTGCCAAACACTGGCCCGCTCTGCTTCGCCGTACACACCGCGCCCACTTTTCCCGCGTCTCCGTACGCCTGATTATCTGGCGAAAGCCAGCCCAACACAAACCCCACTCCCTGCCATACCAACCCTGTTCCCAGGATCAGCGCGAGTCCAATCAGCGCCAGCGTTTGCCAGCGCTTGCGTCTGGTTTTTTGCATACTGGAACTCCCTATGACCATTCACCGTTCGCCTCAGTCCTCCTCCCACCTTCCCTTTTCCCGCTCCGCCTGGCTGTTCGCCAGCTCGCACGGGAGGAAGCCTATGCATCCTGCGGATGACGCATCAAGCGTATCCACAAACCCATCATCAAGACAACCGCAAGAGCCGCAACTGAGAGTAGCCAGCTACTCGATGGGATCAGTGAAAGCCCCATCTTTATCTGTTCCGCCAGCACCACCAGGAACGCGATACTATCGTCCAATGAGTTTAAGGTTCGATCCAGCAATGCCGGCACCAGCAGCAGCAAGAGTATAAATCCACCCGCCAGAGCTCCGGTGATGCACCAGAGCACGCCCATCAGCTTCAGACCTGCCTGGCGCAGGTGCGCGGTGCGCTGCTTCTGCTGGAAACGCAGATCCTCAAGTTGCTGTGAAACCCGCCTCTGCTCTTCAACTGCCTGCATAATGCGCTCGGTCGAGATGCCGGGGCACTTGCCAGCAAATGGCGCCTCTGGCTGCGCGCGATCCTGATCGGGGAGCTGGTCTTTATCCTCGCGCGAGTACATCAGCTTGCTCCCCTTCCTGCAACTGATTCTCTTTCATATAACGAGCCAGCAGTTCGCGCGCGCGATGCAAACGGGCCTTGACCAGCGCCGGTGTCAGCTTGAGCATTGACGAAATCTCCTCGTAGGAGAAGTCATACCAGTAGCGCAACACGATCACCGAGCGATATTTGCTGTGCAAGCGCTGTAAATACGCCTGAATCTCATCCTGCTGCTCGCCGGCCAGCGCCGATTGCTCGGGGCCAGCGCCCAGGTCGGTGATCCATTCCAGGAAGGGCACGTCTTCCAGTGGCAGAGCCAGGAAGCGCCTGCGCCTCAGCTGGTCAATCGCCAGGTGCGAGGCAATCGAGAGCAGCCAGGTGCTGAACTTGTGCTGCGGCTTATAGGTCGCGAGCTGTGTATAGGCCCGGACGAAGACTTCTTGCGTCACGTCCTCGGCCTCGGTGACATTGCTCAACATGCGATAGGCCAGGTTTTGCACAGCGTCTTTGTAACGCTCAACGAGCACGGCAAAGGCTTCTTGCTTCCCGCCCAGGGTCTGCTCGACCAGCATCACGTCGCTTAAAGCTTCCGCGCTGGCTGCGCGCGCGTATCCATATGATGAACCAGTCTCCTCAACGGCACTGGCGCTTTTCTCTCTGGTAACTCCGGCCTCGTTAGTGGCAACCTGGGCCTTTTTGCGCCGTGTCTTGCGCTCAGGCTTACCAGGAAGGCTGAGAGGTCCGAGTGGGCCGGTAGCCCTTAACGTTGATTCCATGCTTTCTTCACCGCTCTTTTATTCTGTCACTTTTTTCATAATTTTTCAGAAAAAGACTAACTACTATGAACTACGAGCGATGCCGGGTAAAGTTGTAATCTCCATGTGTCAGTGTAGCATGACTCTGCCAAACAGGCAAGCCCACGGTACTTCATGGATTCACGCTCACCTCCTGGCTCACTCCAACCAGCAGACGCGAAATCTGTGCTTTTGTTCATCTATCCCTTAGATTAATGAACAAAAATTCATATTGTTGTCTTCCCGATGCGTAGATTCATGGCAGTGAGTCTGGGCACGATGTTGCCGTAGCCACGCTCCAGAAAATGGATGCCGGTGACCAGCGAGGTACCCTGGGCGATGGCCGCGGCGATGACGTAGGCCAGGCCTGCGCGCAGGTCGGGAATGGCAATCGGCTCCTTTTCTGTCGCGATCAACGGCGTCGGCCCCAGGATAATCGCGCTATGTTCGTGGCTGGTCTCGCGATAGCGGCAGGCGGTCCCACCCAGACAATGAGTGGTGAGCTGCGTTTTCGCGCCGAGCTTATCCAGCGCCTTGAGATAGCCAAAGCGCTTCTCATACACGGTCTCGTGAATAATCGAGATCCCGTTGGCCTGCGTCAGCAAGATTGCGAACGGCTGCTGCCAGTCAGTCGAGAAACCTGGCCAGACATCGGTCTCGATAATAGCCGGGCGCAAAGGCTCCCTGCGATAGAAGCGAATGCTGGACGCGCCTTTCAGCTCAACGCCGCCGCCTGCCTGCTGGTAATACGAGAGAAAATTTCCCAGCGTCTCCGGCCTGATTCCATGAACCGTGATATCGCCATCAGACGCGCCCGCCAGGGAAGCCCAGGAGGCGGCTTCGATGCGATCACCCAGCACACGCATATTCGTGCCGTGGAGTTGTTTGACCCCTTCAATGCGAATCTCGCGCCCGGAGGCGGTAAAGATGACCGCGCCCATTGAGCGCAGCATGGTAATCAGCTCGAAAATCTCTGGCTCGATGGCGGCATTCGAGATAATCGAACGTCCCTCCGCCAGCACGCCCAGGTAGAGACAGGTCTCAGTCGCGCCAACGCTAGGATATGGCAGCTTGATATGCGCGCCCTTGAGCGATCCCTGGCGCGTGGCGATATACCCTTCGGATGTCTCCTCGATCTGCCCGCCAAAGTGCTCGACCGCCTGGAGGTGGAAATCCACCTTGCGCGCGCCGATCTGACAGCCGCCAACCACCGGCACCATCACCCGCGGGAAACGGTGCAGCAGCACGCCAAGGAGCAGGATCGGGATGCGGTTGGCCCCCGTGTGGGGCATCAAGACCTCTGGCTGACTCAGTTCAGACGGATCAATGATCAGCGTCCCGTTATCGGGAGCTTCCACGCGCACCCCAATCGAGTTCAGCATCTCGCTGGTAATATCAACATCTCCAATTGGAGGAACATTCGTCAGAGTCGTCGGCGTCTCCGCCAACAGAGCCGCCACCATTGCTTTCGTCGCAAAGTTCTTCGCGCCCAGACACTGGATCTCCCCCACCACCGGTCGCCCCCCCTCGATCAAATACGCATCGGTTGGCATTGGATAACCCTTTCTTCCACTCATAAAAAGCAGTTTCTGTCGAACCTACAAAGCTACTTTCTTCCAGTATACAATAACGAACCGGTGACAGGACATAATAGTTACTCTCCTCAATTTAACTATCGCTTTCCATAAAGATGTTTTCCGTTCACCATCGTATGCCTTCACATCTCCACATAGTCCTATATACATTAACGAAAATAGGTACATTCTCTCAAGAATGCAGAGCGCTGGTTACGCCAGCATCGTTTCATGGGCGTCAAGTTAAGTCAGCTTCGAGTTCATAGCTCTACAATAGAGTGCACAAAATCAGCAGAAGAATCTCGCTTGCCATAGAGGTACAGACATGTTATCGTATACGTGAACTCAACAGTTTTTGAAGAAAATGGATTGCCTCAACGATTGTCGGGAAGGATGAAAATCATCGTGCAAAACCATCATACAGCTTCCTCATCCCAGGCAGAGAATAGCCAGGGAAGTGGATCAGTGGTCCCAATGAAGGAGGGAAAAACGACACCGCCCGGTGGTCGCTCCGGTCATCGCGCTACTAATAGATGACCGGATAAAATCAAACCACATCCATATGAGCTTAGTTTGAGAAGCTAATTTTTCTTATCGGATTGTTTGATCAACCAGGCCATGAGTAGCATCACAAGCAGAGTAGCGGCAAAAACAAACCAATTGCTTTGTGGAAGCTTGAGGATAAACACCAGGAAAACCCATCCACAACCGAGAGCAATTCCAGCCAAGAACCATCGGTCTAGCTTTGTTTTCTTCATGATCGCGCCTTTCCTGTTTACTAGCTCTGCTATACAACAACGATTGCTAGCCAGGAAAACAAAATGAGCAAACTGGGTACCCCTCTACTAATAGGTACCCAGATAAATACATGACCAGGATAGTCAACAATTCTGTGAACCGGCTTGCCAGAACGATTTACAGACATGCTTGCCCGTCAAAGCGTATCATGTATACTGCTGCATGTTGACTCTGTGAACTAGCTTGCCGGAAGGTCTCAGGGGTATACACGCCCGTCAAAACATATCATATCCCGTATTGCCTGTTTATCTCCGTTTATGCATGTTCTACGAAGGGTTCCATCTGGAAGTCTCCCCAACAAAGAGAGGCATTTTGTGCCGGTCCTGGTGTCCTCCCTACTAAGAGGACGCCAGATGCTTCATAAGCCCTACCATATGAGCTTGAAATAGGGGATAAAAAATGATAGCTCTACTGTTGTTGCTTTTTAAGATTGCGCCGGAGCATCACGGTTCCTATCACCTGAAAAATTGAACATCCCACCATAGGAACGCCAAACGATAGCCCTAACCGCCATAGTCCAGATGTGACAACCATATTGATCACCAGTTCAAACATTCCAACGATAGCCAGTGTTCCCGATACAATAAAGCAGTAACTTGCCTGCTGTTGCTCCATGCTTGTTACCCCCACACTTAGTATAGTGTAACGCCAGTATATCACAATAAGCAGAGTTTACTAATAAGATGTCTATAGGATACCAGATACCCAATTTAGCCCAACCATTGAAGCACAGGGGATATTAAAATCTTCAGTGTTTCAGGCGTCGTTGTAGCACAGGAGACTTCCCAAAAATGACACGCAATACGCACAGAAAAAACGGCCAGAAATGACGATGGCTCTACAATGCAAATGCACTTGTAGAGCCAGAGTAGGGCGGGAGGGACTCGAACCCTCACGGCTTGTTCAGCCTGGGGATTTTAAGTCCCCTGTGTCTACCATTTCACCACCGCCCCGGAGGCGAATCTGTGTCATGATATTAACATGCCGGACGCTCTGCCGTCAATCATTTCGTGCATATTGGTTTCAGCAGGGGCGCTACCGGATCAGGGCGCCTGGTGTGGTTGCTTGTACAGGACGGGATACGAGGCTGTGGTGTCGAAAAGGTAAAAGGTGAGTGAGCCGCCGCGGAAGGTGGTAATCAGGCGATAGTGGGTGGTGAGCCATTGGAGGACGCTTTGTACGCGGGGGTCACTGGCGCTGGCGCGACCGAGACAGAAGAAGAGGCGCGCTTGTCGGGCACTGTAGCTCTGGATAGCATTGGGGCTGAGCGCCTCGCGGTAATCTCCCAGGCGGTTGGTGGTGTCGTAATTCACCCAGGGGAAGTAGCCGGGCGAGTTGAAGGTGAAGTGCGCGCTGCCGCGGGGATACGCTTGCAGGTAGTATTCGACGCCAACCGCGCAGCCCTGAGAGTTGTCGTAGCAGATCAGACCATCGCCACTCTTATAGTTCTGCTGGAGCCACTGCGTACCTGTACGCCAGTCCTCGACCTGGGCATCGCGATAGTAACCGGGAATGTACCACAGGCAGAGCAGGAGCAGGCAGATCCCAGGCACAATCTGCGCCACGCGCCAGCGCAGGACCGCGAGGCCAGCGACGACCAGGAGAAGCAGCGCGGGGACAATCACGACCAGGTAGCGAGCTGAAAAAAGTCGAGTCGATTTCTGCGAGACAAGATAGCTGATGACGACCGGGAAGACCATCCAGCAGAGCAAGAAGATTACCAGCGGCAGCAATTGCACAAAATACTGTCTCCACTGGCGAGCGGCGGCTTCGTCCGCGGGCAAGAGCGCGAGCTGTTTTAAGTGCTTTGATCCACCAGGTAAGGCCGCGAGCACAGTGACGAGCAGACTCAGCAAAATGAGCAACACAAAAAGGCCCAGCAGGATTTTGCTCTGCGCGCCAATGGCCAGAAAGAGGTTGTACACATCCCTGGGCCTGGGAACAGCCAGCCAGCCCGTTTTTGAGCCAACCCGGCTGGCGTAGAGCAGAGGAGCAACCAGGATGGCCACGCAAGCCCAGCTAATGAGCAAAGGGCGAACCTGGCAGCGCACACTCGCTCGCCAGGCATTGGGAATAATGAACAGAAACACAATCGTCAGCGCCTGTGTGGCCAGCACCAGTTCACTAAAGAGATGCGTGTACACAGCCAGGGTCGTCGCAAGGACATAACAGAGCCACCAGTTCCGCGCCTGCCGCGGTGTAAGGTCGCTGGAGAAAAGCGCACAGAGCGCGTACCATGCAAGGCCCAGGAAGAACAATTGCAGACTGTAAGAGCGCGTCTCCTGCGCGTAAGTCAATTGCAGGGCATTGAGTAAGTAGAACAAAGAGGCGAAGATGGCTAGCAGTGAGCCAAAAAAGCGCCTGGCCAGGAAATAGAGAAGCAGCGCATCAAACGCAGCAAAAAGGGCGGATGGAAAACGCACCACGGCCTCGGTCGCGTGGAACCCCAATAAACCCGTGATCCCCAACCAGAAGTGGAGCACAAAGTAGTAGAGCGCCATATTTGGCTGAGTGACTGACACAATTTGCAAGAGTACTGGCAGCGGTTGCTGTGCACGTGTCACCGAAAGCGCTTCGTCAAACCAGATGCTGGGTGAGCCAATTTTGTAGAGGTTGAAGGCCATAGCAAGGAGAAAAAGCACCAGAACGATTAACGCGCTCATCCAGCGATCCTGCTGCCCAAAGCCTGTTTGGAGAGGGCGGAGAGCTGACACGATCTGCCCAACACGTTTTTTTTCAGTCCCAGGCTGCTTTTTTGCAGTATTACGTAATTGATCCATTCCTATCCTCATCCACTTATCACGCGAGCAATCAGAAAGAGAGCGCACTGTTTTTCGATCTGCATAAAGATCAAGCAAACACGTTGCTTCTTTGAAAACCAGGTGTTTTTGATATCTGTCTACGGGGAGTGTAGCAGAGATAAGGCGCGATGACAAGGGCGTTGGACCAGGCAGGTCAGGGCTTTCCCATTTTCCAAACTCGCCGCCTGCGGCAGCTCGCAAAAGGAGGAAAAAGGGGTTTTCGGGGACACCCCGAACCCTGGCAGAGGGCTTGCCGCCCTCTGCACTCCCGCCTGGCTTTTTCTTCCCGATCTTGCAACAGCCCTGACCAGGCAGGGCTTTCCCATTTTCCAAACTCGCCGCCTGCGGCAGCTCGCAAAGTCTATTTGCTGCATGTTTTGCGGGCTTAGCCCGCAAAACATGCAGCAAATAGACCCCAAAGGACCGCGCAGCGGGACCAGTGCAGGCGAAGCAGAGAATGGGAAAGCCCTGACCAGATGGGCCGGAGAAGTTCACGCGCAAAAAATCCGTAATTCTGTTATAATGGCGAAACAAAATTCTCTATGAAGAAGGTGTTCACATGTCTCAACAATATAAAGCTCTCCAGGGGTTTAAAGATATTCTGCCCGACGAGCAGCCGTACTGGCGTCTGGTTGAAAAGGTGGCGGTCGAGGTCGCGGAGACGTTTGGCTATCGGCGCATTGATACGCCGACGCTGGAAGAGACATCGCTCTACCGGCGTACCTCTGGCGAGGGCACGGATGTGGTAGAAAAAGAGATGTATAGCTTTGATGATCGGCCGGATAAAGAAGGGAACAGCACAAATATCACCCTGCGTGCCGAAGGTACGGCGGGCGTTGTGCGTGCCTATCTGGAGCATGGAATGTTCCAGTTAGCGCAACCGGTCAAGCTCTACTATCTGAGCGCGCCGGTTTTCCGCCACGATAAACCGCAGGCCGGGCGACTTCGTGAACACCACCAGTTCGGCGTTGAGGTGCTTGGCGATGGCGATCCAGCCATCGATGCCGAGGTGATTGGCCTGCTCTATCAGGTCTATACGCGCCTGGGTCTGAAAAATGTGCGTGTGCGTCTGAACAGCATCGGCGATGGCAATTGCCGTCCACAATATATTCAAACGCTCAAAGCCTATTACCAGCCGCTGCTCGACGATTGTTGCGAAGATTGCCAGGTGCGCTTTGTGAAGAATCCCCTGCGCCTGCTCGATTGCAAAAATCCGCGCGACCAGGCGAAGATCGCGGCGGCTCCCAGGATTTCGGATCATCTCTGCGAGCCCTGCCAGGAACATTTCGCAGCAACCCGACGCCTTGTCAAGCTCTACGGCGTGCCAGTCGAACACGATGCGCTGATTGTGCGCGGACTCGACTACTATTCACGCACGGTCTTCGAGTTCACATCCAGCGATGATAACCTCGCACTCACCGGCGGCGGACGCTACGACGGACTGGCTGAGATCCTGGGCAGCTCACACACGCCGGGCATTGGCTTTGGCGCGGGCATTGAGCGCATTATCCTTGAACTGAAAAAACGCGGCATTCAGCCACCAGAGGCAGCAAAGCCGCGCGCATTTGTGGTTAGCTTTGGCAAAAGCGCCGAGTTCAAAGACGCCACAGTCAGCCTGGTCGCGGAACTGCGCGGGGCTGGCATCCAGACTGAGATGAGCTATGGCGGGCGTAGCGGGAAGGCACAGATGAAACAGTCCAATGCCTCCGGCGCAGCCTACGCTCTGCTGCTGGGCGACAACGAACTGGCTGGCAATTTTGTAACTGTGAAAGATCTCCAGGCAGGTGGCCTGGAAACAGAAAAGAAGCAGGTCGAGGTCAAACGCGTGGATCTCGTGGAATTTTTGCTAAGCGGAAAATAAGAAGCAGAGAGCCGATAAGATGCCAGGATACAGGGATCAGGAGTATCTCCTGAATGAGCAGTATAAAGATGCTGCAAACTTTAGCGCACGCGTAGAGTTGAATCGGCGCTTCAGCGTAAATAAGTACGGCTGGCAGCGCTGGGTCTTCGATCAACTGCGCGTCGACGAGGGCGGCAGCGTTCTGGAACTGGGCTGCGGACCCGGCTGGCTCTGGTCAGGCAATCAACAACATATCCCGGTGAGCTGGCAGATTACGCTCTCCGATTTCTCGCCGGGTATGCTTCACGAAGCCCGCCAGCGGCTGGGCGAGGAGCGTTTTCATTACCAGGTAATTGACGCGCTGGCCATACCCTACGCGGATCAAAGCCTGGATGCAGTCATCGCCAACCATATGCTCTATCACGTGCCCAACTTGCCACAGGCACTGGCTGAGATCCGGCGCGTGCTGAAACCAGGCGGGCATCTCTATGCCACAACCATTGGCCGCCAGCATATGCGCGAAATGGACGCCCTTGTCCAGCAAGCGTTGCCGGACATTCCCTGGCGCGGCATGGGCCAGCGCCTGCCCTTTGCCCTGGAGAACGGACAGGAACTCCTGGAGCCGTTCTTCGCCTCCGTAGTCCTGCTCACCTACGAAGACGCGCTGGAAGTCAGCGAGGTCGAACCGCTGCTCGCCTACGCTCGTTCAGGCTTCCTGGGCTCTCGTTTAAACGAAACCCAACTGACTACGCTCAGATCACACATGCAGCAGGAACTGACCGCCTACGGCACCATCCACGTCACAAAAGCCGCTGGCATGTTTATCACAAGCAAAGTTTCCCCGTGAATGGAGCTTGCCTCTTCGCTCAGGAAACGACCAGCACATCAAGAGTGCGCGGACCGTGGACTCCTTCGACACGGTTGAGCTCGATATCTGAAGTGGCAGAAGGGCCGGAAACAAAGGTCAGAGGCCGGTGATGGAGTCTGATCGCGTCGCCCAGACGGGTGATGGCCTCGGGAACAAGCTCTACGATCTGCGCTTCGTTGATCACGCACAGGTGGTAGTCCGGCAGCAAGGTGAGTACGCGGCGGCCCTGAGCACTGCCACCATCCAGCACAATTGTGCCTGTCTGGGCTATACCAAGCGCGCAGCCGGTGAGCACACCATCGCTGCCATCCAATTGTGCATCACTCAGGGGCGGATCATCGCGCAGCAGCTCGACTTGCGCGGGCGCCCAATCTGGCGGTAGATCAGTCGGCGCGACCAGGCGCTTTACTCCACGTTCAGCACAGGCCGCGGCAATGGCCGCGGGAAGTTCACGCACTCCGACGCGCTTGACTTTGACCTTATAGTCAGTCACGCGCTCGATGAAACGCTCAATCACCTCCACGCGCTCAGAACTGCCACTGTGCAGATAGGTGCGCTCAACAGCGACTACCTCGGGATGCTCGCTGGCGGGCACGTCCTGGAGCGCCTCGCGGATACGACCTAGAATCGCTTCGCGCGCGTTTGTACCATCGCTCATGCTTCACTCTCCTCGCCGCTGCGTCGCGCCTGCTGGCGCTCGCGCCACCAATCGCGGAAACTCTGTTTCGGCACTGCTGGCAGATCGCGCATAATCGTCCAGTTGCCCAGTTCGCCAGGCAACCATTCGATAAAATCGCCGCGCTTCAAAGGCAACTGGCCAAGCTGAGCCAGCTTCTGCGCCTGCTCGTAGCGCGAGCGCATGGCGAAGGTGCGCGCGATTACGCGCATAACCATGCCTTCCGGGTCCGCGCGCTCACGCAGCCGGTGACTGAGCCGCTTCTGGCGCACGACCCGGCCACGCAGGTAGATCAGAATCTGGGGAATGTTGATCTTGACCGGGCAGACATCGTAGCAAGCTCCACAGAGCGACGAAGCATAAGGCAGCGTACTCGCCTGTTTAATGCCCAGCAGTTGCGGCGTGAGAATCGCACCAATAGGACCAGGATAGACCGAACTATAGGCGTGTCCTCCCGTGCGCTCGTAGACCGGGCAGATGTTCAGGCAGGCGCTGCAACGAATGCAGTTAAGCGTCTGGCGACTCACAGTATCCGCCAGCACCTGAGTGCGCCCGTTATCGAGTAAAACCAGGTGAAACTCGCGCGGCCCATCCCCTTCGTGCATACCAGTCCAGAGCGAAGTATAGGGATTCATACGCTCGGCGGTCGATGAACGAGGCAACAACTGGAGGAAAACCTCCATATCCTGCCAGGTCGGCAACACCTTTTCAATGCCCATCACCGAGATCAATACCTGGGGCAGCGTCACACACATCCGCCCGTTGCCTTCGGACTCCACCACACACACACTGCCCGTCTCGGCTACCGCGAAGTTCACGCCGCTAATCGCCACCGGCGTCGAGAGAAACTTGCGGCGCAGATGGGCGCGGGCGGCAGCAGTCAGATCGCGCGGCTCGTCAGTGAGTTCTTCTACCTTAAGTTCGCGCCGGAAAATTTCGCGGATCTCGGCGCGGTTCTTGTGGATTGCCGGGACCAGAATATGCGAGGAACCTTCGCCCGCGAGCTGGATAATCAGCTCGGCCAGGTCGGTCTCGATGGCCTTGATGCCCCTGACCGCCAGCGCGCTATTCAGCCGGATCTCATCGGTGGTCAGCGATTTCACCTTGATCACCTCGCGCGCGCCGTGGTCCTCAACAATCCGCGCAATAATCGCGTTTGCCTCCTCGGCGTCGCGCGCCCAGTGAACCTGGCCGCCAGCGCGTCGAACCGAGGCCTCCAATTCCAGCAAATACGTGTCCAGGTGGCGCAGCGCGCGCTCCTTTAGCGCGCGTCCAGCCTCGCGCAACTCCTCCCAATCCGGCATCTCCCCTACCACGCGCGCGCGTTTATCGCGAATCGTGCTGGTCGCTTTGCGCAAATTACGACGCAACTGTGAGTTACCCAGCGCTTGCTTCGCCATAGACTGAAATGTAGGGAGAGGACGCCCCTTCAAGGACAGGCCTGTTGGCTCGCTCATCGCAGGCTCCCTTCTTCCGTCGCGGCCAGAATCTCCGCGATATGAACTGTACGCACCCCCGCCCGCTGGCGATGCAACGCGCCCCCGATATGCATCAAACACGAATTATCAGCCGCGGCACACACCTCCGCCTGCGTATCCAGCACATTGCGCAGTTTATCATTCAGCATAGCCAGCGATGTATCGGCGTTTTTCACCGCGAATGTCCCGCCAAAACCGCAGCACTCCTGCGCGCCCGGCAGTTCCACCAGGTCCAGACCGCGCACCGCGCGCAGCAGGCGCAGAGGCGCATCCCCTACGCGCAAGAAACGCAATGAATGACAGGTTGGATGATACGTCACCCGATGCGGATAGTACGCACCCACGTCTTCCAGGCCCAGGCGATGGACAAGAAACTCGGTCAGTTCGTAAACGCGCGGCGCCAGCGCCTGCACCTCGGCCAGCAACTGCTGATCGCCAAACCACTCTGCGGCCAGTGGATACACCTCGCGCACCATCCCCGCACAGGACGCCGAAGGCGCGACCACAACCTCCGCCTGGCCAAAAATCTGCACAAAACGCCGGATCAGCGGCAGCGCCTCCCGCTGGTAGCCGGTATTAAAATGCATCTGCCCGCAACAGGTCTGCTCCTCGGGGAAATCGACGATATGGCCCAGGCGTTCGAGCAACTCCACCGTCGCGCGCCCGGACTGCGGGAAAAGGGTATCATTGAAACAAGTGATGAACAGGGAAACTTTCATAGTCCTCTCTTCCGCGAAATCTCCACCTTTCGCCTTTTCTTGTGTTCCTGGTGACCTTGCTGCATTGTATTATGGCACACAAGCAATAGCAAATGAAAGGTTTCAATTTTAAGGATGAGTCAGGCTCCCAGGAACAAGCATGATAGGCGCTGAGCGCCTATC